>CAYGJD010000009.1:0-75670 GCA_964350315.1 uncultured bacterium
CCCTCTTTGCTAGAGAGGTCAATGTCTCTTTCGATTTTGACTCTGGAAAGTGTTTTAGTCCACCCGCCACAGGAAGTCATCGTCAAAAAGATAACAAAAATTCCTGTTCTACAAATTCTAAACATAATTCCCCAAAAAGACTCTCTAACTTTTCAATAAATGAATCATTCATTTTGTTAAACAATCTTTTTGGAGAGATTAAGTAATATTAAGAAACGATGAACTCATCTTCTTCTTCTGAAGACTCAGATGCGAAAAGACCACTTGTTGGTTCTTCTGTTGGCTCAGTTGTCTCTGTTGGCTCTTCATCAAATAAAGCAATTAAGTTTTTAGTTGAATCGTCTTCAAAAGCTGATAGAGATCCGAAAGCTAGTGCTGCTAGGCACAAACATTTAGTAAATTTGCTGTTCATTACAACCTCCTGGGTTTGATTGTTTTACGCGTTAAGCATACAAAAAATGTTTCTTTTCTGAGAAGTCTTTTTTTAAGATTTTGTTGTGATGATTTTTTAACTATTTGCAATCTCGGTTCTTTAGTATAGTGCAAATTTATGAAAAAAGACATACCGTACAGAGTGGGACTTGAAAGAGAGTCTCTGCGCATGAGTAAAGATGGAAAAACAATTTCTAAAAACCCTCATCCCAGAGTTTTAGGAGATCCTCTTTCCAATAAAACCATCACTTTGGATTTTGCTGAAAGTCAAATCGAAATTGCTACCCCCATTTTTTCTTCTCATAAAAAGGCAATTGCATGGATCGATATGACATTAGCTTTTATTGCGCAAAATATTGGTGATGAAATTCTATGGCCAATGAGCGTCCCTCCTAATTTTGATGAAAATGTAGCAATTGCAAACTTTGGCTTTTCACCTGAAGGTAGAAAAAAACACCTCTACCGTAGAGGTCTTAGAAATCGATTTTCCTTAGAAAAGCAACTTCTATGTGGCTACCACTATAACTTTTCGTTTCAAAACTCCTTTTTTGAAGAGTACAAAAAAGAAAAAGGGTCATTATTACCAACCAATATTTTTGCCTCAGAATGTTATTTACACATGATGCGTAATTTTATGCGGTTTTCTTGGATTATTCCTTATTTTTACGGCGCCTCTGTTTTTCCTTTCGCAACTATGGATAAAAATTCTTTCCCCCATGCTACATCAATGAGAACGTCTCGATTCGGATATACAAATGAAGTTCAACAAGAAATTGCTCTAAATTACAATCACCTTCCATCCTATATTGAAGAATTACGCATCCTGACAAATAAAGCTTGTCCAGCTTATGCAAAATATCAAAATGACCAAATATCAGATGCTGTCTTGCAAATACCCAACGAACTCTATTCAATGATTAGACCGAAACGAGTCCCTCACTCAGAAATAAGCGAATTAGACGCTTTAGGAATGAACGGAATTGAATACCTCGAAATTCGACTCCTTGATGTGAATCCACTGTTTCGTACAGGCACATCACTTGAGGCTCTTTCTTTTATCAAGAATATTCTCACTTTTTGCCTCTTTACTCCTTCTGGCGAACTTTCAAAAGATGAGTATCTAGCATCTGTAGAAAACTACTACCTTGTTGCAGAAAATGGGTTGGATAAAAACCTTTCTCTTTCAATAAGTGGGCAGAGAAAAAACATCTCGGATTGGATTAATGATGTTTTGTCTCAAGCTCAACTTCCATTACCAGATATTATGCCCCAAAAAATTAAAAAATTGGCCAATTCAAACCCATCAATCTTTGCAATAAACCAAGCAAAACATTTTTCCCAAGAATGGAATGCTTGTGGCTGTTCAAGATATGTAAGAGAAGAAATAGAAAATGAAGTCATCATTTCAAATGTGAAAAAACATCTTAGAGAATCCCCCACAACTTTTCCAATCGAACCCATTAAGAATATGGGAATGTCAACACAAGTGATGATCTCTGAGGCCTTAAAAAACAACATCGATGTTAAACTTTTAGACACTAGTGACAACATTATTCGACTCAAAAACAACAATGTTTCAGAAATTATCAAAAGTGCATCTTGCACAAGCAAAGACTCATTTATTAGCGTCTTAATCACAAGAAACAAAAAACTAACGAAACACATCCTTAAAGAACATGATATCTCCACTCCAGAAGGAATCGCTTTCACTTCAATAGAAGATGCATTAATTGCTCGACCAACTCTTTCAATGGATCATCTTGTAATTAAGCCCAACACGACTAACAAAGGAATCAGCATACACTTTGTAGAAAGAAATGATGAGGCCTCATACACATCAGCTATATTAGAATCACTGAGTCACTCCAAAGAAGCATTAGTAGAGGAATTTATAGATGGGTTGGAATATAGATTCTTAGTAATCGACTCTAAAGTCATTGCTATCACGAAGAGAATTTCTGCGAATGTGATTGGAAACAATACTGACACCATAGAACAACTCATTGCGAATAAAAATAAAACAAAATTCAAAGAAGTCAGAATTCCAAAAATCACAGATTCCAAAATTCTAAGTCGAATCTTAAAAAAAGGCGAAATTTTCTCGTTCTGGAAAAACTCAAACCTCTCAAAAGGTGGCGATTCCGTTGATGCAACTGATGATGTCGATCAAAGCTATCGCAAATTAGCAATAGATGCTACCAAAGCTGTAGAATCTAAAATTTGTGGCGTAGATATGATCATAAAAGATTGTAAAACACCCGCATCAACAAGTAATTATTCAATCATAGAACTTAACTTCAACCCTATGTTATTCATGCATACTCATCCCGATGTGGGCAAACCTCGTGATGTGGCTACTCCAATTTTTAAACTGTTAGGATTATTATGAAAAAACTCACTATTTCAGAGTTTAAAGAATATCTAAAACGTATTCCTGAAGCAAAAACGCTTATCGCAGATGTCAGAAAAATCAATGATTACAATACAGAACACATTGATAACACAGTGAATATTCCGCTAGCAGATATTGAAGGAAAAGAAAAAGAGTATTGGGCTTTTGAAACAATTATCACACTCTCTCCAAACAAACATGAAGCTAAACAAGCTTGTGAATTGATCAAGAGCATTCACCCCCAAAACCTTTACTACATTGACGCAAGCTTTGAAGAGTTCGCACAATTTGACATCCGCACTGTACGAGAAAGAGGAATCTAACACTCAATTCTCTCACAAAAAACTAACATGTAACAGCATCTTCGTGTGCAATGTAGTGTAATTCATGCTTTCTTTGATGTCTTTGAAATGCGTATTCAATTAAACGGTCAACGAGCTCATCTGTTGGAAGATTGGTAACTTCCCACATTCTATGAAACATGCTCATGTATGTAAAGCCTGGGATTGTATTGATTTCATTTACAAGAAGTTCCCCTTCTTGAGTCAAGAAAAAATCTACACGAGACATGACTTCGCCACAGAGCACTTTATATGCAGAAAGAGCCATTTCTTGAATTTGGCAAGTTAGCTCTGGATCAATGTTTGCTGGATAGATGTAGTTAGTTAACGATCGATCAAAATATTTTCCTTGATAGCTATAGGTCTCTGTTTTTGGCTCTATCTCTGCAGGTAGTGACACTATTGGATTCTCAAGGCCAATTACAGAACATTCGAGCTCTCGCCCCACAATTTTTTTTTCACAAATAACTTTTCTATCGAATTGCTTTGCGAGGGCAAATCCTTTTGCGAATTCTCCTTCTGAATAGGCAATCGTAATCCCTAATGTCGACCCCATATTTACCGGTTTGATGTAAATAGGTAGACCCAATCTTTGCTTTACTTCCTCAAAATCAGGTAATTCCGTGAATGTTAAAAAATCACCAACAGGCAATCCACCATCTCGCAACAGCCTTTTCATTACATCTTTATCAAGCCCAACAGCTGCAGACAAAACACTTGGTCCTACATAGGGTAAATCTGCAATTTCTAGTAAACCTTGTATTGTCCCATCTTCACCATTCAATCCATGTAAAATAGGAAAAACGACCTCAATTTTTTTATGAGCAAGGAGACTGAAAATCTCATAAAAAGGTTTTGGATCATCCATTTTTCCACTTTGATCACTCACATGCCAAAGCCCCTTTCTATCGATTCCGATCAATGTAATGTCATATTTATTTCGTTTAAAAAAGGGTAGGAGATTCTTCATCGATAAAATTGATATTTCATGCTCAATTGATTTTCCGCCAAACAAGATACAAATTTTAGTTAACATAATCACACCTCAATAATATTTGATCATGACAAAAAAGTCGGATTATCGCTATGATTTTCTTTATGAAAATATCTGACAAAGAAGCAATAAGAAAAATTCTCAATGGAGAAATCGTCGCTCTGCCAACAGACACTCTCTTCGGTCTTTCTGCACAGTATAGTGACACAAATAGCATAAACAATATTTTCACTTTGAAAGATCGCCCTAAATCAAGCCCTCTAATTATTCTTTTACCAGACATACATTCTCTTTCTACTCTTACAGACCACCTATCAGAAGAAGCTCTTAGATTGGCATATGCGTTTTGGCCAGGCCCTCTTACAATGATCTTACCAGCTAATATTGAAAAAATTCCTTCTATAGTACGGGCAAACAAAGATACATGTGCATTTAGGATTCCTGCAAACAAACAACTGCTTTCTATCCTTTATGAAACAGGTCCCCTAGTGGCACCTTCTGCCAACCTTTCAGGGAAGATTCCCGCGACACAGTACTCTCATGTTGAAGATGATTTTGGCTTAGAATTTCCAGTTGTAGAGCAAAACGAGCCTCAAACTGGTATAGAATCAACTATTTTAAACTTCCACAACTCTAAATGGCATATACAAAGAAGTGGCGCTATCTGTGTAAATGAATTTGAGCCAATCCTTGGTTACTTGCCCACTGTCATACAAAAAGACGATCCTATTTTTTCCAATTTTTCATTTGAAGTTTTTGATGAAGAGGCAATAAATGTCACCTCTATCATAGGTTTTTCGGACAGATCATATCCAAAAAATGCGAAATTCTTTTCACTTGGCGATTCCACTCTGCCAGAAAAAGCCTGTAAAAACCTTTATACTCTATTGAGAAAACTTGAAAAGGCACAAATTTTAAGAGCTCATATAGACATGAATTTCCCAAAATCTGATGAATATTTACTTCTTTTCTCCCAATTGAACAAAATAATTGAAAAAAAAATCTTATCTACACCACTGATAACGAGCTAGATCTGGAAAAAGCAGGAAAAAAATCTTAACAAGACAACCCAAATATGTGTAATGTGCAAAAAAAGACACTAAAATAACTGGAGTGATTAAATTATGAAAAAAGTAGCAGAGAAGGGCGATCAAGTCAAAGTTCACTATAAAGGTCTTCTTGACGACGGTAATGTCTTCGATAGTTCAGAAGGACGCGAACCACTTGATATACAACTCGGTGAAGGGAAACTCATTCCAGGATTTGAAAAAGCTGTCTTAGGAATGCAGGTTGGCGAAAAAAAAACGATCAAGATCGAAGCTCAAGATGCCTATGGCGATCATGTGGCTGAGCTTGTTAAAGCCGTTGAGCGAAAGTATCTACCTCCTCAAATTGTTCCAGAAGTAGGACAACAACTCCAACTTGGCGAAGGCGAAGAAATGGCCATTGTCACGATTGTTTCTGTTACAGACGAAGAGATTAAGCTTGATGCGAATCACCCACTTGCCGGTAAAAGATTAAATTTTACTATCGAATTAGTTGAAATTGCGTAGATTAGTTGATTTTTTTTCTCTAATTTTAGTTATGATTGACACCTCGTTGCAAAAGAAGTAAAATCCTTCTTCTATGACAATTGTGTTAGGTATAGAGACAAGCTGTGATGAAACTGCAATAGGCATCGTCCAAGATGGTAAAAAAATTATTACCAACTTAATTGCTTCTCACGTAGATATTCAAGAAACATTTGGCGGTGTATTTCCTGAAATGAGTTCGAGAAGACATTTTGATCTTCTCTTACCTCTTATTAAAAAATCTTTATCAGATGCAAAACTATCACTAGAAGAGATCGATTTAATTGCTGTTGCAAATAGACCCGGATTAATGGGCTCTTTGTTGATGGGGGTAAACGTCGCAAAAACACTTGCTTATGCTCGTAGCATCCCTCTAGTTGCTGTAAATCATATTGAAGCTCACCTATATGCAGCAATGATGTCAGATGACGATTTTACTTATCCTGCAATTGGATTAATTGCATCTGGTGGTCACTCCTCGCTTATCAAAATCCACGACCTTGGAAAATATGAAATTATTGGGAGTACAGTTAATGACGCTGTAGGAGAATCTTTCGATAAAGTCGGCCGACTCCTGAATATTCCCTACCCTGCTGGACCAAAAATAGAAAAACTTGCTTTAGGTGGCGATAAAGACCGATACAAATTTACAACTGCTCAAGTTAAAGACAAACCTTACAGTTTTTCCTATAGCGGCTTAAAAACTCAGGCATTATATACCTTAAAAGGTAAAAACAACAATTCCCAAGCGCCTACCCTTCTTAACGAGAGTGATTACTCTGATTTTGCTGCATCATTTCAAGAAGCTGCCCTTACTCCACTTGTGCATGCAGCTCTTGCAGCTTGCGATGAGTTCGGAATCACAAAAATTTATGTCGGAGGAGGCGTTTCTATTAACCAACGCTTCAGAAAAATCTTTTCCGAAATAAAAAATCCTGAGATTTCTATTTCTTGGCCAAAACTAGATCTTTGCCTTGATAATGGTGCTATGATTGCCGGTCTTGGCTATCAAATATTTCTTAAATCAGGAAAAACTCCTGAAAATCTCTCTTTATCAGCTTTTCCAACGAATAAATGCTTGTCGTTTTAGAGTAAGAACGGTACACTACTGGAAAATATTTTTCTATTGAGGTATGATATGGCAAAGAAGAAGGTTCGTCAAATTATCACTTTAGAGAGCACAGAAAGCTCCTTTAGGACGACGACAGTAAAAAACCCTCGCAACACACCAGCGAGAATGGAACTAAAGAAGTACGACCCAACACTTAGGAAACATGTTCTCTTTAGAGAGAAAAAATAGCGTGTAGATGTTCGAGTTTTCGATTGCAAAGAAATATCTTTGGCCAAGGAGAAAGAAACTCTCTGTTTCTCTCATTGGCCTCCTATCGGTTTTTGTAATCTCGCTTGTAATCTGGTTGCTACTTCTCTTTCTCTCTATTACAGAAGGCATTGAGAAAAATTGGTTGGGGAAAGTTACTTCATTAAATGCTCCAATACGCATTTTACCAACCGATGACTACTTTAATTCTTACTATTATCAAATCGATGCAATTTCTTCCCAATCTGACTATCGTTTAAAAAGCATACGCGATAAGCTTATCAGTGAAGTAAGCGACCCTTATTCAGAAGAAAGTGATGAAGAAATCCCCTTCTATTGGCCACGAAAAATCCAACAGGAAGATGGGAACATTAACGACCTTGTAAAAAGCGCTTTTGCCGCTGTTGCTCAAGTCGGACAAGAAAACCACATATCTGTGCAAGCTGAGGATTATGAGATAGCAGGTGCCTTAATGCGCCTTCGCCAAGTAAGAAAAGGCGAACTCTTCTCCATGAATTCAAGTGATACACAAAACTTTTTGACCCAAGCTACATATATAGCTTCTCTTTCAGAAGCAAATACTGCTCTTTATGATCTTCTTGAAAAACCAACTATGCAAGACATCAATCACCTTCTTTATGTTGCTGATAGAATTTCAGATGATCAAACTGCCAACGACAAGCCGAATTTAATATTTAAACCCAACCAATTAGCCGATGCTTCTTTAATGAAGAGTGTTTTATCAAACCTCCACATCAAAAAAGTACAGACAAGCTCAAATTCATGGCAAATTGATCACGATCTTTTACAAACAAACGAAACATATGATGGATATGCAAGACTGCAAGGCAATCGGGTTCTATGCCTTGTCTTACCTATTAACTCTAAGACGTCTTATCAAAACGAACTTATCAAAGGGGTTGTCAAAAAAACTGATAATGAGTTTACCTTCACAACTAAAGATAGTTCCTATTCGGTTGACCCTCTAATTCCAATCTTTCTAGACCAAGAATTGATTTTTGAAACTACTTCTGAACTTGTTGAAATGCCTCTACATATGTCAACACTTGGAGATTGCAGATTACATGTAAAATCAAGCATTCAAAATCACCCGATAGTAGGTGAGATTCCATGGACCAACATAGAAGTCATTGAAGCAAACGTTGTACAACATTTCATCAAAGAGCCTGATTATCTTCCCCCTTGGATTTCTTTTATTAATGGCTCAGCCCGTCTTCCAGAAGGTGGAGTTATTTTACCAAATAACTTCCGAGATTATAACGTTTTAATTGGCGATCGTGGGTATTTTGCATATGGCTCTGCTACTCCCACAAGCATGCAAGAACAAAGACTTTGCACAAAAATTTGCGGTTTCTACGACCCCGGTGTGATGGCCGTAGGCGCAAGGTTTGCTTTAGGAGATCGTGAACTTGCTCACCATATTAACGAGACCTCTCAAAGCACCCCTCTTGATCCTATGTTATCAAACGGCATTCAGGTTTGGTTCCGTGATTTGAAAAAAACACGCCAAATCACACAAGAAATTGAAAACAAACTTGAAGAGAAAGGAATAGCTGCATACTGGAAAGTCGTCCCCTTTTATGAATATGAATTTGCCAAAGATTTAATCACACAGTTTCAAAGTGATCGATACTTATTTATGTTAATCGGTGTGATTATTTTATTCGTTGCTTGTTCAAACATCATTTCCTTACTACTTCTACTTGTCAATGATAAGAAACATGAAATCGGCGTCCTACTATCTTTAGGATCAAAAAAACGTTCAATCGCTGCTATTTTTGGTATTTGTGGGATTTCCATGGGAGCTATTAGCTGCCTGATTGGGTCTGTTGCTGCCTACTTTACTCTCCAGAACATTGACTCACTCGTTCACCTGCTCAACTTATTAGAAGGGCAACAAGCATTCAACGCTGTTTTCTATGGCCACTCTCTTCCAAATACAATGAGCAAATCATCCCTTCTTTTTATCATCATCACTACTCCAATCGTCTCTATGCTTGCAGGACTTATTCCTGCAATTAAAGCATGTAGACTAAAACCTTCTGCAATATTGAGGTCTGAATGACGACAGCCAATGTTTTAGATGCAAAAGGCATAACGAAAACGTTTACCTCACCTCAAAAAGTTCATGTTTTAAACGGCATTGATTTAAGCATTGCCCCTTGTGAAACAGTTGCAATTATTGGCCCTTCAGGCTCTGGAAAAAGTACATTACTACATATTTTAGGAACCTTCGAAGCTGCAACTTCAGGATCATTAAGTTTTTTTGGCATCCCTGTTGCAAAGAAAAACATTTCCGAGCTGCGTGCACACGAAATTGGCTTTGTTTTTCAATCAGGTAATTTGCTAGAAGAAGAGACTCTTCTTGCAAACTTATTAATTAAAGCAAGGATAGCAAGACGTTCAGTCAAAAAAAATAGTGATGCCTATAACGAAGCTATTTTACTCTTAGAAAAAGTTGGTCTTTCTCACCGCAGAGACTTTTCTGTTAAGCACCTCTCTGGTGGAGAAAAACAACGTGCATCCATTGCAAGAGCTTTAATGAATAACCCATCATTGATTTTAGCAGACGAGCCAACTGGAAATCTTGATGCTGCATCTGCTAGAAATATACAAGATCTGCTGATTGCTTGTTGCAAACAATTAAAAAAATCCCTAATAGTGGTGACTCATGACAAAGAGTTTGCAGATCATTGTGATCGCAGACTTTCGCTCACTAAAGGGTGCATCATTGACAAAGATAACAGTCATCGGTAGCGGTTACGTCGGCTTAGTACAAGGCGTCTGTTTAGCAAATAGTTCTCATGCAGTAGTTATTCACGATATTGATTTAGAAAAAATCAACTCTTTAAAAGAACTCAAATCTCCTATCTATGAGCCTAAACTTGACAAGATGCTTGAAGAAAGCACTCAAGCAGGCAGACTTGTCTTTACAACAAAACTTGACGTTGCAATCAATGGGTGTGAAATCTGCTTTATTTGCGTTGCAACACCTCCAAACCAAGATGGATCATCAAACTTAACAACCCTTTTCTCAGTTGTTGAAATGATTGCTAAGAAAGCAAACAACAATCTATTTATTGTGATCAAATCAACCGTCCCTCCTGGTACTGCAAAAAAAGTTACTGATCACATTGCCAAACAAAATCCTGTTGTAAAAATTGAAGTTCTTTCAAATCCTGAATTTCTTCAAGAGGGCTCCGCAATTGAAAATTGCATGAATCCTGACCGTGTTATTATCGGATCCTCTAACCCAAACGCAGCAAAAACTCTTGGAAAAATCTATACCTCTCTTTCTATCTCTGAGAAAAAAATCATTTACATGGACCAAGAATCTGCAGAAATGACTAAATATGCTGCAAATACTATGCTTGCATCTCGTATTTCAATGATCAATGAAATTTCTTGCCTCTGTGAAAAATTTGGGGCTGACATTGTAGATGTAAAAAAGGGCATCTCTCTTGATCCACGAATTGGAGAAAAATATCTTAATCCTGGCATTGGCTTTGGCGGCTCTTGCTTACCAAAAGATCTTTCTGCTCTTATTGCTTCTGCAAAAACGCACAATCTTGATGTTCCTATGCTACAGGCAATTTCAATCACCAATAATTCTTTAGTCACCCACTTTGTGAATAAAATCACAACCTTTTATCAAACCAACTCTCTTTCATCCCTAACAATTGCAATCTGGGGCCTATCATTTAAAAAAGGGACTGACGATGTGCGCAACTCTCCAGCATTAGAAGTAATTAAACTCCTTCTTTCAAAAGGCGCTAAACTCAGACTATTTGATCCACTTGCTATGACAAACGCCAAACTTTCTCTTAAGGAAAACAAAGACTTTTATTGGGCAAAAGATTGCCTTAATGCCACGGAAAATGCTGATGCACTTTGCTGTTTAACGGAACATCCCGAATTTCAGTTGGTTGACTTTGACCAAGTAAAAGCAAAAATGAAATCACCTATTGTTTTTGATGGAAGAAATTTTCTTCCAAAAGAAAAACTTATCATGTTAAAGTTCACATATTTTGGTATAGGCACATAATATGCTTGATCTTGACTATAGAACACTTATTGAAGAGCGCTTAAGTGAACTTCTACAAATTGATGATCCCACACTAAGATCTAGTGCTCTGTACTCAACTATTGCCCCATCAAAACGCATTCGTCCAATGATGCTTCTTTCTATTGCAGGAGAAGCTGGCCTGGATGCTGCCTGCGCAATAGAGATGATTCATACATACTCTCTTATTCACGATGATCTTCCCGCTATGGACGATGATGACATGAGACGCGGAAAGCTCAGCTTACATGTAAAAACCGATGAAGCAACCGCAATCTTAACAGGTGACTTTTTACTCACCTACGCCTTTGAACTCCTCGCTTCGTTTCCAGATATTCTCAGTTCAGTTGCAAAAAAAATTGGTGCAAATGGAATAATCGGGGGACAAATAAAGGATCTCGCAGCAAAAAACCACCCTATATCATTTGATGAATACAACATCATTGCAAAACAAAAAACAGGGGCTCTTTTTTCGGCTGCTTGTGAAGCTGGAGCTATAATCGCTTCTCTAACAAATGATGAAATCCTTTTATACGAGCAATTTGGGCAACTCTTTGGAATAATTTTCCAAATTAAAGACGATTTAAAAGATAAAATCGAACTCTCCTCGATACAGGCTATCGTAGGTGAGAACAAAGCAAAAAAATTTCAAGAAAATCTGATTCTTGAAGCAAAAGAGATTTTATCTTGTCTCAACAACCCTCCTGAATACTTGAAAAACTTATTAAAATAATTTTTTTCTTCGTTTTAAAGATATTTTTATATAAACTTAACGTATACTTAATTTTTGAGGACTTATGATTTCAACAACCCCACCCCCAACATTTCCTGATCAACAATCTCTTGTAATAAAGACTCAATGGGCTGATGCTGCAAAAAAAAGTGTCTATATAGACCGATTAATAACCAAACTTTTTGATCAACATGCCCTACTCCTCTCGCCAGAAAAGTATTTTTCCTATATTAATTTAACCATTCGCAATTCTACTCCTCCACCATTTGCTAAGAAATTTCTTAACGAAATTATTGCTAAAACTGTCACTATTTATTCTGAAAATCTTTTTCCAAGAAGCTTAAAATTCACACAACCTGGAAAATTTCTAGATCGTGCCTATACTCCGCCTAAATTCAAGTTTGTCCCTTTAGAAAAAGACCCTCAATCTACTTTTCGACACGAATCCTTACCCGCATTTGCTCCAGATCAACAAGCAAGTCTTGAAGGAAAAGAAGAGGCCGACATTTTTTTTCAATCCCTTAAATCGATTGGGTATTTTAGCTGGGAAGCAGATTCTCTTTTAGCTGTATACCGCATGATTCTTGCTGGTGATTTTGCTTTTGCTTCAGGAATTCAGCTCAAAAACATTCAATTTTTCTTTTTAAAACCAACTATAATTAATCCTATTTTAGGGAGAGATACCTCTAAATGGATTTTCCATGCTGCCCTTGGGCTTGTCGATCTTTCAGGAACTTTACATGTCATAGACCCCGCACTTTTTAATGAGGCCGTTCCTCTTGAAAACTGGATCAACTTAATTACTTCAAATGAAAAAATTGCTTTTTTGAAGATCTCCGAAATAACAAAAAGAGAGGACATAGAGCTCAGCAGTGAAATTCCACAAATGGTTTTCATTCCTTATGGAAGTACTTTCATATATAACTCTCAAACTACTACCCTTATCGTAGATAAAGTGAAATTAGAAGATGTAGTTGAAGAAGATGCAGTACTTTCTCATCAAGAAATTAAATCATTTTTTGGATCATTTACTCCTGCTAACACTCCACCATTTTTATCTGAGTTTTAAGGTTGGGAGTCTGAAATTAAACTAAATAGTTCTAAATTTATCTGTGAGAGAATCTTTTTTTTCTTTATTATGATCGCATGTTTGAATCGTTAAAAAAAGCTTTACCACCTTTTGTTCTATCGTTCATTGTGCTCTTAATTTTCCCTTCATTAGTTCCTCAAATACGTCTTTTTGCTTTTGTTCCTTTTATCACTTTTGTTTTAGCCAAAAACCGTCTTCCTCTTTGTTTATGGCTTTCTCTTTTTGCGGGATTGATTGTTGACCTTTACTCAAATAGCTCTCCATTAGGCTTTTTCGCCTTGAACTATACTTTAACAAGTGTTGTTGTCTACCGCTACCGTTCTTATTTTCCTGAGGAAAAAGTTCATATCTTTGCTCTTTACTCAGTACTTTATTCATTTATATCAACAATGCTTCACTTTGTTTTATATGCATTAATTGAAATGCACATAAAAATTCATCTTTTCTCCTTGATTACTGATTTATTCTTGCTGCCAATTCTTGATGGTGTGTATGCTCTTGTATGGGTTTTCTTCCCCCTTAAAGTATATGAGAAACTAACAGAACCCAACCGAATAAAAGAGCTCAAACGTAGATTTGCAAAAAAGAGAAGAAGACTCCTAATACAATTACAAAATTTAAGGCCTGCTAGATGAAACAGATCCAAGATCTCGATATAAATGCGCTGGAAATCGTTGCTCTTGCTGCTGCTCAGCAAGCATCTGCCCTTCTTAACATTGGTTTTTACTCAGATTTAGAAGTTAAACAAAAGAGTCATGCCCACGACCTTGTCACTCAATTCGACACTAAATCTGAAGAATTAATTATTTCCGTGATAAAAGATTCCTACTCCAACCATGCCTTTGTCGGTGAAGAAAGTGGCATACAAGGGGATGTTGAAAATGAGATTACATGGATTATTGATCCTATCGACGGCACCTGGAATTTTGCCAAACAAATCCCCTCTTTTGCTATCTCTATTGCAGTCTACTACAAAAAAGCAGTTCATTTAGGTGTCTGTATCGATCCAATCGCAAATGAAATTTTTATCGCAAGGAAAGGTAAAGGGGCCACTATGAATGGGAAAAAACTTTCAGTAAGTAAAGTTTCAAACCTTGAACATTCTGGCATCTCACTCGGCTCTCATATCGGTTTTGATGATCTACATAAGATTGCTCAAATTCGGAGATCTGGTTCAACAGTTCTTGATCTTTGTTATGTTGCAAAAGGGTCCTTAGAAGGATTTATTGATAATCGACAAAGAATTTGGGATTATGCTGCAGCACAACTGGTTGTTGTTGAGGCAGGTGGAACAGTTTCTTGTTTTGATAACTCTCCCCTCTCGTTCGACTTTAAAAACCGCACTCAAATCCTTGCAAGTAACGGAATTGTACATCAGGAGTTAATGAAATGGATATCGATGGAAAAAAAATAGCCGATGAAATTCTTGATGAGATTAAGCGAGAAACAAAGAATCTTGGATTTGTGCCGGGCATTGCTTTTGTTCTTGTCGGAAACGACCCCGCATCTCAAACATACGTTCGAATGAAAGAAAAGAAGTGCAAAGAGGTTGGCTTTCACTCTGAGAAATTCAACCTTGATGAAAGAGTTTCACAAATCGAACTTCTCACTCTAATAGATAAATTGAATATCGATGATAAAATTGATGGCATTATTGTTCAAATGCCCCTTCCCTCACATATTACAGTAAAAGAGGTTCTTAATCGCATTAAACCTGAAAAAGACATCGATGGGTTTCATCCAATAAATATTGGTAGGATGTTTAGTGGAGATCGATTAGGACCGCTTCCCTGCACTCCAGCGGGTATTCTAACGCTCCTTGAAAAATCAAATGTAAAAGTTGAGAGCGCCCATGTTGTTGTCGTTGGAAGAAGTAACATTGTGGGCAGACCAATCGCTCATTTGCTTAGCCAAAAAGAACTTATAGGGAACGCTACTGTGACTCTCGCGCACAGTAAAACAAAAAACTTAGGAAAAATTTGCAAACAAGCAGACATCCTAATTGCTGCAATTGGAAAAGCAAAAACCATTACACATGATATGGTTAAACCTGGTTGCGTGGTTATTGACGTCGGCGTCAATCGAACAGATAGCGGCAAACTAGTTGGAGATGTTGACTATGATAAAGTTAAACCGATTGCTTCCCAAATCACTCCTGTTCCTGGTGGAGTAGGCCCTATGACAATTGCCATGTTGCTTAAAAACACCCTTGAATGTGCTAAAAGAAGGTCTGGAGAATGACTAAAAATTTCATCAAAAAGTGGATACATCTAACTATTCCACTCATTATCTTTGGGGTTTTTTCGGCTATTTCTTGCACAAAGGCATCAAATCTTATTCATTTCCGCGGTTTTTCAATGAAGATGCCCTATCATGTTGCAGTTGTAGGCCCTCTTTCTAGACATGACCGCCTCGTGATCAAACAAATCATCGATAGTGCTTTCTCAGAAACAAATCAAATCTCAAACCATTGGAATAGCCACTCTGAACTTTCTTTTTTCAATCACAATAAATCGACAAAGCCTGTTAAACTATCGCCACACCTCCGCGAATTACTCACATTAGCAGAGGAGATTGTAAATCTAAGCGACGGCAAATATGACCCAACTTTAGGCCCTGCTATTGACGCTTGGAAAATTGCACTAAGTCAACATCATGAACCCTCCAATAAAACTCTCATTTCTTTGAATCGGATCATTGGCTGGGAACACCTTTCATTTAATGATTCATCAATCCAAAAAGATATTCCAGAATTAAAGCTTGATTTGGATGCTATTGCAAAAGGCAAATGCGTTGACAACATCACTACAAATCTTGTTGAAGGAGGCTACAATAATATTTATGTCGAATGGTCTGGAGAAATACGAGCTCATGGTCTCAATGAATTAAACAAGCAATGGCAAATTGAAATCTTCTCCCCTAAATCTGAACCAAATAAAGTCATACTACTTGATAATGAAGCAATTGCAACAAGTGGAAATTATATGCAAGTTTGGGGCGTAAGATCTGAAGAAGATGGAAATGTTCGTATTTACTCACACCTTCTCAATAAAGAGACGCTCTCACCTATTGAACTAGAAAAAAAATCTATTCTCTCTGTTTCTGTAAGAGCTCCGACATGCGCTCTTGCTGATGGCCTTGCAACAGCCGCTATGCTTATTGAAACTCATGAGGAACTTCTAGAATGGACTTCTAAAGTTAAGGAAACTATTCCTGGGGTTTCATTTTGGATCATTGAAAAAAAAGTTTTATAAAATAGCCGATTTTTTCTCTTTATTAAATATCGAAACACCCTTTTCTGCTTTTTTAATTCACACCTAAGAAGCTAATTATAAATTTCTTACTTGGCAATTCAAGTCGAATGCACCCTGTTCTATACACGATAATATTATATCATCACACAACTACATCAAGAAATCCTTTCCCTTGTGTCAATTTTCTGATATGATCCGTAATTATGAGCAAAAAGAACCGATTGCAAGGCAAAATTTCTATTCACACGAAAGGTTTCGGATTTTTATCTGCAGATTGCGGACATGAAGATATCTTTATTCCAGCTTCTAAAATCAATGGCGCTTTTGATGGGGACGTAGTTGTTGTTTCCTCACTTAAGAAAAGTGCAAAAGGTTGGGAAGGGATTGTTGAATCAATTAAACAACAAAACAGAAAACGTATCGTTGGGACAGTTGTAGACCATTATCCAAATGGTGATGCAATGATTTTTTCAGCATCAGCGGGAGAAGAACGCCCTCTTTGCTTAAAAAAATCTCCAAAGACAAAATTTGAAATCGGCGATAGAGTCTCGCTAAACATTAAGAGTCAAGGCACTGACAATTCACTCACATGCACGTTACATAAATTCCTTGGAAACATTAACGATGCTCTAATTGATTCTGATGTTGCTATAGAAGAGTACAACTTACACGAAAAATTCCCCGCTGCTGTTATCGCTGAAGCTGAAAAATTTAAAGAAGGTTGCGTACTTACAAAAGACAGAGTTGATTATAGAGATCTTGAATGCCTCACTATTGATCCAACAACAGCAAGAGATTACGATGACGCATTGTCAATCACAAAGGACAAAAATGGGTGTTATCAACTAGGAGTTCATATTGCTGATGTTTCTCATTTTGTAAAAGAAAACTCCAAACTTGATCTAGAAGCTCAATCTCGCGGAAATTCAACGTACTTTATCGATAAAGTTGTCCCCATGCTTCCTGAAAATCTTAGCAATGGCCTTTGCAGTTTAAAAGAAGGTGTTGACCGATACACAGCTACTGTCATGATGGAATTTGATACTAAAGGAATACTAAAATCACACGAAATTTGTAAAAGTATTATCCGTAGCAGAAAGCGCTTTACTTACGAAGAAGCAAAGCAAGTCCTAGACAAAAAAATCAAATCGCCCCACTTAAATACACTTAAATTGCTTGTTGAATTATGCTCTCACCTCAAACGACAAAAAAAAGAACGTGGTTGTGTTGAATTAAACTTGCCTGAAATCCGTCTCGTTCTCGATGAAAATGGCATCCCCTATACAGAAACTTGGATTGAATATGACATTACTCACCAGTTAGTGGAAGAGTATATGCTTAAAGCTAATGAAATTGTGGCAAGTGAGCTCCTTAAGCGAGGTGGAAAAGGGCTTTTCCGTATACATGAAAATCCCGACCCCGAAACCCTAAATGAGTTTTTCACTTTAGCAAGACTTTTTGGCTATGTTATCCCTCCAAACGCAACCTCTGAAGATATTGGAAAAATATTTGAAGACGCTAAAGATTCAGTCAATATTGACCAACTCAGCATTCGATATATCCGTTCAATGAAACTTGCTGTTTACTCAAAAGACAATATCGGTCACTACGGACTAAATCTTGAAAATTACACACATTTCACAAGTCCTATCAGACGGTATTCTGATCTTGTTGTTCACCGTTTCCTTTTTGACAAGGATTACAATCCTAATGAAAAAGCAATTGCAGAACTCTGTTCTGAAACAGAACGTAGAAGCTTTCGTGCCGAAATGAGTGTGGCCCGCTTAAAAAAACTACGTTATCTTGACCGCCTAACAGAAGACGACCCCGACTTTACTTTTGAGGCAACAATTACAAACATCAAACCTCAAGGGATCTTTTTTGATCTTAATTTTATTGGGTTTGAAGGAAACATTCACGTCTCACAACTTGGAGATGAGTATTTTTACTTTAACGAGAAAGATCGCTCTTTTAAAGGTTCGACAACAAATGAGCGGTATCAAATTGGCACAAAGCTAGTTGTAAGTCTTGAGTCAATAGATCTTGTTTTCGGTGAATGTACTTGGAATCTCATTCACTAAAATCATCCTTTAACGTTATACTCAGGTTATGAAAAAATATCTTTTAACCGGCCTTATTCTTCTTTTACCTCTTGCACTAACAGTTGCAATTATAGGTTTTGTCGTAAATTTCCTTACAAAGCCGTTCATGGGAATCGTTGGACACTTTCTCAAAAAGTCATATCTGGTCAATAAGGGACTACTTATACTTTCTGCAGAGCAGACGATTCGCTACACAAGCCAACTAATTATCCTTGTTTGCCTTTTTCTTTTGATTTTATTTATTGGTATGATCGCTCGTTGGTACCTGGTTAACTGGTTAATCCAAATTTCTGAGCGTGTGTTACATCGCTTACCCCTTATCAATAAGGTATATAAAACTACAAAAGACATTATCACTAATTTATTTGGCCACGGTAAAAACACCTTTAAACAGGTCGTCATGGTCCCCTTCCCCTCAAAAGGAATTTACACACTTGGTCTCCTATCACAGCGAGCGCCAAAAGAGTGTTCTGATAAAGCTGGGGAAAAAATGTATTCAGTATTTGTACCAACAGCTCCGAACCCAACGACTGGCTTTACAATCATGTTCAATGAAGTCGACATCCTTTTTATTGATATGAAACCAGAAGATGCAATTAGATATATTGTTTCTTGCGGAATGGTTACTCCACAAGACATGCATCCAGAGGCTGTAAAATGAAACGAAACATCTTTTCTGGACTAGTCATTCTTTTGCCTCTTACGATCACTATTGCTGTATTTATTTTTCTTGTAGATTTGCTGACAACCCCGTTTCTTGGCAACATGGAAAAACTATTACAATATTTAGCAGGCTCTTATTCGCTCAATATTGTCTCTCATGCAACGGCTCTTGTGATCATCAGCCGTGGACTTATTCTAGTCTTGCTATTTTTCTTTGTCGTCATATTGGGTTTTTTAGGAAATCGAATTATCTTTCATTGGCTTGTAAAAACAATGCATGCAATTTTATTGAAAATCCCCCTTATCAACTCTATATACAAAATGTGTAGAGACGTCATAGAGGCTCTATTTTCAGAGAAAAGAAAACTTTTCACTCGTGTTGTAGCAATCCCCTTTCCATCTAAAGAATCAAAGGCTATTGGTTTAATTACAGGAATTGCTCCTCAAGAACTTCAAAATGCACATACATCTGACGCTCCTCAAGAGCTTCTTAAAACTGTATTCATCCCGACTTCTCCACACCCTATTTCTGGATTTTTGCTCCTCTGTGAAGAAAAACACCTAAAAGAACTCAATCTTTCTGTTGAAGATGCCTTTAAGTTTTTAATCTCCTGTGGTATCTTTAATCCCGATCAAAATAAACCTGATCGAGGAAACAAACCAAATGATGACACAAAGAAAACAAAAAACAATATTCTTCCAGGTTAATAACAACGAGCAAAAGCTCTTCCGGTTAACTAACCTCGCAAAACAAAAATTTGATGAAAAAATTCCTTTACTGTTTTTAACACAAGACACTGCAGCAGCGATATTTGTAGACAAAACTCTCTGGTCGCACCCTGTCCACAGCCTTATTCCTCATGAATTTTCCCTAAACGACTCTAATGAAATTATTTGCATTTCAATCCCCCCACATAATCCAAACAAAGCTCTACACATCTTTAATTTAACAAAAGAGCCCCTTTTATCAAGCCCAGCTTCGACTATTTATGAATTTGACGACCTCACATCAAATGAAAAATCTCAAATTTCAAAAAATAAATATCATCGATATAAAGAAGAGAACTTCGCGCTTGCATCATTTTAGTCTAAAGGGTATACTTTACGCGAATAAAGAAATTAGAGGAGTCATATACAATGACACGCATGAGTAAACAATCAATACGACGAGCAAAATGCCCAAAGAAATGCACCCCGTCATTTGCTCCTAAAACAGGTCCTAAAAAAGACAATTTGGCACAAGGATACAAACCCCACGTCAATGCAATCTCAAGTAAAACCAGCTTTATCCCAAAGGTGAAATAATGTCGAAGCATCCTAGTTATGGAAAGTCAACAACAGGTGGAAAAAAAAGAAATGTTCTTAAAAGATTTGAGCGTGTTCAAATCATGAAAGAGCGCGACCATTGGAAGGAAAGAGCTTCTGTTCTATCTCTTCCAAAGACAAAAGCACCTGCGTAGGTTTTTGTGATAGTCATTCAAGAAAACGACCAATCAGCACTTGAAATTTGCAAAAGGCAAGTTGAAAAGTTAGTTTTGTTTATTTGCCAACAAGAAGAAATTTATGGTGATGAGCTTTATGTAAATTTTGTCAGTAAAGACAGAATTACAGAACTACACGACCAACATTTTAACGATCCAACTCCAACTGATTGCATTACGTTTCCAATCGACGGCAATAAGATCGATGACGAAGATTCAACCTCTCCACACGTTATCGGCGAGGTTTTTATCTGTCCAGAAGTCGCTATAGACACTTGCCCTCACGATCCTTACGGCGAACTTTCATTATATATAGCACACACCTTATTACACTTAGCTGAATACAACGATATCGAAGATGACGATATTCTTAAGATTCGAGAAGCTGAAAACCGAATACTTTGTTCCTTGAAAGAAAAAAATCTCGTGTTAAGTAATGACAATCTCCTTATAAGTTAGGTTATGATTACTGCAACGCCTTTCTTCCCTATCTTATTTCTTACAGCAGCGTGTATACTGTCATGCGTAAAGTCTGCATTTCAAAGAACTTCAGAATCTGAAATTGAAGAAAGAATGAAATACTCTAAATTTCATCTATTCTTCTTTAACTGGCTTGAAAGGACTTTTCCTGATGAAAAAGACCATCCTGCGGGTGATTTTCTCAGCTTTACTTGCCTCATCACCCTTGCTTGCTATGGCATGAGCTCATCTGTTTTTCTAGCGGCTAACTCATTTTACAACTCAAACATCTATATTTCAGAACATTCTATAAACTTCTCATTTATTTGGCTTCTTCTAAGCATCGCAATCATCACAGGATTAGCTCTTTGCGCAAACACACTGTTCCATATTTTTGCCCTTAAATTTCGTATAGCTGCTTTAAAGCTTTTTTCTTTCATAGCCTCGTTGATCATTTTAGTTTTTTTCGTTATTTCCTTTCCTTTTCTTTGGATAGAGAGACTTCTTGCAATCAAAAAACAAGAACCTTCAACTGCGGCATCTCCTGATGAATTACGTTCAAGGCTTTTAGACCTTCTCGGGGAAATGGAAGAGGAAAAAGTCATTGAACATCACGATAGAAAAATGATCAAATCTGTTGCTCAGTTTGGAAAGCTTGTTGTCCGAGAAATTATGGTTCCTCGCGTCGATATGATTTGCCTTTCTGAGGAGTCTACAGCACAGGATGCATACGATTGTTACATTGAGCATGGATACAGCCGTGTCCCAATCTACAAAGATTCAATCGACCATATTACCGGCCTGCTTCTCTACAAAGACTTTATGGATTTTTGCTTTAAAAAAATCCAAGATGGAAAAACCCTTGCTGATATAGAAATATCACCTCTTGTGATCCCTGTCCTTTACGCACCAGAAAACAAGCGTATCCGAGATCTTTTTAATGAAATACGAACTGAAAAAATCCACGCTGCAATTGTTGTAAATGAATATGGGTGTACAGAAGGCTTAGTTACCACTGAGGACATTCTTGAAGAACTTGTCGGAAGTCAAATTCAAGATGAGCATGATGAGGATGAGGAATTGCTGTTTAAACAAGCACAAGATAAATCTTGGATTGTTGATGCGCGTATGAGCATTGTAGATGTTGAACGTGAACTTGGTATATCAGTCCCACACCATGCCGAATACGAAACTCTTGCAGGATTTATATCTTGGAAGATGGGTTCGATACCAGCAATTGGCACAACTATGCATGAAGATTTTTTTGACGTCCGCATCCTACAAAGTGATCGAAGGCAAATTCACAAAGTAAAAATTAGTTTAACTGAATCTCTATAGTAAAATTAGTGCGTTTGCTGCATGTTATGATCAACATTCATTAGGTTTTTAAAGCACTCTCTATAGCTATTTATCTCTACATCTGTTACTATTTCCTACAAAACTAAAGGACACTCTATGCGACGCTCGATTTGTATTACTGAACCTAATGTTGCTCTTGCAGGAGAACAAAAATTGTGGAGGTTTTGCTTTATAACCAGTCAAACGTTGCCACAAAAAACTGTTCTTCGCTTTGATCCCTTATCTTCTGGAGACAACAACGAATGGGAACTTCCTCAAGCAAATGTTAAAGAGAATGACAATTTAATTTGGCTGACTCTTCCAGACGGAAAAAATATTTCAGGAAAAGAAGTCGACAGCAAGGAAGGGAACAAACAATACGAGTTTACTCTACCAAAGGACATCACTCAAGGCGAGAAGCTCATCTTTCATCTTGGATCTTCAGATAACACGAAACAATCCCAACTTGGAAATAGATCCCAACTTTACATACAAAGACGTCGACCTTTCCATCTTTATATCGACCCTAAAGGTAAAAAGGAATTTAAAGACCCTGAAATTTTCACTCTTGATGTCCGCGGAAATGAACTAAAAAACATTCGAATTATTGCCCCCTCTGTTGTTTTTAAAAACAATAGATTCGATGTATTCATGAGATTTGAAGATGCCTTTGGCAACCTCACAGGAAATGCGCCGGAGGGAACTTTAGTAGAATTGTACTACGATCAATTGAGAGAAAACCTAAAGTGGAAACTTTTCGTTCCTGAAACAGGATTTTTAACTCTCCCTAATCTTTATTTCAATGAACCTGGCCTATATAGACTTCGTCTTAGAAATCTATCGACTAATGAAGAATATATCTCAGCTCCAATTCAATGCTATCTTGAGTCTGGAAACCAACAATTCTGGGGCATGCTTCACGGAGAGACCCCTCGATTTGACATGGTTGAAAATATTGAATCTGCTTTAAGACATTTTAGAGATGACCACTCTCTTCAATTTTTTGCAACCTCAACAAATGAAGATACAGCCATTACTTCAAACGACGACTGGAAACTTATTTCATCTCAAGTTGCTGAATTTAATGAAGAAGAGCGTTTTGTAACAATGCTTGGATTTCAATGGGAAGGCGAACCTTCTACAGAAGGATCACGTCACTTTCTCTATACTAAAGACAACAAACCTTTACTGAGAAAAAAAGACCTCAAATCCAACAATTTGAAAAAAATCTACAAAAGTCATACACCAAAAGAACTTATATCAATCCCATGCTTAACTACTGGGAAGGGCCATTCTTTTAATTTCGAAGATTTTAATCCTGAATTTGAGCGAGTTGCTGAAATATATTCTTCTTGGGGAAGTTGCGAGACAACCGCGAAGAAAGGCAATCTCCGACCTCTTAAAGGATCTGGAAAAAAAGGCATTAGTGAAGTTGAAGAAGGATCTCTTCTAAAAGCTTTGGTCAAAGGGTGTCGTTTTGGCTTTGTTGCTGGTGGAATGGAGACTCGCGGATTTTATAAGGATATGAAAACTGATGGCCAAGAATCTTATTCAGCAGGTTTAACTGCAATTTTGGCGACCGAATATTCAAGAGATGCTCTTTTTTCTGCTCTTTACGCTCGTAGCTGTTATGCAACTACTGGCGCACGTATCTTGATTTCTTTTAACATTGCTGGAAAGCCGATGGGATCTGAAATTTCAACAAAAACAAAACCAGGTCTTACTTACAATAGGTATATCCATGGATTTGTTGCAGGAACAGACGATATAGAAGAAATTACAGTTGTAAGAAATGGGGTCGATTTTGCCACTCTTACACCTAACACAAATTACTTCACATTAGAAATCGATGATCCAGAACCAATTGAGAGCGCTACATTAACCTCCAGTTTGGTACCAAATCCATTTTTATTTTACTATCTTCGCGTTAAACAAAAAGATGGTGAATTAGCATGGAGCTCACCTATTTGGATTGATGTCATTGAATTAGAAAAAAAGGTTAAAAAGAAATGATCGCAGCTTTTATAGCCCCTATTCTCGTGCTATTTTTAGGGATATATTTGCTCTCTTACTTTTTGATTGTAGTTCCAATTGTCATCATTGCTTGCTTAATTCTCTACATGCTAAAGCTTCTGGCTCTTGTGCCGGTCATAGTTTTAATGTGTGCCCTTCTTCTAATTTTTGGGAGAAATAAGATTTGCAAAAGATGCTCAAAACCTGAAACCAAATGCGATCGATGCGGGAGATAAATGAATAAACCTCTGCTTATTCTAGGTACAGGATCGCCGAGAAGAATCGAACTATTTAAGCAATTCGATGTTGAATTTAAATGTGTTGTATCTGGATTTGACGAAGATTCTATTTCCAAAAATCTAGATCCAAAAACATATGTGCGAGAAATTGCACTTGGTAAAGCGCGTCTTATTGCAGAAAAATTCCCTGAAAACCCAATTCTTACTGCCGATACGACTGTTTACTTTAATCGAGAAGTTTATGGAAAACCTATCGATAGAGAAGATGCCTTTGCAACTCTTGTGAAGTTTCGCAAAAATAAACACGAAGTATGGACTGGTCTTTGTTTGGCGTATAAAGGAAAATTTTATTCTGAAGAAGAAATGACCACCGTATTATTTAATGATGTTAGCGACGAAGGAATCTGGCATTATATTGATAAATTTAATCCACTTGACAAAGCAGGAAGTTATGCGATACAAGATGCTGCAGGGCTATTGGTAAATCGTATTGATGGCGACTATCACAATGTAATCGGTTTTCCGCTTACAAAAGTGGCCCTCCTACTAAAACTTGCGGAGATCGACTTATGGAACTTCTTAAAAAAACCCTCTTCTTTATAACCATTACTGCACTTGTTTCTGTTGAATCTGCTTCTGTTGATGAAGGTGTCTCTGAAAGGTCTTTGCCTTTGATTCTTCAACAAAGCGCTGAATTTGAGAAGAACAAACCAGCAAATCAAGTTTTAGAAGTTAAAGAAGAAAACACCGACACAGATGATCTGATTTTTGAAGTTGGAGATAAAAGACGCATTCTCTACTTAATGTCTAAGGGAAATGTTTCAAAAGCTATCGAACACTACCTTGCTTACTACGAAAAAGAAAAAAAACACGACAGTAAGATTCTTCAACAAATTGCACAAATCTTACTAGAGTCGGGCGCTTCAAGTTACGACATGGAAACCCAACTTCTTACTCTTTGTGGAATTGCCCTTTCAAACCAGCATTCTTCTTTATATTTTTTAGAACGCGCTTTGAACAGTCAATTCCCAATGGTCCAAAGTGTCGCTCTTTCTCTACTAGGCAGCGCTCATGATGATGAGTGTGAAAGTATCATAGCATCAGCTATGCGTTCTAAATATCTGCTTGTCCGTTATGAAGCTCTACACTACCTGGTTGCTAGAAAGTCAAAGAATGCTCTTGGGTACATCGACTCTCTCATAAACTTACTTCATCCAGCTGCCCGCCCTCTTTTCGTAGAATTTTATGCAACCTATGGATCTAAAGAAGCGATGCAGAGATTGAAACAATTTCTAAATGACAGTGACATGAATGTTCGCATCGCTGCTATTGGATCTATCTGTTCACATAATTATGACAACCTGCTTCCGAACATCCGCTCAATATTTTCACAATCAGACCCTTGTTTAAAGGAAGCCTGCGCAAAAACTCTTGGCGATATGAGGGATTTACATTCAATTGAATCTCTTAAAATTGCTGCTGAATCCCCTTTTGACGATACAAAACTTGCTTCTTTATATGCTTTACATCAACTCGGGGACCAATCAGCTAAAGAAAAAATCGCTGATATGGCAAAGAGAAAAAATCTATACGCGATTTATATGCTTTCATACATTGAAGGGTATGATGATCTTCTAGCACGACTATCAACAAACATTGATTCTACCATAAGACTAAATGCTAGCCTTGCTTTATTGCGTAAAAGAAATCCAAAATGCTTACCTGTAATTAAAGACATTATCTCATCAGACATAGACTTTATTGGCTTTGTGCCTTTTGTCTCGCACGGAAGAACTCTTGTTGCATGGAAACCCTTGTCGGTATCTGTCATCAAACATCCCGATGTAAAAAGAAACATACAAGCGATTACCCTTTCTTTCATCGATGAGGTTTTAACTTCCTCTCTTGAACTTGCAGAAGACGATTTTTTAGATATTAGTCGTGACATTCTTGCAAAAAAAGGTTCACACTCTGTAGCAATCTTAATGCACTTACTCGAAAACATTAAAAGCAAAAAAGTGTTCGATCTTTTAAAAGAAAAATCTCAAGAAGTCGGCTCTCCATTAGTTCGTGGATATGCAAGTTTAGCTCTATACCGGATGAATGGAGAAGAATCTTATAGAACATCATTTCTAAATTGGTTAAAAACTCAAAACGGCGAACAGCTTATAGAATTCAAACCAATGATGGATCGTGGTGCACGCGATGATAAAGTCATTTCAAATTATCAACTCTCACCACAAGACAGATCGGCTCTTTTGATTGAGTCGTTTGATACACTTGCAACAAAACACGAAATCGAAGGGATTTCTCTTCTTTTAGAAGCAATGAAAGATGGTCATCCGAAAAATCGATACGCTCTTGCAGGTCTTCTTTTGAAATCAATTCACTAAAGATTTATACTTCTGTAGTATGAAAAAACTAGTGTGCTATTTCGCCTTACTTCCTTTGTCTCTTCTTTTTGCAGAAGAGGTTGTTATTGAACTCAAAGACCCAATTGCAAACAAACACTCAATACGGTCAACTGAAGGTGGTGTTTTGCAAACAAACAACCTTCGAATTCAAGCAAAAAACATCAACTATTACAAAAATGATGACGGGGACAAAATTGTCGAAGCAAGTGGCGATCTTTTCATAGTCTTTCGCAGAAAGTTCTTTCTTGCTGATTCTATTTCATTCAATTTAATGGAAGAGAAAGGAACATTAAAAAATGCTACAGGCTTTGCAGAAGGTCTATTTTTTGGTGGAGAAGAAGTTCGCATTAACACCGATGGCACTCTTGATGCAGATAACGCTTACGTTACTACCTCTGACACTGTTGACCCTGAATGGAGTGTGAAATCAGAAAAAATTCACATGAACGAAAAGTATCAGGTCAAAGCTGATTCAATAACTACGAACATTGAAAAAGTTCCAGTGCTTTGGTTGCCTTCCTATTCTATGGGAGTAAACAAGCGCTTTAAAAAGAAAGAATCTAAACTGAAGTACCGAATTTTATGGGAAAATAAACAAGGACCTCTTTTGTTAATGCGCTGGCGAGCCTGGGATTACGAGGGCTTGAAGGTGTTTTTACGTGGTGAATATCGCATAAATCGTGGCGGTGGTGGTGCAGTTGAGCTTGACTATCTCTCAAATGATAAAAGACAAAAGTTAGAAACCCGTAATTTCTATGCATACGATACTTTTTATAACGACAACAACCCAGACAAACTTAAATCTCGATACCGCCTTCAGGGAATATATTCAGGAAAAAGCAACGACGGAAAAATCGAAATGTTTGCTCGTTGGGATGCTCTTAGTGATAAGAACATGCGTTCAGACTTTCCCACTCAACTTTTTGAACTTTCAACTCTTGAAAGAACTGAGGGTTTTGTAAAAGCTTACTACGACCCAGCATTTGCTTCTCTCTACGGTCGACCTCGTATAAACAGGTTTAGGGGGTTTAAGCAAGAATTACCGACCTTAACTGTTGCAGTTAAACCGGTATCAATCGGCAAAACAAATGCCATTTTAGAAAATTACTTTCGCTTTTCCTATTTAGAATACTCTTATGCCAGCGAATTAGAACATCTTATTCCAAACTTTAGATCGGGTCGTTTTGAAACAAAACAATCGCTTTATAGACCCTTCCAACTTGGCTTTTTACACATTGTTCCAAAAGCTGGGTTCAAGGGAATCCTCTACTCAAACAACCCTCACGAAACAAGAATTGGCCAAGCAGTTGCAGAATATGATCTTGATGCTTACGCAACTCTTGAAAAAAACTACACAAACACACGACATACAGTAGAGCCATACGCTAAATTTTCGGGCCTAACGAACCCAACAGCAAAAATTGGCGATGTATACATCTTTAGCATTCAAGATGGATACAACAGCTTAAATCAACTAAAAGTTGGATTAAGAAACAACTTCTCATCAACCACACATTTCTCTCCCCTACCAACTCTGACAACAGATTTATATGCCTACAATTTTTTCGACACAACAAACTTCACTACATTATTTCCAAAAGCTGGCTTCTCAGGTGGAGCCAATTTGTCAAAGGCAAGCTTAAACACCTATGTTGGATGGAACATCCAAAAACAAAGACTTGATTTTGCAAACTTAAAACTAGGATGCACATTTAACGATTATTTTGCCTTTACAGCAGAAGTAAGACACAGAGGAAAATATTACTGGCGCAAAAACGACTATGCCAACTATCTGCTTGATGTAACAAGATCCATTGATTCTCTAGAAGACACTCCTCTATCTGACCTAAGAACGACATTCAGAAGCAAATGGCAATTACAGTTTGCCCCTCTTTGGACTCTTCGAGTGCTTAACCACGTTGGCTGGAGACCGAATAAACCTTTCTACCACGAAACAAAAGTCGAAGTTCAAACGTTTATTTCAAACACTTGGCGCTTTAAGTTTTCATACGCACGAACAGTCCGAACAAATCAGTGGACAGTTTCATTCAACTTAGTCTAAGAACCCTTTGAGTTTATTGATTACGTAAGAATTTAGGATTCTACAAGCTAGAAATTCAAGAATTACATCCGGAAAGGATCGCCCTTAAAGCTTGTTTTACTTAGAAAATGCATCTCAAGAAGCTTAAGCTCACGTTCGTTTTTCTTTTTCAATTTATCACTCATCCGATCTATGTGAAGGATCCCATCTAGATGATCGGTTTCATGTTGAACGCATCGCGCTCTCCAATTCTTAAGCTCTTCTGTGAAAATCTTGCCTTGCATATCCATTGCTTGAACGGTAATCGCTCTGGGTCTTCTAACTTGTGCTACAAATCCAGGAACAGACATGCACGATTCTCCGTCTGTTTCTTCTTCTTCTGAAGAACCGATGATTTCTGGATTAATAAATACCATTGGGTCTTGATCTAAAGGGTAGCCATACTCATCATTTTCGTCTGACACATGAATTGCAAACATTGCAACATCATAGCCAATCTGTGGTGCGGCAATTCCAGATCCATTGTGAGCAAGCATAGAATCAATTAGATCTTGTCCAATTGCTTTGATCTCATCTGTAATCTGCTCTACTTTTTTACATTTAGAACGTAAAATCGGATCTCCAAGATATCTTAGATTTCGAATCATTTATGCATCACCTTCTATAGACATTTGTTCAATTTGTGGGGCTGTACTAATTGCTCCTGCAGCATAAGAAAAAAAGAGGCAAGAAGCAAAAAAAATGACAATAAACCAAGCTGTTGTTTTCTTTAATACATCAGCTGTTGAAGTTCCAAACATAGAGCTCGAAGCATCGCCACCAAAAGAGGCTCCAAATCCAAGGGACTTACTTTCCTGGATCAAGATAATTGAACATAAAAGAAGACACAACCCAATGAAGAGAAAGAGTCCAAGGTAAAATAGCATCATCATGAGTTGTCTCCTGTAATTTGAATCATTTCATTAAACATTTCTGGATCTAGTGATGCTCGACCAACAAGTGTTCCATCTACATTTTCAATAGTAAGTATTTCATCTAGATTTTTGGGTGATACAGATCCACCATATAGAATAGAGATAGATGCAGCATCTTCATCAAAGTATTTCTTCAGCTCATCGCGTATAAAAACATGCTTTTGTTCAATGACATTATTTGAAGCAGGTTCTTTACTTCCTATTGCCCAAACTGGCTCATAAGCAATCATACACCCTTTCATATTTGCACTATTTAGAGAACTTAAGGCGCTGCTTAGTTGTTCACTAATCACCTCATCGCCTCTTCCCTCTTTGTGCTCTTCTATGGTCTCACCAATACAAAGAACAAATGGAAACCCTTCTACAACAGCTGTTTCAACTTTTTTTTCTATTGTCTTGTTAGACTCGCCAAATAAGTGCCTTCTTTCTGAATGTCCTAAGATGACAAACTCGGCTCCAGCATCCCTTAACATTAAAGGTGAAATTTCACCTGTAAAAGCGCCTTCTTTATTTTCATTCATATTTTGAGCGCCAAGCTTGATCTGTAATCCTTGTGCATGCTCTCGCATTGTATGTAGAAAAAGACAGGGTGGTGCTATACGGACATCAATTCCATTTGCACGTGAAGTGCATGAAAGAAAAGAGTCTGCTGACCTCCAATCCATAAACATTTTCCAGTTTCCAATTAAACATTTTCCCATAGAAGAAAAGTATACTTAATCTTGTCTGTAAATTCAAGTTGAAATCTCAGTTAAAAAAACCTATACTCTTGAGATGTCTTCAAATAGTCAAACAATTTTTTCAGTCAGTGAATTAACGCTGCAAATAAAAAAGAATCTTGAGGTTTCGTTTTCTTCTCTACGCGTAGAGGGTGAGGTCACGAATTTAAGACGACAGTCCTCTGGCCATACATACTTTAGCATTAAAGACGCAAATTGCCAAATTTCTGCTGTATTGTTCAAGCAAAGCGCTGATAAAATGACCCGCCTACCAAAAGATGGTGATAAAGTAACCCTTGATGGCGCACTTTCTGTTTATGCTCCAAGGGGAACGTACCAACTTGTGGTGCGGTCTATTGATTACGATGGCGTTGGAGATTTACTTCTAAAGCTTCATCAGTTGAAAGAAGAACTACATAAACTTGGATATTTTGATAAAAGTCGAAGAAAACCACTCCCTGCATTCCCTAAAACAATTGGAATAGTGACAAGCCCAACAGGAGCTGTAATTCAAGATATTCTTAACGTCTTATCAAGACGAGCTGGCGGATTTCATACAATATTAAACCCTGTAAAGGTACAGGGCGCTGGTGCTTCAGAAGAAATTGCCCAAGCGATCAACGATTTTAATAAGCATAAAAATGTGGATGTAATGATTATTGGAAGAGGAGGAGGTTCTCTTGAAGACCTTTGGGCTTTCAATGAAAAATGTGTTGCAGATGCTATTTACAACTCAAAAATTCCTATTATAGCAGCAATAGGACATGAAACAGACGTTACTATAGCTGATTTTGTTGCTGACCTACGCGCTCCTACTCCCTCTGCTGCCGCAGAACTTGTTTTACAAGAGAAAGATTCTTTACTTGAAAAACTTGCCTATATGCAGACAACAATGAGATCTTCAATAGCGAATAAGGCAAAACAATTTAGACTAAAACTTGAGCGGTATGAACACCACCCCATTTTTAAAGACCCTTTTGCTCTTATCGCCCCATTTTCACAACGACTCGATGACATGTCCGAGTCCATTGCTGACGTTATGTCATTAAAAATTGAAAGATTGAGAGCAGCTTTTGAAAACAAAAAAAATGTCTTGGTAGCTCTTGATCCCAAAGGTGTTCTTAAAAAAGGATACTGCATACCCTTTGCCGAAAAGAAACAGCATGTTATACTTAGCGCAAAACAATTAAAACAATCAGACAGCATATCATTGATGTTTTATGATGGCAACGTCGATGCTCTTATCAAGGAGATACACTTAAATGACTGAAAAACCAACTTTTGAAAAAGCATTTTCTCGTTTGGAAGAGATCCTTGAAAAAATGTCTGCAGGTGCTGTTCCTCTTGAGGAAAGCCTCTCTCTTTATGAAGAAGCTAACAAACTTATTGAAACATGTTCAAAAAAACTTACTACAGCTGAGAAAAAAATTCAGATTTTAATTAAATCCCCATCTGGAAAAATCGCTATTGATGAAGACGGCAACCCTGTTGTAGATGACTTTGATACAAATCACGATCAAATATTGGGGAAACATAGTTGAAATACCCCTTTATTGAATCACAAAATGAGTGTTCTCAGCTTAACAAGCTGTCCGATAGCGATCTGTGCAAATTAGCGGCAGAAATTCGCGAAAGGATCTTGGATGTCATGTCTATTCATGGTGGGCACCTTGCCTCAAATCTAGGGATGATAGAAATAACTATTGCAATGCATGCAATTTTCAACTCCCCTATTGATAAAATCATCTTTGACACAAGTCATCAGACATATGCGCATAAAATCCTAACTGGTCGAAATGACCAATTTGAATCGATTCGACAGTTTGATGGCCTTTGCGGATTTGCTTCACCTAAAGAGTCAGAACACGACCACTTTTATGCAGGTCACGCGGGAACAGGACTCTCTCTTGCTCTTGGCGTTGCTAAGGCTCGAGACCTTAATAAAGAAGATTTTTTTGTCACTCCTCTAGTTGCTGACGCTCCTTTTTCCTGTGGTCTGACCTTTGAAGCGCTTAACAATATCCCACGTGACTTAAAGAAGTTTATTCTTGTCTTAAACGATAATGCGATGGCAATTTCAAATGGTGCTGGCAATGTCCACCACAACATATTTGGTTCTTTTGTTCTACCAAGAAAAACAAAACCAGAAGCCAAGCAATTCTTTAACCTATTTGGATTAGAGTATATCGGCCCCATCGATGGACACGATATAACAGCACTTAAAGAAGCTCTTGAACTTGCTAAAAAAATTCAACGTCCAGTTGTTATCCACGCTTTGACAGTCAAAGGTCACGGAATGCCTAAAGCTGTAGAGGATCCAATTACTTACCATGGGGTTAAATCGTTTGAGCGTTCAAGCGGAGTTATTGCTAAAAACAGCGCACCAGCAAAAATGACATTCCCTAAAGTGTTTGGTAAATGCCTCTTAGAGATGGCAAAAAAAGATGACGACATTGTTGTGATTACACCTGCTATGCCACGTGGATCTTGTCTTGAAGCTTTTGCTGAAACTTTTCCTGAAAGAGCAATAGATGTTGGAATTGCAGAGGGGCATGCCGTCACCTACGCAGGAGGCCTCGCCTATAAATCTAACAAAAAAGTTGTTGCGGCTGTTTACTCTTCCTTTTTTCAAAGAAGCTTTGACAATGTTTTTCAAGATGTTTGCCTTCAGAAACTTCCTGTAGTTTTTGCCCTTGATCGGGGCGGTCTCTCCGGTAGTGATGGAACAACTCATCACGGCATTTATGATATTTCATTCTTAAATGCAATGCCAACAATGGCGATTGCACAACCTCGTGATGGCGATCTTCTAAAAGACCTTCTTCACTCATCATTCAATTGGAACTGTCCTGCAACGATTAGATACCCAAACAAGGTCTGTACGGAAACAAATCGAGAAATCATTAATCGTCCCCTCGGGAAAGGCGAAATGCTCTCAAAAGGGAAGGATTTGGTCTTAATCGGTCTTGGCCATATGTGCGATGTAGCACTAGAAGTAAGAGAGCTTTTATTAGAACACAATATCGAAGCTACTGTCATTGACCCGATTTTTGTAAAGCCCCTAGACTCATCACTTCTTTTCCGATTAATGCTTGATCACCACTTTTTCGTGACAATTGAAGAACACTGTGTTACTTCTGGGTTAGGTGCAGCGATTAACTCATTTATTGTGCAAAGTGGTTTTTCGGACATTCAGGTTCAGAATTTTGGGATTCCAGACCAATTTATTGAACATGGAAGTTACAACGATTTAATGAAACAGATTGGCTTAACAGCAGAAACAATCGCACCAAGAATTTTGAACAGATTTGCACTACATTTAACGAATTTGGATGAAGTCGTAAGATCATGAAGATTGTAATTTGCCCAAGCATAACGAAAAAAGAGTCGATGAATTACATCGAACCGATTGCAAACTTTCTTACCGATAACGGAATGAAAGTCTATATTGACGATGAATTTGCCAACAACCACCCTCTTCCAAAAGCTACCAAAGAAACTCTCATCGACATCATCATCACCCTCGGTGGAGATGGAACCCTTCTTTACTACCGAAAAAAATATTCTCACCTCCCTAAAGTTGCCTTTACTGCAGTAAACCTTGGTGGCTTAGGATTCATGGCTGATGTTAGCGTAGATAAAATCGACATCTACCTAAAAGACCTTCTAGAAAAAAGCTATGATATTGAAGAAAGAATAATGCTTGAGGGGAAAAGCCCCAACGGCAACATCTTTCAAGCAGCCAATGATTTTGTCTTTCACCGTGGTTCTATAGCAAGTATGATTTTGCTTAAGGTAACGATCAACGACGACCATTTTAATACATTTCAAGCAGATGGACTTATCGTATCAACACCAACAGGTTCCTCAGCTTACTCCCTTGCATGCGGTGGACCATTAATGCATCCGACCTTAAAGGCCTTTGTTTTGACAACAATCTCAGGACACACGCTAACAAATCGCCCATTTGTCATACCAGAAGAGAGCATCATTAAGATTGAATACATTACTGACTCTAAAGATGCAATTGATGTTACAATTGATGGTATCAGCACTTTTCAAATAAAAGGTGGAGAGGTTGTTGAACTATCTACATCAGAAAACAAATTTCGTCTAATCGACTACACGCGCCACAATTTTTACCAAACAGTCCGTGAAAAACTCAATTGGAAAGGAAAGAGCACAATCAACTAGAAGCAAACGTGTAGCGCATTGCTAATTCAATTCTATCAAGACGAGACCTGGTTGTTTTTATACCAATAACTTCTAACACATTAAGATTTTTTTGAATTCATTTAAATATATTCCTGTTAAACTACAAGAACCAAATAAAGGTATTTCTAACCCAACACCTCGAATCGGCACAAGAATCCACTTTCCCATAATCGATTCGTTATCGATAGCTATTTTCATATAATCTCTAGACATTCCAAGTTTAGTGATTACCCTAAATTTTCCTAAATTGAATACAACTGGGTTCCAAAGAAAATCAATTGACCACCTTCTTATCGGATACTTTTTATCTCGTAAAAAGATTTCTTTCTGAGCAAAATTTGAACAACCACTTTGCAGCCCCATACCTAGATATTTATTGAAATCAAAGATATATCCAATAGCAACTGTTTTAGGTATGTTTTGTTGATATTCTCTTTTAGCTGAATCATCCATATGAATTTTGGATAGAGTTCCTAAATCTAAAAACGCCCCGGTCTTTGCTTCAAGAAGACCTGTTAAAACAAAAAAGAGAAAAAAAACTTTCTTCAAAAATTCATACCCCCTGCAACTATTGGAACAGTCAGTCCGTTATTTTTCTGATACAAACCAGCACTGCAATAATGTAATATGTATGTTTGAATACTACACTTTTGAGTAAGGTAAACACCAACACCAAAAGTTGACTGATAGCCTATATTACCGCCCTGATGAAAAGAACCCAAACGGTATTTTCCAAAAACTGCAGGCCCAAAACTTGCTTGGATAAAAGGTGCAAATTTGGTGTCAATCTTTAATGGTGTAGTAAAAGCTTCTGCTTTTAATGTAATGGCATTAAAAAATGCAGCATCTCCATCTGAATTGGGATCGACAAAATAAGAAAACGTAAAAGGAATAAAAAAGATCAGCGTATTACTTAATACTTTTGATTGCCAAATTTTAAGATCAATAACTACACCTTGAAAATTTTGAATATCTACAATTTTGTCATCACGCCTCATTAACGATGTGCCAACAGTAATTGCAGAAGTGTCCCACTCTCCATATGTGTGAGCAAAAGGAAGAATAAGGTAAATAATTTTTCGTAGATACATTCAATAGCTATGCTCATGCAATTCTGTTTTCCCACGGAAAATATGATACAAGATCCACCCATACCCCAATACTAAAGGCACGCCAATACATGCAATAATTAAGGTAATACTTAATGTTGTATACGATGATGAAGCATTAAAAAGCGTTAAGCTAAGAGTCTCTGGCGAAAGCGTTGATATTACAAGGATCGGAAAGGTTCCAATTGTATATAGTCCAAATAAGAGTGCAATTGTGCACATAGACATTAAAAACGACCAGCCATACTTTTGCTTTGCCGTGAATACACACATTGCAAGAATCACACAAACAAGAGCTATTGGCTCAAGCCAAAACAATGGATATGTAATAAACCGATCAAGCATATGTGGAGATTCAATCCACGTCCAAAAGGTAACAACCAAAAACAATACAATAAACATTGAAATTGTATACGGAATCCACTTTTTCACTCGATCTTGCACATACCCATCAGTCTTCATTAAAAGAAAATGATTCCCATGCATTGCAAATAGAAAAATGGAAAATACACCAAAACAAATAGGGTAAAGACCAAAAAGCTTAAAAAATGGATAGTAAAGTTCTCTATCTGCATCAACTGGAACTCCCTTTACAAGATTTGCAAGCGCGATACCTGCTCCAAATGTAATAACAAGTGAACTCAACCAAAAAAGAAAATCCCAAGTATATCTCCATTTGATAGATGGAAGTTTCGATCTGAATTCTATCGCAACAGCCCTAAAAACAATTCCACAAAGAAAGCACATAAGAAGTGTATAAAATCCAGACAAGACGACTGCATAAACATCGGGGAATCCAACAAACATAACGCCGACAATAATAATCAACCAAACTTCATTACCATCCCAAAAGGGACCAATCGAATTTAAAAAAATACGCCGGTTTCGATCTTCACCTGCAAAGATTTGCAGCGCGCCAACCCCTAAATCAAATCCATCAAGCACCACATACATTGTGACTGCTATTCCTAAAAGCAAATATGTTAGAACTTGTAATACTTCTAAATTCATAACTTCCTTTAACCCTTAATTTTACGTTGATAAATAGGGATCTCTATAGTGTTTGTCTTCTTGATTAAGTATCTCATCAACAGGTCCTGCGTGAATTTTCCTATTTAATAAAAATACAAACAAGCTTCCTAACATTGCATAAATCACTATGAACATAATAATTGATCCTAATACCTGGCCTGCTCCTACAACTTTTGACAACCCTTCATAAGTTCTCATCACGTTATAGACGATCCAAGGCTGCCTTCCTAATTCTGCTGTAAACCAGCCGGCGAGATTTGCAATATAAGGAAAAAAAACAGAGAACACTGTAAGCCATAGATACCATCTTTGTGTCTCAAGTTTTTTTCTCCACCAAAAAAACAAACCAAAGCAAGCGTAGAGCATCATCGCTCCCCAAGCATAAACCATTGTTCTGTAGGTATAAAATACTGCAGGAACATTCGGCCAATTTTCTTTGGGATATTCATTTAGGCCTTTTACAGCCTCGGTAAAATTATGATAAACAAGAAAACTCAAAAGTGAAGGTATTGAAATCCCTTTGACTGTTTCATTTTCCATATCTACTATACCGATTAATGAAAAAGGAGTGTGCTCTTTAGTCTCAAATACTCCTTCCATAGCTGCTAACTTCACTGGTTGATACTTTCCAACACACCGAGCACTGCTATCTGCTGACCAAAGTTGCAATAATAGTCCAACCATCGAACAGACTAGAGAAAATTTCAGCGTAAAACGAGCAAATTCCAAATGTCTTCGTTTTACCAAGTAAAATGCAGAGACACTTAACAGTAGAAAAGTTCCCATCAATGCACACCCTAGAAGCACGTGTCCTAATCTAATCATTGAGGAGGGCGTAAAGTAAACATCCCATAGATTGGTTATCACAGCTCTTTTATTTGCCCCTTCACCAATGATCTTAAATCCTGCGGGTGTCTGCATCCATGAATTTGCAAAAACGATCCAAGTTGCACTAAATGTTGCACCAAGTGTTACAAGTATGGTTGAAAGATAATGAAACCACGGCTTCACCTTATCCCATCCAAAAAGCATGATTCCGATAAACCCTGCTTCTAAAAAAAATGCAAAAACCCCTTCTGCTGCAAGTAACGTTCCAAACACATTACCTACAAACTTTGAAAATGAGGACCAATTATTTCCAAAAGCAAATACCTGAACAAAACCTGTAGCAACGCCCATAGCAAAAAACAAACCAAAGATCTTTGTCCAAAACTTTGTCATTTCTCGGTATTTTTCTTTTTTTGTCCAAAGAAACATTCCTTCCATGACTACAATCATCCAACTTATACCAATAGACATCGGAGGGAATAAATAGTGAAAAGATATGGTAAAAGCAAACTGTATTCGTGAGAGAAGAAATACATCCATGTAAACCTCTAGAAAGTAAATTTTTTCTATCGTAACTAATAAGAGATTTTAGAACAACGATTCATAAGAACCAAATCACAAATTGTTAGCGCTGCCATCGCCTCAACAATTGGAGGAGCTCTGAGTGCTACACAAACATCATGACGAGAACATTTTGGCAGAGTCAAAACACATTCGTTACCTTGAAGATCAATCGAATGTTGAGGACGTTTAATACTAGAGGTTGGCTTAAATGCAACTCGAAAAACCACATCTTCGCCTGTTGAGATACCGCCTAAGGTACCACCATGATTATTCGTCTCAATCTTAACCCGGCCCTTTTCATCAAGACCGAATAAATCATTATGTTCACTTCCACGCATAGCTGCACCTTTGAAGCCTGAACCTATTTCAAACCCTTTTGTTGCAGGAATAGAAAGCATTGCACTAGCAAGCCTTGCATCAAGTTTTTCATACACAGGATCGCCAATTCCTGCTGGAAGGTCTTTAACCACACACTCAATAACAGCTCCTAAAGAGTCTCCTTCTTTTTCTGCCTCGAGAAGGATTTTTTCAAACCCCTCTCTACAACCACCAACTTCAACAACTTTTGCTGTAATCTGTGTTGGATTGATAACTTGTCTTGCAATTGCTCCAGCAGCAACACGCACTGCTGTCTCTCTTGCAGAGGCTCTTCCCCCACCCTTATGATCAAAAACTCCATACTTATTTAGATACGTGTAATTTGCATGCCCCGGGCGGTAGATCTCTTGAATTGATTCATACGACTCACTCCTCGCATCTTCATTTTTTATTAAAAATGTAAGCGGAGCTCCTGTTGTAATGCCTAAATGAAGACCTGAAACAATTTCAACTCTGTCTTTTTCTTCACGTTTAGAAGTATGATCTTTTTGTCCTGGCCTTCTTTTTTCCATTTCTTTTCTAATTCGATCTTCATCTACCTTTATTCCAGCCGGACATCCGTCAATCACTCCCCCAATCAGTGGTCCATGAGACTCTCCAAAAGTTGTCAAAGCAAAAACATTCCCAAAACGATTACTTGCCATAAACTCCTACCAAAATTTGTTCCATCCAGCCATTTTCGGTTGGATCAATCCATTCAGGATTTAGTTTTTCAAATGACTCTTTTCTAGTCGCACTCCAATCATCAAAGCTGAGCATTTTAGGAGAATAAGGCAGCAACTTATTCCATCTCTTTAACAACTCATCTTTACCAATATCTACAGAAAAAATCCTACCTAAGCTTCTGAACACCTGTCTATTTTTAGCACTTAGACAAGCGCCTCCCCCTGTTGACACAACTGTATTCGTTTCAATTTTCTTCAGTTCTTCTATAATTTCACCCTCAATAAGACGAAATTTTCTTTCTCCGAGCATTTGATAAATTTCGCCGATCTTCATGGAAGGATATTTTGAAATAATTAGATGATCTGTATCGACAAACTGCCAATTTAAGAACTTTGACAACTCTCTTGCACAAGTTGTTTTGCCACTTCCCCGCAAACCTACAAAAACGATTATTTCAATCAATATCCCCCCCCAATGAAATAAAATCGCAGAGGAATGTTGGATAAGTTTTTGCTATATATTCGACATCATTAACAACGCTGTTCTCTTCGCTTCCCATTGCAGCAACAATCAAAGAAAGCGCTATTCGATGATCTTTATGAGAAGATAAATGCGCCCCATAAAGCTTACTTGGATAAATCATCAACCCGTCTGCAAACTCCTCTATCTCCGCCCCCATCTTTCGAAGCTCTGTTGTGATCGCTGAAATTCGATCGCTCTCTTTCATGCGGCAAATTTCACCGCCTCTTATCGTTGTAGGTGAATTAGCAAAACATGCAATAACAGATAGAATTGGCAAAGCATCTACATAGTTATTAATATTTATCTCTAATCCGTGAAATTCAGCCCTTCCATCTATTGTAAGAACTCCATTTTTTTCATCCTGTTCAATAGACACTCCCATTTGACTCAAAATTTCTAACACCGATTTATCTCCTTGAACATCTTTCATATCAAGTCCAGAGATAGAGACAACGCCCTTTGTAACAATAGCAGCAGCAATTACATATGCAGCTGTGCTGAAATCCCCAGGTACTGTGATTTCAAATGCATCGATTTTAGCTTCCCCTGATATCCAGTAGTAACAATAATCTGCATTAATAATCTGAACACCAAATTTTGAGAGCCAACTTATTGTCATATCGATCCAAGGTTTTTCTCCCGGATTTACCACATATATTTCAGAACAACCTGGCAAAAAGGCAGCTGCAATCAGAAGAGAAGAAACAGGTTGTGAATCTATACCATTTAAAGAAAAGCACCCCGGTTTCAACGGTCCCTTAATTATAATAGGAGCTTTTCCTCCAGGCAACATCGACTCTGCAAAAATATTCTGCGATGTAAGAGCATCTAGCAGAGGTTTAATTGGACGTCTTGTGCGAATTGAATGATCTCCTGTTATCACGACATAGCTATCGCAAAGAGCTGCAATTCCAGCAATGAAACGAAATACCAAACCTGAATTTCCAGCATTAATCACATCATCTGGCCTCTTAAGAAACCCTCCGACACCAACCACATATATTGAATCTTCTTCTATCCTTACTTTAGCGCCAAATTTTTCTATCGCATCAATCATCATATACGTATCTGGCGAACTAAGGTAATTATGAATAATCGACTCCCCTTTTGCCATCAGTGCAAACAAAAGAGCCCGTAGGGTATGAGATTTTGAGGCAGGAATAGTAATATGTCCTGAAATTGAACTCGGACTAACAGTATATTTCATTTTTGCTCTCCCTAATAAATACTTCAACTCTATCTATCGCAAGAGTAACTTCAGTCTGAGAAACAAAAGTGCAATATTCTCCATCAAATTCTTCAACTTCACCAATTTTTTTCAGCATAACCATTCTTACTTTCTCATTTTTATTTTTTTTATCAGAAATCATTGCATGAAAGATTTCAATACTTTTAAAATCATGCCGCCAATCAAACGAGTACTTTTGATCACACAAAACTTCTTGAATCAACTTAAATTCCACTTCAGGTAAAAAACCTTTTAAAAAACTTATGTACGACTCAACTATAAGACCAAACCAAACACTCTCGCCGTGGCCAACTTCAAATCCACTTAATTTCTCAATAGCATGAGCAACAGTATGTCCAAAATTCAGACAACGCCTCTCTCCATTTTCTTTAACATCTCTATCTACGATCTTTTGTTTGATTTCCCGTGCAGGAGTTATTAACTCTTCAACAAAAACTTTACGTTTTATAGCCTCAAATAATTCTACATCTGCAATCAATGCAGCCTTGATAATTTCTGCTAAGCCCGATTTAATTTCATAATCATTCAACGTTTTTAAAAAAGAGGTATCAATCAACACATCATTTGGAAAGTAGACTGTTCCTATCAAGTTTTTTCCATGTGTCGTATTGACTCCGCACTTTCCTCCAATCGATGAGTCCACCATAGAAAGAAGAGTCGTTGGAACTATGATATAGTCTATTCCTCTTAAAAAAGTAGCTGCCACAAAACCTGCAATATCACTTACAACTCCTCCTCCAAAAGCTATAACTAAGCAATCTCGGTTGAACTTGTTTTCAAGAAGAGTATTTTCAATTTCTTCTTTTTTTTCTCGTGACTTTGCTTTTTCTGTTGCCGGCAAAGAGATGACGATCCTTTCCTGTGTGAATGAGGGGAACAAAGCTTCTATCGTAGCTTTATATAAATAATTTACATTGTCATCTGTAATGATCGCAATTTTCGGCCACTTACCGAAAAATTCACCCATAAAATTTTCCAAATTTCCAAAAGAAAAGGTTACTTTATTTCAGAAAAAATGTATATTTCTTAAAAAGAATTTCAAGGAAACTCAGCTCTAATGCAATTTGCGGTGATAACAGGCCCCACTTTTGAAACGGCAAAAAAGCGTATCAAGCTCGCAAATCAATTTAAAGATGGGATTGAGCTAAGACTTGATTTATTCAAAGAATCTCTAGATCTAGATCACCTTAAAGACCTCTTCTTAGCCGCCAAGAAAAAGGTTATCCTAACACTTAGGAAAAAAAATCAGGGCGGTGGTTATGTAGGAACAGAAGAAAACAGGCAAATCCAAATTCTTGAACTTTTGAAATGTGCGCCTGATTACGTCGATATTGAATTTGACTCTTCCCCCAGTTTTTTAAGAGAAGTCAAACTCCTTTTCCCTTCTTGTAAAATCATTTCTTCTTTCCATAACTTAGCCACCACCCCAAAAGACTTAGAACTTATCTTTCAGCAAATGCCTACAGAAGACGTCTATGCATATAAAATTTGCACAACCGCTAATTCTCTTGCAGATTCCTATAAGATGTTAAGGTTTATACAAAAGAAAAAAACCGATGGTGTAAATATAATAGGGCTTTGTATGGGAGAACACGGACAAATAACTAGAAAAGAGGGACTAAAAGCAGGCAATTATCTCAATTACTCAATCCTACATAACTACGACAATTGCTCGCCTGGACTACATTTAGCTTGAAATTAAGTCGAAAAACAAGGAAAAACAACGTAAGAACGTAAATCTTATAAGACATAAATTCTGAGGGAACAATAAAATAGGCATTTTCTCTTTCTTAAGTCCGATTATTGAGATCTTGATCATCACTATGATGATCAACTATATCCTGTCTTTCTTCTGGAATACCCGTTCAACTGACCTCATGCTTGGTCTCGTTGCTTTCATCCTTATTTTTGCTTGCTCATCCTGGCTTCCATTTCCTGTCTTACACAAACTTATGTTGCTCATTGTTAATGTTGCAGTCATTGCCTTGATTATTCTTTTTCAGCCAGAATTACGTGTCGCTCTCTCAAAGTTGAGTCTTAAAGGGAAAAGGTATAGAGAGATCACTGAATTTGATAAATTTCTCGATCAACTCGCAAACTCAGCATATAAAATGGGCGAAAAGCAAATAGGCGCTCTCATCGTTCTTGAGAAAGACTCTCCCCTAGATGACTTTGCCAATAAAGCCGTAATGTTAAATGCTGAATTTTCCTCTGAACTTATTGAATCAATCTTTTCAAGATATGCTCCTCTGCACGATGGGGCTGTGATCATCAGGGATAAAACAGTTGTTGCAGCATCGGTAATCCTTCCCCTGGCTGACACACCACAAGTACAAAAATCGCTTGGCACAAGGCACCGCGCTGCAGTTGGCCTAACCCTATCAACAGATGCCGTCGTTATTGTCGTATCTGAAGAAACAGGAAAAGTCTCTTTAGCAAGAGAAGGTATTATAACACGTGGAATCAAGATTGACCGATTCAAGGGTGTTATTAGAAGTCTCTTTACTAAAGAACAAGACAAACAAGGGTTCAAGCAAAAAAAGAAAATCTGGGATTGGATAAAACAATGATTACACTCCTTAGAAAATTTTTCATTGAAAATTGGCTACGAAAACTTATTTCGTTGATTCTAGCTATAATTATCTGGTTTGCAGTCGATCAATCTTTAACTACAACAAAGAGCGTCAGTTCAGTAGGCGTTCGTGTAGTGAATATACCAAAAAACAAAACAATTGCAGGCCTTCAATCATCAGGACTACTTTCAAAACGCGTCTCTCTTGTTGTTACAGGGAAAAAATCCCATATTGAAGATTTATCAACCTCAGATCTTGAAGTACTCGTTGACGCAAACCAATTAAAAAATGAAGCGATTGCAACAATTGAAAAGAAACACCTTGTCTCTATCAACCCAGAACTCTCTATTGCAAGACATATCAGTCGAGTTATACCCAAAAATCTTCTTATTAAACTTGTGCCCGTGGCAGAAGAAAAAATTCCTATTTATGTTACCAAACCAATTGGTCACCCACCACGCGGATACAAATTTCTAGAAATTTGGCCATACCACCTTAATTTGACTGTAAGTGGTCCCGAAGATGTAATCAAAAAACTTAAAGTTCGTGGGCTTAAACTTACATTTAATCTAAATGATGTTACAAAACACGACTTGGAGCGCTTGCTCTCCCAGAACCCAAAGAAAAGCATCTTAAACTACTACATACCAGATGAGTGGAAAACTATTCACATCCCCTCAATTTCAGAAAAACCTCTCGTAATTAATGATCCAGATGCGAAACTTTTGCGTATTGATTTTGTGAAGTCACAAAACATTCCCCTCAACTCTCAAATTCCTGTACAATTTTTTCTATCGCCAAATAACAAACGAAATATCAACATATCTACACTAAACATCACAAAAAATGACCTGATCGAACAGAAAAAAGACATCAAAACACTTACTAAACCCCTATATACGCAAGGCGTTAGTGAACTGTTTGTTAATTTGATCAAAGAAAATCTTTGCCTCACTGTAAATCTAAACGGTGACACAAGTGATTCAACGTCATTTGATTGGTCAGTACAATTGATCAATCCTCAAAAAATTGAAGATCAATACGTTTCAGAAATTATGAAAGATTATTTTGATGATGAAATCAAAGATCTAAAACCTGGATTACGAGAAGAGTATTTAAGAAATCGTTTTAGAAACTATATGAATAGATTCCAACTCTATACAGAAGAAGGAAAACGCTTAAAACTTGATATCAAAATGAAGGGCAAAGAGATTACAATCAATGAGCTAACCGAGTAGTTTCATGAAAAATCGTTTCTTTATAGACGCACCCTTAATTGAACATCAAACGATTGAAATTTCTAAGGAAGAAATGCGCCACTTCAAAGTTTTGCGCATAAGAAATAATGAAACAATTGAAATCATCAACGGGACTGGAATTCTTGCAAGAGCTCGCTTAATGAGTGAGAATAAACTCTTAATCGAGCACACAGAACAAACGCCAAAACCAACATATAACTCAGTTCTTCTTCAAGCTCTACCAGAGGGATCTCACCTCGATGTTCTTATCGAAAAAGGTTGCGAACTAGGAGTAACTCATTTTATCCTTTTCCCTTCGAAGCGCAGCATTAAACAAGATCTATCCCCCAATAAAAGAACACGCATTTCAAACATTCTAATCAGCGCACTTAAGCAATCAAAGCAACTCTACCTTCCAAAGGTTTCAATCGTCGAGTCTATTAGCAAAACAGAAAATCTGCCCACTAATCTTTATCTTGCCGATCCTTCCGGTGAGCCTTTATTAGCTACTCCAAAAGAGGATTGCGGTTTTATAGTAGGTCCAGAAAGTGGATTTACAAGAGAAGAAATTGATTATTTCACTCAAAAATTGCACGCAAAAAAAGTTAGCCTCTCTCAAAACATACTACGTTGTGAGACTGCCTCTATCGTTTCAGCATTCCTTCTTTCTCAAAAAAATTAATCTGCGCTATTTAACATTTCTTCTTCCGTTGGACTCTCTTTTGAGAAGATCAAACCTAGTGATGGGTGAATTCTTACAGTGTCACCTTCATTTAACAAATCAGTAGCACCTTCTGCGCGAAAAATATACGGGATTTTCTCGGCTTCGTAAAGTTGCCCTAATTTCTCCACGCTAAAAACATCATAAGGTTGATTTTGCAGAATAATAGCTGCTGCACATTTTAAGGGTTCAATATGCGCATCATCTATGCGATTAGTCACGACAATTTTATTTTCAAAGTCATAACATTTTTTTGGATCAACAGAGAGGAAGAAACTCACTTCACCAATAATTGGAAGCACTTCTTCTTCTTTCATGCCAATTCCACGAACCAATACGTTTCCAACAGATTCTATTGTAATTGTATTCGTTGTGAAACTAACCCCATAAGGTTTGCCCAGAGTAATGACAATTGGATCTCCATATTTGACCCACTTTCGTTTAAGGGCATAAGACGACACATCATTAATCCCTTTAACAATATCCACGTTTTTCTCTCGGTAGCACTCAGTTCCCCACATCATAGCTGTTTGATAATATGTTTTCTCAGAAGGTGTTACAGCAATAATTTTCAACTTAGGCCTAAAACGACAAATATGACGAATTGTATTTCCACTATTTGAACATGCTATGATTGCGCTTGCTCCCAAATGAAAACCAGAGTTTACAGCTGATGCGGCCATTGCTGATGAAACATCTTGAGCTCCTTGAGCGACTAGAGCTTCAAAATGAGCTCTATGATCAAAATCCTTTTCAACCGCAAGAATGATCTCATGCATCATTCTTGTTGCACCAACAGGATATTTTCCAATTGCTGTTTCACCTGAAAGCATCAAAGCAGACCCGGAATCAAAGATTGCATTAGCAACATCTGAGGCTTCTGCCCTTGTCGGCATAGAATGCTCAATCATACTTTCAAGCATTTGGGTTGCAACGATGACTGGCTTTGCCTTTGAGTTACACGCTCGAATCAATTTCTTCTGAATAGCTGGAACTTGACCAACAAAAATTTCTACACCAAGATCCCCTCTTGCAATCATAATTCCATCTGCAATTTGCAAAATATCATCAAAATTCACAACACCGAGTTTTGTCTCAATTTTTGCGATTAGCATGATCGATTGGCCACCACAATTATTGATGTGCTCACGAATTGCAAGGAGCTGCTTTGCTGTATTAACAAATGATGCTGCAATAAAATCCACACCCTGTTGACATCCAAACTCAATATCTTTCATATCTTGCTTAGTCATATCAGGTAAATCAAAGAGTTGTGTTGGGACATTTATCCCTTTCCCTCGTTTAATTACGCCATTATTCTCAATCTCAACATCTGCCCAGCCATCTCCTTTATCTATGATATAGCCTCGAACATACCCATCATCAAAAAGAATCTGGACCCCAATTTCTATATCATCAACAATGAAACCTGGATTTACAGGGATTTCTGATTCTTTCGCCTTTCCTGAAACAAGCCTCACTCTACCTTTCTCAACGACCTCAATATCCTGAATATCCCCGACTCTTATTTCAGGCCCTTTTGTATCAAGCATAATGGCAATAGGAAAATCATATGAAGCCCTCACCTCTTTAATCGCATCAATCACCTGCCTATGTGATTCGTGCGTTTCGTGACTAAAATTCAACCTTGCAACGTTCATTCCTGCATCACAAAGTTTTCTAATCATTTCTGGTGATCTAGTTGCAGGCCCAATCGTGCAAATAATTTTTGTGCGTCTTTTCATATACATCCCCCCGCGTTTAAAGATCCGGGCATCTAAAAGATAAGCGAATTTAGACTTTTAGGATATTACTTTTCTCCCTATACTCTGTAGTCTATGAAAGAAAAAATTAGCCTAAAAGGCGTTAAGGTCCACAATCTAAAAGATATTTCTTTAGAAATCCCTCTTGGAGAGTTAATTGTATTCACCGGTGTATCTGGGTCAGGAAAAAGCTCCCTTGCCTTTGATACCTTATTTGTTGAAGGACAACGTCGATATATAGAATCGCTTTCAACTTATGCACGTCGGTATCTCGGCAATTTATCAAAACCCGATGCAGAATCACTGATCGGTATTCCACCGACCATTGCCATTGAACAAAAAAGTGCCGGCAAAAACCCACGATCGACAGTTGGAACACTTACAGCCATTTACGACTACATGCGGATTCTCTATGCAAGACTCGGCACACCACACTGCCCTATCAGCAAAGAGCGAGTTGAACCAGTCAGTCGAGAAGAAATTGCAGAGGTGATCTTAAAAAAAGAGCAGAAAGAAAAAATTTTAATCCTAGCCCCTTTTGTAAAATCAAAAAAAGGGGAATTCAAAGACGAATTTTCAGACCTCATCAAACGGGGTTTTTTACGCATTCGAGTTGATAAAACCTATTACCATCTTGAAGAAGACGATCTTAAACTTGATAAAAACACATCCCACAATATCGACATAGTAATCGATCGCATCTCAGTCTCCCCCGAGAACAAAGGAAGAATTTTTGAGGCGATTGAAACCGCTCTTGAAGTTGGAAAAGGTCTCTTAACCATTATTGATGTTAAAACTGAAGAAGAAATCCTTTTTTCTGAACATGCCTATTCCGTAAAATCCGGAAAATATTATGCCCCACTTTCACCTGAGAATTTTTCATTCAACCACCCCCTCGGAATGTGTGAAAAATGTCATGGTTTAGGCGAGATGCGCGACTTCGATCTTGATCTAATCATTGATTCAAACCTCTCTATTTCAGAAAATTGTTGTGCAATTGCCGGGAGTTACGACACTGTAAAATGGGGAAACATCTACGACAATCTTGCAAAACTTTATAAATTCAAAGTAACAACACCGTGGAAAGATCTCTCAGAAGAGGCAAAAAATCTCTTTTTATACGGCAACGACGAAAAATGGACAAGAATGACCTTTGTTCATCCTGTTTCAAAAAAACGATGGACTGACTATGTTGCATGGCGTGGAGTTATCACAGAGGCTAAAAAACGCCTTAGCGAAGCAACAAGTGATGTCTATCGAAACAAAATAAGCGAACTAATGAAAAAGGGGCCTTGCACATCATGTCATGGTGCCAGGATCAAAGCCTATCCAGCTGCAACACTTTTTTTTGGAAAAACGATCACTCAACTTACAGAAATGACCATTGAAGATGCTTATGATTTCTTATGCGACATCAAACTTACAGGCAATGCAGCTATTATTGGGGAAGAAATATTAAGGGAGCTCACCCTTAGACTTAAATTCCTTCTTGATGTAGGACTCTCATATTTAACCCTTGCACGAACAGCTCCAACTCTTTCAGGTGGAGAAGCACAAAGAACAAGGCTTGCCTCCCAAATTGGATATGGATTAGTTGGCACGCTATACATTTTAGATGAACCATCAATCGGTCTACATCCTAGTGACAACCGACTTTTAATCAAAACTCTCCACGCCCTAAAAGATCGAGGTAACAGCGTCATTGTAGTTGAGCATGATGAGGAAACAATACTTTCTGCTGATCTTATTGTCGATATTGGGCCAAATGCCGGTATTCATGGTGGTGAAGTTGTTGCCGTTGGTTCAGTCAACGATATTGCTAAAGAAAAAAGATCTTTAACTGGCCGATATTTATCGGGTGATTTGAAAATTGACATCCCTGAAAAAAGACGTCCTTTTAAAAAAGATGCCGTAATTAAACTAATGGGAGCTTCTCATCATAATCTACGCTCTGTTGATGCCCAATTCCCTCTCGGACTCTTTACTGCCATAACAGGAATCTCTGGCTCTGGAAAATCTTCCCTAATTACAGATACCCTTTACCCAGCTCTTGCCAATGAACTGAATCGAGCAAAACTCGATATTGGAAAACATAAAAAAATTGAAGGAATATCAACACTTGATAAAGTGATTGCAATCGACCAATCCCCTATTGGACGAACGCCTCGTTCAAATCCTGCTACATACATCAAAGTCTTTGATGACATACGCGAACTCTTTGCATCTCTTCCAGAAAGTAAAGCCTTTGGATATTTACCAGGGCGCTTTAGCTTCAATGTGCGCGAAGGATCTTGTTACAACTGCCAAGGATTTGGAACAATTACAGTCGATATGGATTTTATGGAAGATGAGGTCACTATCTGTTCTCATTGCCAAGGGAAACGATTTGACCCCAAAACTCTTGAAATCAAATACAAAAACAAAACTATCTACGATGTTCTAGAAATGGATCTAGAAGAGGCTCTTGAAATCTTTGAGGACCACCCACACATCAATCGCAAACTCAAGTTCCTTGTCGATGTTGGCCTTGGATATATAAAACTCGGACAAGCATCAACAACCCTCTCTGGAGGAGAAGCACAACGCATTAAGCTTGGAAAGGAATTAGCAAGACCACGTACTGGAAAGACCCTCTATATTCTTGATGAGCCAACAACAGGACTTCACTTTCACGACATCCAAAAACTCATTCACATCCTGCAAAAGCTTGTCGATAAAGGAAATACCGTCATTGTTATTGAACACAACATTGACCTGATTAAAACAGCCGATTGGGTTATTGACCTCGGCCCCGGTGGTGGAAAACATGGCGGGCAAATTATTGCAAGTGGGACTCCAGAAAATGTTGCAAAAACAACATCTCCTACAGCTATATTTATCAAAGAAGCGCTAGAAAAAAAACCGCAAACAGCATTAAAACCCTACGTTGTAAATACAGACACAAAAGAAATCGATACAATCAGCGTAGTCGGAGCAAGACAAAACAATTTAAAAAATGTCTCCATTGATATCCCAAGAGGAAAGATTTCTGTTTTTACAGGCCCTTCAGGCTCTGGCAAAAGCTCCCTTGCATTCGATACAATCTATCAAGAAGGACGTGCACGGTATTTTGAATCACTTTCTGGATATGCACGAAAAATGCTAGGTGCTCAAGCAAGACCAAATGTTGAAAAAATTGAAGGACTTTCTCCCGCAATCGCGATTGAACAAAAGCAACATGCTGGAAATCCAAGGTCAACACTTGGAACAATGACCGAAGTCTATGATTATCTAAGAATCATATATGCAAGAATGGGAACGCCTTATTGTCCAGAAACTGGAGAAAAAATAAAAGCGATCACTAAAGAATATGTAGCAGACAAGCTTGACGCCTACCCAGAAAAAACAAAACTCCAAATATTTGCACCTTTAACAATAAAACGGGCAGAACCATTTACTTCTCTTGTCTCTCGATTGCAAAAACAGGGTCACATTCGTATTCGCCTCAATAAAATTCTCTATCGACTCGACGAAGAGATCCCTTTTGATCACAACTTGAAAAATGAACTAGAACTTCTAATCGATCGTATCGTTATTAAAAAAGGCGGGAAAGGACGAATCCTAGAAGCATTAGAACAAGCCTCTTTAATCTCAAATAGAAAAGTTATTATCGATGATGGAGAAAAAGATGTTTTTTACAACCTTGATTTTGCGGTAGAAAGTACAGGAAAATCATACCCTGCCATTACCCATCAAACATTCTCCTTCAATCGAGAAGAAGGAATGTGTCAAGATTGCCTAGGACTTGGATTTCGTTATGGAATTGCTCTTAGTTCAGACAAAACAATCACACGCCTCTCCCTTGCCGATCTCTTTAATCGCTTACTAAAAGACCTGCTCACACAAGAAAACTTCACCTTCCTAAAATCACTTTTTAAACTAAAAAACATCCCGATAGATGTCCCTATTAAATCTCTTTCTCCAAGTGATATTTCCTTTATATTTGAAGGGAGTGACGATGTTTTAACTACAAACGGCCTCAGTTTTCATTGGATTGGAATCCATCAAACATTTTTCCGCATGGCTAAGATGTCCAAACCACACATTCGAGATGAAATCATCCCATTTATGGCGCAATCACCTTGCCCATCATGCAATGGAAGTCGGCTAAATCCTGTTGCACGACATGTTTTAATCAATAAGACCTCGTTACCAAAACTCTGCACAATTCCTCTTGAGGATGCTCTAAGTTTTTGTAAAAAACTCAAAGACCCCCACCTTACAGATGCTTTAACAACACTTGTCAACAAACTCTCCTTTTTATGTGAAATCGGTCTTGAATATCTATCTCTTGATCGCTATGCAAGAACACTTTCAGGTGGTGAAGTACAAAGAACACGTCTTGCCTCTTCGCTTGGCTCATACTTAAGAGGAGTCCTCTTTGTTTTAGATGAACCAACAATAGCGCTCCATCCTCACAACAATGCTTTATTAAATCGCACCTTAGACAAACTTAAAAAACTTGGGAATACACTAATTTTAGTTGAACACGACCCCCTCACTATCGAACATGCGGATATGATCTATGATTTTGGACCAGGAAGTGGTATTCATGGAGGAGAAGTTACAGCTATTGGCACTCCGAAGCAACTCAAGAACAATCCAAATTCTTTAACAGGAGCCTACCTTTCTGGGAAAAAAACCGTCTCTATGCCAAAAACACGCCGCCCTTTAAATCAGTTTGTTACAGCACAGAACATCAACCTCCACAACTTAAAAGATGTAAGTGTTGAATTCCCTACGAACGCCATCACCGTTGTAACGGGGGTCTCAGGTTCTGGGAAATCGTCTCTTATTTACGATGCACTTTTACCAGGCCTTGAAATCAATGCAAACAAACGAAGACCTGCAGATAGTTTCGAGCATAACTCTATACAATTCCAAGGAACAAAAGAATTTGATAAGGTAATTTCAATCGATCAGAGCCCGATGGGACGCACAAGCAGATCTGATATCTCCACCTATTCCGATTTACTCACAAGTTTAAGACGTTTTTTTGCATCGCTACCAGATGCGAAAATCAAAGGTTTGATGCCAAAACATTTCAGCTACAATCACGTTGCAGGAATGTGCAAAAAATGTCGTGGCCTTGGAAAAATACAAGTCGATCTTGAATTTCTTGGAAAAGCAGAAGTTTTGTGCGATACATGCAAAGGAGAAAGACTTGGTCCCCTCAGCTCAAGTGTCACCTATAAAGGAAAGTCCCTAGGAAAACTTCTTGATCTCTCTGTACACTCTGCTAAGAGTTTTCTTCCTCCCATACCTAAAATCCACCGTATTCTTGATAGATTGATTGCTGTAGGCCTTGACTATGTTAAACTCGGCCAAGAAACCGCAACTCTATCTGGAGGTGAATCAGGAAGACTCAAACTATCCTCTGAGCTAGCAAGACCTGCAAAAGAACATACACTATATGTATTTGATGAACCAACTACCGGACTACATATGGATGATGTAAACAAACTTATCCCTATCTTTCATTCCCTAGTCGATCGGAAAGGGACCCTTGTGATCATTGAACACAACCTTGATATCATTGCAAACGCAGACTATGTCATCGATCTTGGTCCAGGAGCGGGAGTTAATGGAGGTAAAATCATCTCTTGTGGTAGACCAGAAGAGATTGCAGAATGTAGCCAATCTTTTACTGGAAAATACTTAGCAAATCACCTTAAACAATTAGTGAAACTATAGCCTTCGCCCTTCTGGGACAAGAAAAGTGACTAAATTAATTGCTCAGCCCTAATTCCTCAAGAGAATTTTCTTCCCCTTGATCAGGGTTCTTTTAACTAGCAAAAAAATAGAGATTTCAATTACAATCGCCTATTGCTGGGGACCTCGAAGAGGAAAATTTTTCGAACCTGGTCAGGACCGGAAGGTAGCAGCCATAAGAGAGCCATTTTCTGCTTTGAAACGTCTCCAGCACTTTTTTCTGAAGAATCCCCTAATAAGCATAGTCTCCACAGTCAACGTTCTCACTGAAAAAAAACATCACCTTTAGAAAATATACCCAATTCCAACATACCCACCTGCTAGAGTAAAAGTATTTTGAAACTTAATGTCTGTGACTCTACGAATTTTATCAAAACTTGGTGCAGTAGTTGAAACATTTCCTATCCAAGTCCCTGTACCCATAATTCTAAAATAAAGCTGCTTATTTTGAATTAGCACATAAGGGAGAAATTCCCCAAGAGCAGAAAATCTCGTTGTTTCGTTATTGTCTTGAGAATCTACAATAACAACAGAATTATTTGCATCGGTGATATAAATACTTCGACTCACATCATCAACAAAACCAGCCCCGCGAAGTTGTATCGCCCATGAAAAATATGACACTGGCCTACACATAACTTCAAAACCAATCTCTCCACCCCGCAACCAATTATCTGTCTCTGCCCTTAGAACACTTGCAGGTGATGTCAAAGCTGAAATAATAAGCGCATCCGTATCAGTAGATGGAATAGTGAGATCTGTTGCTCCAAAGGAAAAAAAAGTATTGGTATCAACAATATTGATAAATCTTCCACCAGCTAATAAAGAGAAAGAAAAATAATCTTCAAACCGAGGAGTTAGATGAAACCAAGCGCAGAGATCATAAGAATTAAAGCTTGTCTTGATATCCCATTGTATTCGATCAGAACTTGCCCAATCAACAGTTTCATAAGGGGACGTATTGATTCCAACACCATTGATCTCTTGACTGCTCTTTCTTCTTGTCCAATTGTAAAGACCAACATAAACGAATTCCATTGACTGTTTATTGTCTGCCATCACCTGTAATGAAGCTCTCATCCCAACAGTTGGTTCCCAACCAATATTTTCCGTATTTGAGAATGGCGTTGATAAAACACCATCGCTTGATTGATATAAGGCTGGGGAGGTCGTTTGTGGACCTTTAAATAAAACCCCTGGTGCCACTTCTACAATAAGCGCAGGACGGCCCTTGGTAGTCGGATATTCCCATGCGAGTAACTCGGAGGCCAAAATGACCATCAAAGCAGAGACAAAGAACAATCTAGAATTACATATAAACATAGGCTAAGCGTAAATTATTTTTGACATTTCGTCCACTTTCAAATGATTTCTTTTTGTTTTAAGGAGACAAATGTTAATATTGTGTAAAGTTTCTCCTTCAAAACTTGCTATTTTTTTAAAAAATAGATATAATCTTGCACATAAAATAACCGACTTAGCGAATAAACTCTAAATTTATTCGATGTTTTAAAATAATAAATATATAGGCTTATTATGGATGAAGTTCCAACATTAGACCGAGTGTTTCAACCTGAGGCTCAACCACAGCCACAAGAACAGGGTTTCTTACGAAGAGCTGGAAATGGCATCTATAGTGTTCTAAGCTCCACTGGATCAGTCATCGGTTCTACTGCAACAAAACCAATAAGAGTGGCTGGAAATGCAACAGTACAAGGACTTGTTGCTGCCCTTCCAGGAGGATCGGTTGAAGGTCTGATAGAACAGATAGGGATCACCATTTCCGAAGAAGTTTCTGCTGCAAATGAGCAATTAAGCGATTTTACAAGTCTGCTCAACAACTTGTACAAACAACTAAAGACAGCAAACAATCGAGAAGGTACTCTTTGGTCTATTATTGAAGTACAAAATGCTCTTGATTCTCTACTAACAGGTGATAACACTAGCGTTATCCAGAGACTTCAGCAGATGTTTGTTGTGCCAGATGAATTAAGACTTAGCAAAACTCGTCCTAAACCTCCAAAAGTAGATCTTACATCCATCGAAGTTGTTATCGCCCGAATGAAAGTATTTAAAGAGAGACTTGCTCTCTATAAAGACATTTTAGAAGGCAAAGAGCACGCTTCAAAAAAAGAACTTACTTCTCTTAGACTTGAATTAGCAAGATGGTTGAAAATTTCAACTTCTGAAGATGGTGAAGAACCTGTAGAACGTATAGAAACACCCTTAGTAGTAGAAAGTGATAGAATTGAAGAATTCCCTCTTGATGAACAAAGACAAATAGTTTCTCACCTACAAAATCCTCCACATCCAATCGATCCAAAAGAAGCATACAACCTGACAGGACTCGGAATTCTAGACTTCTTTTTAGAAATAAAGCTTCAAAGGCAGGGTAAATGGGTAAATGGAATTGAGAACTTAGGTGAAACCCTTGTCGGTGCAACCGCAAGAAAAGCAAGTGAGCTCTGGTACACTACACTAGGAATGCAATCATCTCGCTCTATAGCCTGTGATGACATTGACACACCCCCAATCCAAGATTTAGATATCGTTATAATTAAAAAAAGCACACTTCATGCTGATGAGAGAATTGAAACCAGAATACAAAGAAGAAACATTCTAGCCCGTCCCCTATCTATTGGAAGATTAATTGAGATTTTTACTGGGTACGTTGCTCATAATGAAAGCAACGGGATGTATGAAATCTGGGGAAAATCTCTTACTTTATACTTCACGCATTTAGTCGGTTATCTTAAAGAAGAACATGCAGCTCACCCTCCAGGAGCAAGCGATCGCAATGCACAACGACAATATGATAAAACTCTTCAAGACATCGAACGATCAATACAACTGCTTAATCAAACATTTAGCGTTGCAAACCCTACTACTGAATCTGTTCAAGAAACATTTAGAGTCATTGGAAATCTGATGAATGAACACCCACTACTAGTTCTTCATGGTGTTAGGGAATTTGATTTAGGGAAAATGCTCGGAGCAGATGCGTTAACCGACCAATCATTCAAATCTACAATGCAGCGTATCCGCGAAGGTATTCAAAAGGCTCAACGGGAAGAGACAACTACATTAAAAACACCTGAAGAAGAAAAAGCAACTTTTAATTTAAGACTTGAGGAGGCTGGAGAACTTGGCCACCTTTTTTCTCTCTACACAACAGTTGCAACTCTTTTAGGCGGTGACCTCTCATCAAGAATAAAATTCCATGAAATTTATTCTTCTATTCCTAAGTCACGGAACGGAACTAACCTTTCTCCTAAAAAAATCTGCGAACTTTTTGAAGAAAAGCTCCGAACTGAATTAATTGATAACGCAGGTGATACTTGGATTATTACTCGATGGTTCTTAAAACTTCTTTTACCTATAATCAGCTGGGGCATCCATTTTGGAATTTCCCGAGCTGTTTCTGAAGCAAAAGAACAGATTGCTTTATTTGTAAATGAACTCAAACCAGGAAAAGAATCAACTCCGGAAACAACTCTTGTTCGTTTAGAGGCTGCAGCAAAATGTATTTCAAGAGTCGTAAAAGATGATGGGCTCCGTGAAAAACTAAATGGACCTTATGGAGTTTATAAAGAAGGTCTTCTGAAAGGGAAGCATTTAGACACAGGCAGTAGTGACTCAACACCAAAACAGATCTATGATACTTTTACAAACAACGTTATCGATCAATATATGCCCCCGATCGTAACATGCGTAGAAGCTATTAATAAATTCGATCTCTCTATTTCTAATACGATTGATAAAATAAATTTCTCGCCAATTAGAATACTTCTCTCTACTGCATCTATGGCAATTAGAATTCCTCTCTGGGGGATCTCCTTTATCTTTGTTCGACCGATTCAAAATACTATCAACTGGTCAATAAAAACTGGAACAAAGAAATTCCTTAGGTATATCGGTATTGTAGAAAACGCAATGGAAGCAGCCAAATCTGGCCTACAAGAAGAGAGAGCAAAACGTACAGGCATTACACCTATTATTGATAGATCTGTACTAGAGTTGTTACAGACATTATGGACTTCGCTACACACAAACGAAGCAGGAGAACTTGTTGAAACAAGTGAAATCGACTTCCAAAGCAAAACAGTCACAACTCCTCAAAGAAGACAAAAGCAAAAAAATGCACAAAGCGCACTTTTTCAAGCTGTCCAAGATATCCAAAACATGAATACCAATGCAGATAGAGCGGTGCCTGCACCTTTTATCTCTGACATAATGAACTACGTTATTGACAGAGCAAGAGATCTTGGTCTTGACGCCTCTTCTGATATTACAGTTGCAGCCCTTAATACTCTCACACAACCAAAAATGTTTTATCATATGCTTAGTACTGGCTTAGATGCTGTGAACTCTTCTCTAAAAGAAAGCGGAACAGAGCTAGACTTAACAGATGATGATGAGGTTCGTAGGCAAATTAGTGAAATGGTCGAGCGCCTAGTTGCTCTTTCTATTCATAGAGCTGGAGATTTTGTTAGAGAAAAAGACCTCACCTGCAATGAAAACATCCAAATACATATTGAAGATATGAAACATCTGTTTTTACAACCAGCACTAGTTAGTCCAGAGCCTCTGCCCGGCGACCTAGATGATGAATTTGCAACTCCATCTGCTTCCCCTATACCAGAAGGTGAGGAGGTAAAGAGTGATATGATTCATAAATGGAGTACGATTATCTCTGATTATACCGAGGACACTGAATGCGATGCAAAATTTAAGAAAATGATTGGCATAAGAAAAGATCTTTTTAGCATCTTTAAATCACTCCAAGCAGACATTATTCGTCTAGAAAATGATAAGACAACTAGTAGCGCCTCTTTAAATGTACATAAGAGACAATTAGACAAATTGATATCGGCTCTTCTTAAATTCCAGGATGATTATTTAAAAATATACAATAGAGCTATTTGCAAAAAATTCAGTCAAACACACGAAGAAGAACTTAAACAACTTGATATAGCGACTCACGCAGCAAATCAGGTTGCAGCACGTTTAAACAACTGCAGAATAGCACTAGAAACTTCTGGTGAAATTGGCGAAATCAGTTCGGCTGATCTTGATGGATGCGCTCAAGAGATCCAAAGAAGCGCACAAATTTTTCTCGATTTAAAAGCGACTTTTTTTGCACAAAGCACTGAATCATCAGAACTAACCGATTCTTTAATGACCTTGATTACAACAGCTGAAAATCAATTTTACTACTTAAAAGAACTTCATAAACACTTAAGCACCTATAAAGAAACCGCTGAATTTGTAAAAACACTACTTGGTGAAGAAGTTCACTTTAGACCTACTGAACAACAAGAAAGTTTAGAAGCAATCATCTTAAAAAGCAGTAGGGGTGACCTTCAACAATACAGCTCTAACCTAAAAAAAGGTCTTTATAAAGCTTTTCCAGAATATTTACGAGAAGGGACAAAGGATTTTGAAGTGGTCACTAAAGTCACCTCAACCCTTACAATCTTAGCTGGGCTAGACCCTTCGCAAAAAGAGACTATTTTAGCTCATATTCAGTCTCTTAAAAAACTCTTGCTTGTAACAATAGTACAACGCCAAACAGACACTTTAGGCATCGTTAATTTAGGTATTCAAGTAGCACAAAGTCGAGAGGCAGTAACAGCTAAAGAAATAGTTAAAATAAGAACTCACGGCGTAAGCTCAAGTCCCCATGGTTCTTCTGTGCAAGATGTAGAATTATTAAAACTATCTACAGGAGTTCGAGAAAACCTTAAACGACTCCATGTGGCAACAACAGGTCTAAAGGAGATTTCAGCAATCCAATGGAATCCGATGCCAGATCACACCTCAATTCCAATGGTTGGAAACTTACTTTCCACTGCGAAAAGGGAGCTTGAAGATAAGATACTTGCGTTTTATACAGAACTAGCTTCTAACCCTGATATTATGAGTTTTCTAGCTCTAAGACTCTTCTTTATCCCATTCAATCGGGGAACTGCGCAATAAAATAAGTCTATCTCCTAAAAAGAGATAGACTTACATAGACTATCTTGCAGATGAATCTGCATCAACTATTTGCTCAACTTGAGCAACACTTCTCGAGCCTCTTCGGCTACCTTGGCGTTTTTTATCTTGTTGTTGGTCGCAAGACACACAGCTAAATAAAAATGCTGTAAAAACACCCATTGAGATCCACTTTTTCATTGTACATCCTCCAATTAGATTTCGTTGTACTTTTTTCGAAAAAAGTAAGGAGACTTTTTATTATATTTTTTCTAAAAAGCCCCCTTGTAGGCATTGAAAATCCCCCCGTGACGGATATTTCCAATTAACACCTAGAGTCTATTCACAATATCAAACACATTATTGGCAATCAAAAAAAGAAAAAGCCTTAGCATTATATTGCTAAGGCTAGACGCTCAATAATTTAGCAATATTACTTGCTGAATGTATCAAGCGAATCTACCATTGACGTACATTTAGCACAGCGTCTGCAGCCTCGATTGTCATTTGATCTTTTATCACAATCGCCGCAGGATGCTAATGTTACGACAAAACCAGCTAATAATGCTGATAGAATCCATCTTTTCATAGGGCCTTCCTTATTCTTAGTTAGTTAACTTAATTCAGAGGGGTCATCTGAAGATATTCCTCTCGAATCTACCTTTTAACAATAAGATTGCAGTTTTTTTTTGCAATTAGTCTTTGAGCTCATTACACTAAAAAACATGAAACCATCTATATTTATAGCGGCCACAAACCAACATGAGGGTAAAACAACTGCCTGTTTAGGCATTTTATCGGGTCTTCTTAAACGTTATAAAGAGGTTGGATTCATCAAACCCGTTGGTCAAGAACATGTTACAATTGACGATTCTATTGCTGTAGATAAAGATGTGATCTTATTTAAAAAATATTTCAACCTACAGGGAAAATATGAAGAAATGAGCCCCATTATCTTCAAAAAAGGGTTCACAAAAGATTTTATTGATGGAAAAATTGATGAAAATGAGCTCATTCGCAAAATTCACAGAGCATATCAAACACAAGAAGAAAGATGCGACTGCATGCTTGTAGAAGGCACAGGCCATGTAGGAGTTGGTTCAATCGCCGAAATCAACAATGCAAGAGTTGCCTCTTTACTTGGGCTTGATATCATTATGGTAACCTCAGGAGGCCTTGGGTCTGCTTTTGACCTACTCTCTCTATCAAAAAACATGTGTGAGAAATATAATATAAAGATCAAAGGAGTCATCCTCAATAGAATCCGCGAAGATAAAAGAGAAATGATCATCGATTATATGACAAGAGCCCTAAAAAGATGGGATATTCCCCTAATTGGCTGCATTCCTTACGATAAATTTCTAACAATGCCCACGATGAAAGATTTTGAAACGCTCTTCCACTCCCCACTCATTACCGGCAATGATCACAGGTTAAGACACTTTGAAACGAATCGTTTAGTTGCCACCTCTGTTGAAGCATACGAAAAACTGATTATTCCAAGTCAACTTGTAATTACCCCCTCATCACGTGAAGATATCGTATTTGCTACACTGAAGGCTCATTGGAACTATAGAATCAAACACCCTAATGGAGATCTCAAAGCAGGGTTTATCTTTACAGGCAGTCTTCCACCCTCCCAACACATCATATCACAAATAGACAAAGCCAATATTCCCATGTTATATGCTGCCAAAAGCAGCTTCGGTGCTATGAAAATGATTGCAAATTATACTGCGAAGATTAATTTCGAAGACCAAAAAAAGGTTCACGAAGCAATTTCTGTGATGGAGAACCACATAAATTTTGACTTATTATATGAAATCATGGAAAGCAGAGGCTCAAAACCTCGTCCTTTGTGATATAAGGCAACATATCTTCCGGAATCGGAGCTTCTATAACGGTTTTATTCTTTGTATGAGGATGAATAAATCTTATCTGATATGCATGTAAAAGCATCCTTGACGCAACTTTAGACGTCCCTTTATTATAATCATAGTCGCCCAGAATCGGTAAATTGATGGAAGATAAGTGTACACGAATTTGATGGGTTCTGCCCGTTTTTGGGAAAAGTGCAAGAACTGTTAGTCCATTTTTCTTCTTTACGACATGATACCTTGTAATAGCCTCTTTTCCATTCGGGGAAATATGCATTATTTTATGACCATCATACCGCTTTTTCACCCCAATAGGAGAATCAATTATACCATCGTCGTCTTTTGGAGTTCCTTCAACAACCGCAAGATAAACTTTTCCCATCTCACGATTTCGAAACAAATCATAGTAGGCTCTATCTTCTGATGTAAGCAAAACACCTGAGGTCTCTTTATCCAGCCTATGTAATGTATGAGATGAATTACATGAAACAAACGCGCTTTTATTGAAGGCGCACAAACTATCATCTTGATATAGGATAGGGAATTCGCTTTTTACAACGCGCTCTCCCTTTTCAATGGCAATTGTTACCCTGTCTCCTCTTTTCACTCGAAAGGAGCTAAATCTTTCAATTTTGCCATTTATATAACACCCATTCGCATCAATAGCACGTTTGACAGCCTTTCCTGAATAAGAAAGTCTACCTTTTAAGAACTGTAAAAGAGAGAGCCCATTTTCAAAGGGCTCTACTGTAATTATTTGATTTGTCATTTAAGATACTAAGAGATTTTCCTTAAAAAGGAATTTCATCATCTCCTGAAGAAGCTCCTCCTCCAAATGAATTCTCAAAGGCAGGTGCTTCGAATCCAGAACCGCCGCCATAATTGTTTGAAGATTGATTTCCACCTTGGTTAACATTCGACTGACCTGATTCACCATCTCCACCTTTTCCACGTCCAAAAGGACTAAAAGAAAGATTAAAAGCATTTATTGCCATCGAGACTTGTGGTTTACCTTCTCTATCTGTGTAAATTTCAGGTTTCATAAGCTCACCTAACACAACAACAGAACTTCCCTTTTTCAAATAAGAAATTAACTTATCAAATTGTTCACCCCAAATTGTTACTTTCCACCAAATCGTCTCATCTTTTCGCGCTTTTGCAGCGACTCTTAAAGTAGTTACTTTTTGACCAGAAGATGTGAAACGAACTTCAGGATCTGTACCTAAATGTCCAGCAACAGTAATATGATTCATAACAAAACGTCCTTTTCTTATTCAGTGATGATAGAACAAAGTTTATCACGTTCCATCGCTTTTTTAAACAGATTTTTTCCTTTCCAAATATCAATGCAATTTTCAACTTAGGCTCAATGGATAACTATGACATTGCTAAAATCAAGTAAATAATTAAACAAACTATTGAACTCGTTTTTGTTCCCATAAAATTCTTTCCAAAGCGCAGGTGAAATCTGATTTGGTAAGCAAATATCTGCATAAAAAATCTAAAATTTTTCTTTTTAAGAAGAGTTCATAAAAAAAACTTCAAATAATTAGACAAAAAAACTCTATTCGTTTAGAACCAAACTTTGATATTAAATTAAAAGTTTACACAAAAACGATGAATCATTTTTCAAAATACGATCCTTTTTCTCGAGACAATTTCTTTAAAGATGGGAAATCAAAGCCTGTTGACCCAACTCAAAGAATTGTTAAGCCATTAAATAGTGGAGCGTTTAAATCCCCTACGTTTTTGTTTCCTATCAATGAGTCTGAGGAATTTCATGATCCTTTTTCTGATATAAACCTTTTTTTAGCTAAACGAATCAAACGCGAAATACTAAGAGAAAAAAATCCACGGAAATGGTCTCGAAAAATTCAATCCATTCTCTTAAAAGAAATTCTCCCTGACTTTACACAAAAATTTCCGGGTTACAGATTAGGCAGCACTGCACTACAAAAGACGTGGAATAAAGTTCTTTATTATCTACAAACTATTCAACAAAAAAAAGGTGCTCTTAAACCTAACGGCAAACTCAATATAGATTATCTAATCAAAGAAAATCTAAGAAACCTAGAAAGTTCAAGTTCTGATTTCCATCCATACAATACTGCTCACTCTATCGCTGTAAAAATTTCTGAATGTATTGCTGCAATTGATGGCGAAAGGCCCAACTTAGAAGACCTCACAAAAACTATATGGTCTATTCAAAAACATCTGATTCCTAATAAAGATAAAATTTCTAAAGCTCCTTTTGACTCTATTGATGATCTTGATAAAATCATTGTCGCATTTCAATTAGAAGAATTAGCAAAAGACAAGGATCTTACAAAAGAAGACCTTTCAAATCGCGTAAATAAGCAAGTTCTCAATTTAAAAGGTCTAGAAAGAATTCGTAATCTCGATGAGATTAAACCTGGTATAATGTCTCTCCTAGCAGATAAACTCTATCCAACTCTAAACATTCATAATGAGTTAACTAAAGAGGAAGTTTCTCAGATAATTTCATTTGTCCAATCTCAATTTAAAAAATCAAAACTTCCTACGCAAACTGAAAAAGAAAAAGCTCATTCAATCGTAGCAACACGAATATTTTTCCTTTATAAACTTGCCTCTCAAACATCTCTTGCAGAAGCAGAAGAAAGTCTGCAAGCTGCAATAAAATATGTTTATTCTCTTTCAACTGATTCAATTCAATTAAGCACCCCTGTACTAAGGCAGGAAGTCTACGATTTCATCGATCAAGAAATTTCATTTTTAAAAGAATCTCGCACACCCGACCCCCTTCAAAAGCTTTTAAATACGTTAGTAGACCTGTTTGCTGCAGCAGAAAAACTTCCAAAACTGAGTTCTCACCTCTTTGAAGAACTTGAAGTTGTAATATGGAAAGCCCTTTCTGTAGAAACAGAATGCTTAGCAAAACTTCCAGGCTATCTAAGACGAGTTATTCTTAATGAATTAGCTTCAGTACATATCGATAATTCTGATCTTTGTTTTCAAAAGATTGTAAATACAACAATGCTTTCTTTAAAAAAAGCCCGATCTATTGACTTTTCATCTTTAGACAAAAAGATAGAGTTTTGGACTCATCAAAATGACATGATTTCTTCCATGTTATTTTTTGATCCTGAAACCCCTCTTCTAAAACTTATTAAACTAAAGTCAGAAGAGCAAAACAGTTTCTTTGATCTTGAGGTATTTGTTGAAGAAATTGCAAGAACCTATCTAAAAAAACATCCTGAACTATCAGGATGGAAAGACAATCTAAAAAATCGTATCACAATCTTATTCAAGTATCATTGGTACAATCAATTGAAAGATGAATCTCAGTCTACTTATGATCGCTTTATCCTCTATCAATACAAGGTTATGGGCACAAACCAAGAAAAACAATTTCCTGAGCTCTTATTAGATGAAATGGAAATCGTTTTTCAAAGAAGAGTGCCTTTGTTTCCTTTCATGCACGAACACTCAAGAACACTTATTCAGCAATAGTCTGAGTTGCTTTTCTAAAGATCAGAAACGCTCCGATTATCACAAGAGGAAGGCTTAACCATTGCCCCATAAAAAGCATTGATCCTGAATGGTCAAACCAATGGCTTTGTCCTGTTTTGATAAATTCCACAAAAAATCTAAAAGAAAACGCACTCAAGATAGCAATTCCAGCAAATCTACCTGGCTGCCAGAAATTAGAATATTTTTTCCAAAGGCTCATTAGAGAGAAAAAAACCATTAAATAGAACAATGACTCATACAACTGTGCAGGATGTCTTGGAACTAAATCACCCCCATCAGCAGGATGGCCAAAAATGATACCCCAAGGCATTACTGTCTCAACCCCTAATATTTCTTGATTGAAAAAATTTCCAATTCGTATCAGCGAAGCTACAAGCATTGTTGGAATAGCAATAGTATCTAAAAGCATAAACCATGAAAAATTCGGATAGATCTTCTTACTGTTTCTATAAAAAAGCCATAGAGAAAAAATCACAGCCAAAATTCCGCCATGACTTGCTAATCCCCCTTCCCATGTTTTTAAAATAGAAAGTGGATTTGCTAAATATTCCATTGGATGTTCATAGAAAAAGACATGCCCTAATCTGGCTCCTAAAATAGTGGCAATAATAACGTACAAAATGATTTTTTCTGCAAAATCTCTTGCTCGAATTTTTAAAGGAGTAAAGATTTTTGGATACTGACTTTCTAGGAAAAATCGATTTCTTAGCTTCTTTGCGACATCAGTTCCACAGATATCTATACAGTCGTTAATGTATTTTGCCTTCTTACCCTGAAAAGATTCCATTTCATGATCAAAGTTCTTATCAAGAAGAGCATTGCAACTATCAATATTGTCTATTTCCAGTGAATCAATGCGTTTATCTTGCAATTTGACAAATTCTTTCCAATTCACATCCCCTTTCACAAACTTAGGGTTTTGTGTTAAAAACTTTTTGAACATAAAGACAAAAATATGAAAACCTACCCAAAAACCCGTCGCAAACAGAAGTCCATACCAAGTAAGGGGTAAGCCTATAAAAGGGAGTACAACAAAATCTGTACTGGGATCCCAATGAAACCAAGCTAAATACATAACAAATCTCCTCTAACTAAGATATACCCTAACTAAGCTTTAAAAATCTTCTTCTTTGCAAAAATCGCTTCCCTCAAAAAATCTGTCGCCCCATTGATCAGTGCAATTCCAATCGTAAAATCAATAACAGCTCTCTCCTGCATTCCTAAGGGGATATATTTCATTAAATAGCCCAAAAGAGGCATGAATACCATAAAAATAAAAACTTTCAAAGGGTATGCCTGCCATAGTTTAATAGGGAGTTGCAATTCCCTAATATGACTAATTAGTGACTTAGTTGACCTGCGAAGTACAAAAAAGTATTTCATATTACCTAAAATATAACCGGCAATAAAAAGAGCTTTAAAATTCTGAGCTGAGTAGTAGTTAAATCCTTTACTGATCAGAAGAATTCCCGCAAGCATCCACCAAAACCAAGTGAATAATAATACATATTTTTGTCTCAATTTTCCTCCAACTTTAAAAAAAAACCTTCCCCTCTAAAGGCAAAGATCGACAAAAAACAGAGTTGAATTTACAATGATATTGTTTAGTAGAATAATTTGGAAGGATGGAGACTGCAATGGTACAATCTTTAACATTTACGAGAATATTGTTTGGCGCATTAAGCGTAATATTCATGATTACTTATATGATTTCTTATCCTGTCGGCTCTACAACTATGAAAATACTCACTGGAGCTTGTCTCGGCGGAAGCTTTACATTGCTCCTCATTGGTATAGACACCTTTATTCGCAAATTCAATTTAAAAACCTTCAATATTGTTATCCTTGGTCTTTTTCTTGGCTACTTAATGGGACAAGCTCTAGTATTAACTTTTGGTGCCATCGTCCAAATAGGAATGGGATCTGGTTCATTATCATCGGCAACAATTGATATCGCAAAAATAGCCTTATTTCTCGTTGGTTGTTACTTAGGAACTATTTTAACGATCCGTTTTTCTGAAGAAATCTACCTATCGATTCCTTTTGTTCGCTTTACAAAATCAACCCACAATAAAAAAGACCTTGTTATCGACTACAACGCTGTATGCGATCCTAGAATCGTAGATTTTTTATCAAGCGGTGTCTTAAACAGCTGTATTATCCTCCCTCAATTTATAGTAAAAGAACTCTATAGACAAGCAGATGGGGCTGATGAAACAACAAAAGCACGCGTGCGTAAAGGTCTTGATGTAGTTAAAAAACTTGAAACTATGAAATCTCTTGGCCTCAGATATGATGAAACTGACTTCCCAGAAATGAATGATGTATCACAAAAATCTATACGGTTGGCTAGAATGACCAACGCAAATATCCTAACTTCAGAAGTAAATAGAACTCACTCTCTTCAATCTGATGAGACTTTGTACATCAATCTAAATAGCCTTTCAAACGTCCTAAAGCCTGTTACTCCCCCTGGTGAAACTATCTCAATTAAAGTTCAACGGTATGGAAAAGAACCAAAACAAGGCGTTGGATACCTAGATGACGGCACAATGGTCGTTATTAACAACGGAGGAGAGTATATCGGTGAACAAATCGATACTCAAGTCATCTCAGTCAAGCAAACATCAGCTGGTAGAATTATCTTCACTAACGCACTTGTAGAAGAACAAAGCTATTCATCAGTTGGGGCTTCTTATGAGAATCAATCAATGTATGATCACGAATAGATAAACGACTTATGTTAAAAACTAGCGAAACAATTATTGGAATCGGCACTGACATCATTGAAATTGAACGTTTTAAAATCGCTATGCACAAATATGGTCCGCGCTTTTTAGATAAACTTTTCTCAAAAAGGGAACAAGACCATTGTCTAAAGTATACAGAGCCAGAACGCAGGTTTGCTGCTCGCTTCTCCGCAAAGGAAGCAATTGTAAAGGCTCTTGGAGTTGGCTTTGGTAAAGCAATCGGATTTCAAGATATCGAGATCCTGAACAAACCTGGAGGGCAACCTCAGGCAATTCTTTCCCAAAAATGCCAAGAACATTTCAATAACCCAACACTTCACCTATCCATATCTCATTCACGTGACTATGCGACAGCATCTGTAATTGCAACACAAAAAGAAAACAGCTAGCTGCATATCACCGTAAACTCTAAAAGCATCTATTTAGAACTAGAAAGAAAATGGATAATCATACGTCAACATAAAAGCATTGTAAGAATCGGGAAAGGCTCTTGCAAAAGGTCTATTGACATACTTGAAAGAGAGAATTCCCCATATTTTAGATTGATAGCCAAAATGGGCGTATATGTCTACTGACTGGTGTTTAATGCGAGCATAAGAGTTGAATTGGTCTACGTTTATAGACTTTTGGGGCCCGGTACCAAAATACCCTTCAACACCTCCCCCTAAGATATAGTTCGTATATGTACGCCCTTCAACGCTAAAATCAAAGCGTCCCCACGGATATCCTGTATTTGCTTGTCCTAAAGCACCCCATAAAAATGTTCGACAAAACCAGTTATAGTTTTTAGAGAATTCTTTTCCAATTGCACCAAAGATTTCAAAGTTAGAAATATTATGGTATGTTGTTGCAACGTCTGAAAGTCTATTTTTGAGAACAAAACGATAGTTAAATCCCCAGTAGGCACTAATCCAATCTCCTTGAACATCATTAAAAAACTGCTTCCTTACTTGAGCAGCTAATGCTTCTAAATTGAACTTTTTCATTGTAGTCTTAAAGAAATTGATTTGTATTTGAGCATCAAATGAATCAGAAAAAGGCGCAAGAAGAAACATTTGCCAATCAAAGTTTGTTGATCCGTATCCAATAGGATTATACCCATTTTGGACATCTGAAAAAAAACTCGGCGTAATATTCGTCCCCACATGAAATTCATAAGGAGGATAAAACCACGGCTTTCTTTCAAGATCGGCATTTAACTGGCTAATGCTTAGTAAAAGAAAACTAAAAAGAAGAGTTAATGTCCATTTTTGCTCTTGCATTTATCCAAACCTGCCTTGCTTTTGTCTCCATCCCCAGATGCAGCACTTTCCAACTCGCTCTTCCACTTCTCCATATCCAAAGCAGCCATACAGCCCATTCCTGCAGCTGTAATCGCTTGCTTGTATCTTTTGTCAGTTACATCACCTGCGACAAAAACACCTTCAACAGACGTTTGTGAAGTGCCATTTTTACGAACAACATAACCCTCTTGATCCAATTCAACCTGACCTTTCAAAAAGCCTGTGCTTGGATTGTGCCCCAACCCATAAAAAACACCACTAACTTTTAATTCCATTGTTTCCAAAGAATCTGAATTTTTCAGAAGCAATGAATTTACAAGCCCGTCTCCTCTAATTTCGTTTACAACATGATTAAAAACAATCTCAATTTTCTTATGATTTTTCACACGTTCAGCCATGATTTTTGAAGCACGAAACTCGTTTCTTCTTAGAACCAAATAAACTTTGCTAGCAAATTTTGTTAAAAAAATTGCCTCTTCACAAGCTGAGTCACCTCCACCAATAACAGCTAATTCCTTATTCCGAAAAAGTGGTAATGCTCCATCGCAAACAGCACAAGCACTAACTCCCTTTCCCCAAAACTCTATATCTCCAGTAACTCCATCAAGTCTTTTTGCATAAGCTCCTGTACAAACAATGATTGAGTTTGTCTGCATATACGTGTTTGTTCCACGAACAACAAATGGTTTCTTTGATAAATCGACCTCTAGAACATCTTCTTCTACAAAAGTTACATCATAATTTCTCACTTGCATTTCCATTGCGACCATTAACTCTGGACCAGTGATCCCTGTAGGAAACCCTGGATAGTTCTCAACCTCTGTTGTAAGGGTAAGCTGTCCGCCCCGTGCTCCACCTTGAACTTGTCCTGTATACACAACTGGCTTCATCTGGGCTCTTGCAAGATAAAGCAGTGCCGTCCAGGCCGCTGGCCCCGAACCGATAACTATGACTTCTTGTATCATTTATTCTACCTATTTTAACTTCTGAGTGATCATCCATTTTTAAAAAAAAAGATGAAAAAAGCAAGGTTTACCAAAAAAAACTCTCATTTGGCTGTTTAGATAGCTATAAAATATCAATCATATTAGAATAATCATTCAAAACATGAGGTTCCAACACGCAAAGTAGGGGTTTGTGCATGAAAAGCATAAGACTTGAAAATGTGACCAAGTCAAAAAAAGGTCATCTAATTCTCGACAAGGTTTCGCTTGAAATTCCCCTAGGAGAATTTTTCGCACTTCTCGGCCCTTCAGGATGTGGTAAAACCACACTTTTACGACTCATATCTGGGCTTGAGCGAGTCGATAGTGGTAAAATTTTTCTTGGATCGACTGAAATTACTTATCAACCAGTTCATAAAAGAAAAATTAACGTTATTTTTCAAAATTATGCTTTATTTCCTCACCTTTCAGTCTTCGATAACGTAGCTTATGCCCTTACAATCGCTAAGGTTTCTAAAGAAGAAATAGAATATAAAGTTCACAAACTACTTAAAGCCTTTCACCTCACAGAGCAAACACTAAAAAGACCCTCTGAGCTCTCAGGAGGCCAACAGCAACGAGTAGCCATCGCAAGAGCCATAATCGGAGAGCCTGAAGTGCTTTTGCTAGATGAACCGCTTGCCGCACTTGACTTCAAATTACGTGAAAAAATGCTGATCGAATTGATCGACCTGCAAGATAAATTGAATACCACGTTTGTTTATGTTACTCATGATCAATTTGAGGCCTTAACGGTTGCAGACCATATGGCCATCATGAACCATCAAGGCAATATTGCTCAGATTGGCACACCACAAGAAATTTACGAATTCCCCAATTCAACTTTTGTTGCCCAGTTTGTTGGAAGCACAAACATATTTGAAGGCACGCTTGTTTCAGATGGAAAAGAAGCTAAATTCTCTGTAAACGATTTGGGCTCATTCTTTGTACTTCCTCACTCCTCAAAAAAAGCAATCGTCTGCGGACCTAAAGAAGCAGTTATGAGCATTAGACCTGAAAAGATCTATATCTCAAAAGAACCTGTTGAAAACTTTTCTAACGCTCTAAAAGGATCTGTTCATTCTATTGTCTATAACGGCCGTTCTACTTTATATGAAGTCATACTGCCGAACTCAAAAAAAATACAAATCTTTGAACAAAATGAAGAGCATTTCCCTAAGGAAGATATCGACTATGATGATGAAGTCTTCCTCTACTGGCAGAAAGAAAACGTACAACTGCTAGAGGTTTAATGTGGACAAGACAACTGAAATTGCACTTCCTCTGCCTAAAAAGAAACGATCAACTAGATCCCGCTTTCTTAAGCCTTTAAAAAAGGAATTTGCTTTTGCTATTGGATCTATACCCTTCGTTTGGCAATTTCTATTTTTTTTCGTCCCTTTTGTTACAATTGTTCTAACAAGTATCACAATTTTTGATGAATCAGGGAAGTTCCTCTCTCTTTCTCTTGATGCTTTTTCTCATATTTTCACTTTGAATTATTTTTATATCGCCCTCAATTCACTCACCCTTGCAGGTTGCACTACAGTCCTTACACTGTTGTTGGGCTTCCCTTTAGCATACTATATGGCTTTTCATTCTGGCAGACTTAAGCAAATCCTTCTTTTTCTACTAATTATTCCCTTTTGGACAAATTTTATCCTGCATATCTATGCTTGGTTTTTCGTTCTTGAGAAAAATGGATTTCTGAATAACGTACTACTGTCTGTAGGCTTAATTTCAAAGCCTCTCCATGTGCTAAACTCCTATTTTGCAATCTTGCTTATGATGATCTATTTTTACCTACCCTTCATGGTTCTCCCCCTTTACTCTTCGCTTGAGCGGTTTGATGCAAAACTTTTTGAAGCATCACTTGATTTAGGAGCTAACAAATTTCAAACATTTTGCAGAATCCTCCTCCCCATCATGAAAAAGGCTATTAAAGCTGGTATTTTCCTTGTTTTTATCCCTGCTTTTGGAGAATTTGTGATTCCTGAATTAATGGGCGGAGACAAAATTGCATATGTAGGCAGCGTAATCTCGCTTTATGTTCTTGGAAAAACCACACTAACATATGGCCTCGCCTTTACCATATTATGTACCTTTTTTCTGATCATCACTTTGTTTATCGTTAACTACGCAATAGAACGCCTTGCCCGCTCTCTTGCAAGGGGAAGCGCATGATTAATAGTGGAAGAAGAAGAAGACCCCGTATAATTGGCTCATTGTTTACCTTCCTAATGTTCGCTTTCCTCTATTTTCCTATCGTGATTTTAATCATTTTTTCATTCAACTCACGTTCATTTCCAGCTCCATGGCACACCTTTACTTTCCAATGGTATTCTCAGCTATTTTCTGAAAGAGAACTATGGACCTCTTTTCTAAATTCATCGATTGTTGCATTCTCTTCGACATCTCTTTGCATAGTGCTCACATGCTTCATGCTCTTTTTTCTTTCAAGAGGAGGAAAAATTGACCGTATGATGAACATGTTCTATCTTAATATCGTCATTCCGGAAACAATCTTAGGAGTAGCACTTCTTAGTTTTTTCTCGCTAATGAACATCCCTCTGGGGCTTATGACCATTATTATCGCCCATTCGATTGTTGGACTCGGCTTTACGATTCCTATTGCCTTTGTTCGATTTGGAGAACTTGATCCAACTATTTTTGAAGCATCAAGAGTTGTAGGGGCTACAGCTACACAAACTTTTTTTAAAATTGTACTACCTCTTATGAAGCCAGTATTAATAACTTCAAGCTTGATGATCTTTACTATTTCATTTGATGACTTTGTCCTGTCCTATTTTTGCACCGGCGCTGGCACTCAAACTCTCTCCCTTTTTCTAATCTCATCGATTAGATACGGAATCTCACCTGTTGTTAATGCTCTTGCATCAATCCTGCTTATTTTTACTCTAACTTTGGTTACAATTTACTTTTCAGTTGGGAAAAGAGCACGGAGGATCCTGTAGATGAAAAAAACAATTGCAAGATGTTTTCTTTTACTCTCTTCCGCAATCATAATAGTTTTCCTACTCTCTATTCCATTTCTTCCTATCTTTAAAAAACACCACGCTAAAGAATTGAATGTCTTTGTTTGGGGTGCTTTTTTATCTCCTGATGTCATTTCTGAATTTGAGCACAAATATAAAACAAAAATAAACATACAGGTTTCATCAAACAACGAAGAATTACTTAGTAAAGTTAAAAACGCTAAGCCAGATGAGTTTGACATTATATTTGCCTCAGACTATGCGATAAAAGTATTAAGAAATAACAACTTTCTAAAAGAACTCGATAAGAGTCAATTAGACTTCTTGGATAGGATCTCTCCCATTCTTAACAACCACACCTTTGATCCAGGAAACAAATATTCTATCCCCTATTCATGGGAAGTATTCGGTATCGCAGAAAACACAAAAATGATAACTCCAGCAGAAACGCCTTCCTTAAGTCAGATTTTCAAGAAGAACAAAGACAATCGAACAGTTGCTATGATCCCAGAACCTGTAGAAGCATTCTCTATTGCGGCTTACTATCTATTCAAAAAATCAGACAACCTTACTCAAGATGAAATCAGACAAACAAAAGAACTTTTAAGAAAGCAAAAAAAATGGGTCGAGGCATACGCTGACTACAGATCCAAATACCTTATTGCAACAGAGAATTGCCCCATTGGATTGGTTAAAAGTTCGTTTTATCCAGATATCGTAATAGAGAACCCAGAAGTTCTCTACCGCCTCCCAGTTGAAGGAACCTTTCTTTCCATAGAACATATTGTGATTCCTAAAGCATCAAAAAATGAAAAATCTGCATACCAATTCATTAACCACATCTCCAAAAAAGAATCGATTCACGAATCTCTTAAGTTCTGCGCAATGTTTCCAGCTTGTTTTGATGCCGTAGAAAACTCTCTTTTAGATACCCCAGAAATCCACGCTTTATTAGACGAAATCCTTGAAAGAAAGGATCTCGTCTTTTATGACTTTCATATGAAACCCTCAGAACTACGAGAGTCTTGGATCTCAATAAAAAATTAATTTTACTCTCCTCTCCAGACATCAAACTCTTCAGCAGTGATAACAGGCGTATCACTTGATGATCTTTCTGGCGGTCTTTGATAAGGGTGCGCTCTTGGGCTACCAGCGGTAATGTGTTCTGCACGACGCGATACTCCTCGCGCCCTGCCTCTAGAACTTGCTCCTCTACCTCTGGAAATTGCCCCCCAACTTCCTCTCATCCAAACACCACCTCTTGCACGCCTTCTTGCTTCATCTGCATCAAATTCATCAGTTTCCGCCTCTGAACTAGAACTTGGACTTTCAATTTCTGCATCATCACCTGGTGCCGCAGCAGCTCCACCTTGACCAATAGCCAGAGCAGGAATCCTTGAAGAAATTATTGGAAGAATCTCTTCTGCGGTCATACGAACTAAACGGGCATATTCTGAGACAAACGGTTGAACTTCTGCTCCAATTGCTCCTCTATTCATGCCACCGCCATCAAACAATGCTACTAATCTATCTGTCAAATCGACTTCTATCATGTTAGTTCTTCCGGGTTCGTTTGACACTTGTAATCTGCTAAACGCAGAAATAACTCTAAGGACTCCATCATTGTATTCTAAAACTTGTTCAACAAGAGAACACCTTCCTCTAGGAGCACCATAAAGGTTTAGTGGAATATCTAAAAAACCTGGCATTTCTTGCGATGCTCTTACCAAAAAAATTAAGGGGTCAAATGGAATTCTAATCATCGCCAGATCATCTTCATTTGTCGTTAATTCAATTCTATCCATAACTCCCGTAATATCCGGATCACCTGGCATAAAGGAATTTCCCATTTGTCTAAGTTGAGTCTGTACAAAGAAAGCAACTTGCTGGTTATCACAAACAATATCTACTTCTCGAATCGATAAATTTGATGGGTATGCTGGGTAGAACCCTATCTGATCTCTGCGTCTTATTCTATCTAATAAAAGCTGTTTTTCCTGACCCAAAGGCGCTAGACATTCACCTCCTTCGGTTTTAAATACATCTGCAAACACAGCATTAAGCTCATGCCAAAATGAAAACTGCATATTTTTCTCCAATTATTAATTAATAAAAAAGGAGGAACATTATATTCCTCCTACAAATGAAACTAGTACACCTAAAGTAATATTAGGTCGGCACTTCAGTTTTTTTCTTTTTAATGAATCTAATCACATCGCCAACAGTCTTTAATTCTGTTGCTTCTTCTTCTGAAATTTCAAGATCAAGCTTCTCTTCAAAAGTCATGATTAGTTCTGTCTGGTCTAAAGAGTCTGCATTCAGATCCTCAACAAATTTCTTCTCATCTGTCACTTCCTCAGGATCAACTCCTAATTGCTCGACGACGATATCAACAATTTCCTGTTCTAAACTCATAGTTTCATACCTTCTTTTGTTAATGTTTAATTTTCTAGTCTTTATGCGGTCATCCCACCATCTACAGTGAGCACCTGACCTGTAATATATTCTGCCTCATCACTAGCTAAAAAAAGTGCAGCATTTGCAATTTCTTCAGGTGTTCCAAGACGCCCCATAGGGACCTTTGTTAATATAGCTTCTTTTTGCAAATCATTTAACTTGTCTGTCATGTCTGTTTCTATAAAACCTGGTGCAATACAGTTAATCGTTATATTTCTTGAGCCAACCTCTTTTGCAAGGGATTTTGTCAATCCAACCATTCCAGCTTTAGATGCAGCATAATTTACCTGACCTGGGTTTCCAATCAATCCTATCACCGATGCGATATTAATAATTCTACCCCCACGATTCTTCATCATGCCTCTCAAAAAAACATGCGTTGTATTGTAAACAGATTTTAAATTGGTATCAAGTACACTATCCCAATCTTCTTCTTTTATTTTGATCATCAAGTTGTCTCGGGTAATTCCAGCGCAGTTAACAACAACATCAACCTGCCCCCACATCTCATTTACCTCTTTGCCAAAAAGAGCAACAGCCTTGTGATCTGCAACATTTACATTTCGAAATTCAA
>CAYGJD010000010.1:0-71647 GCA_964350315.1 uncultured bacterium
TTATTCGTGGGGGTGGGGATGAATATGCGTTAACTCTCCCTGTTATTCTTGAAGTTGGCTCCTATATCGCAGAACTTATTAAAAAAGATCGTGAAGGAAACAAGTTCATCGAAGAAAAAATTCCTAAAATGCGAGCTGCTCTCTACCAAGATTTAGGTGTAAGATTTCCAGGTGTTCACGTACGAACAGAAGCCCCCCACCTTGAAGAAGAAGACTATTGTATCTACCTAAATGAAGTTCCTTTAATGCGTGGAAAAATCATTAAAGATCATCTATTGACAAATGAAACGGAACAAAATTTACGAAGATATAATATTCCCCACACAGAAACGAAAAATCTCATGAACCAAACTTCTTTCTGGGTGGCAAAAAAATATACAGATGTCCTGAATAAAGCTGGAATTAAGTATTGGGAAGTTCTCGATGTAATGATTCTGCACCTTTCATACTTTTATCGACAATATGCACATGAATTTATTGGTATTCAAGAAGTCCGAGCTATTTTAGAATTTATAGAAAAATCTTTCCCTGATCTTGTGAAAGAAGTTACAAGACTTGTCCCCCTTCAAAAACTTACAGAAATCTATAAACGATTGGTTCAGGAACAAGTTTCTATCAAAGATTTGCGTACAATTCTTGAATCTCTTAGTGAATTTGCACAAACGGAAAAAGATACAGTCATCTTGACGGAATACATCCGCTCATCCTTAAAGCGTTACATTAGTTATAAGTATTCTAAAGGCCAGACGGTTCTTTCTGTCTATCTTCTTGATCCAGAAATTGAGGATATGGTCCGTGGCGGGATTAAACAAACATCTGCAGGTTCCTATTTGGCTCTTGATCCAGATTCAGTTCAGCTTATTTTACAGGCTATGAGAACAACCGTTCAGCCAACTCCTCCAGGAGGGTCATCTCCTATCTTACTTACAGCCATCGACGTACGTAGATTTGTGAGAAAGTTGATCGAGGGAGAATTCCCCGATTTTGCTGTTGTTTCTTATCAAGAGGTCGTACCTGAAATTCGCATTCAGCCTCTTGGGCGAATCCAATTGAATTAAATACCCTCCAAAAGACATCATTAATACCAAAGAAGGCAAGGGTAGATCTTAATGTCTGATAATCGGGTAAATCCATCAGATTCAGTAGGTGCACGTAGAGCGCAGATGATGCGTCTTGAGCAAATGCAACGAGCGACTTTAATGGAAGCTCGTCTTCTAGGCAATGAAAGAAGCATGACAGAACGTACTGAAGATGCGTTATTTAACCCTTTTGCTATGATGAAAAACTCCGAGACGTTAGAAAAACGTATCAGACGGCACGACTCTGCTCAAAAAAGTGATGAAACAGAAGAAGAAGAACATATCGATGATAAGCTGATTGATGATGTCAGTAAAGCAGCCAAAGAATTTCAAGATCGAAACCCTGAAATGCAAAAAAGGGCCCTCCTCGGTCTTAAAGGCATGATCGATATTGATGATACGGCAGAGGAAATTCTTTCTAAGGTTTTAAAATCCTATCCAGATAAATTTCTTGCAGATGAAGCCCTTGATTTTATGTGTGCAACAAGCAACCCCTCAACAAAAATGGGGCAAAAAATGCGCATGGCAAGAAACTTACTGAACAATCAATTTGGTCGTGAAGTTCGAGCAGGTCGAAACATTAATCAAGAGGCACAGGAATTCTCAAAGCAAGGTCTTGGTTCTAGCACAGGTCTTAGAGACCTATATCGTGAGATTACAGGAAATCCAAGAGAATCCCTTACTCTCTTTGAAGAGTTGATTGAAAAATTTGACTTCAACAAGATGAAAAACATCATCAGTTTTATGTTACACTCGCTGGGTGCAGATATGAAATCAAAAGGGCCTTCAATTTCAAAGGGAGAGCTGCAACGCCTTTTTACCGAAACAAGATCTATGCAGGCAATACTAAGTGTATATCGTTTTTTTTATGGAAGAATGGCCCTTATTCAAGGTGCTTTTACAAGAGCTGACTTAACTCTTCCGATGCGAATCACGTTCGATCTACTTTCTAAATTATATGTAAAACTTCTTGCAGAAAGGTACCCAACTCCAGACAAAGTTTTAAGACTTGCTTCTCTTCTTGGTATTTCTGAGGAAATTCTTGCTCAAGTGATTATTTACACGCAATTTAGAGATGCTGTAAGAGCCACATCACCAAAATTATTCCGAAATGATCGTCATAGACAAGACCTTCTTATGACTCTAATAGAAACAATATCAGAACTTGATGACCTTCTTGAAGAAGAAGAAGAGGACGAAGAAGAGGAAGAAGAACCTCCAAAAGGTTGGAGCAACAAAGATAGCGTCGATTAAGGAGAGTTGTAAATAATGGCATTCGAAGATGTATTAGAAGAGTTAAGCAATGAGTTCGATGTCGATCTCCACCCTGATTTACATGGTCTTTGTACAATCATGATCAATGAAACCTTCAAGGTACAACTTGAAGTAGATGTCACAGGTGAAAATATACAAATCGCAACACTTGTTTGTGAACTACCCCCTGGCCGTTTTAGAGAAAACATTCTTAAAGATGCGCTAAAAGCTAACTATCAAGTCACAGAAAACCATGGGACTCTTTCCTACACGGGCCCTGACAATGCTCTTGTTCTTTTGCTGAACGTATTAATGCATGGGCTAACAGGTAAAGAATTATACGAACATCTATCTATCTTTGTGCAAAGAGCAACTGGTTGGCGAAAAGCAATCGATAGCGGTTTTCCATCTCCACAAGATACGAATGAAGTTCCTAAAGGGGATGGTAGCGGCAAAACTTCTCTTTTTGGTTTTAAAGAATAGAATACTTAATTAGAATCACACTTTATTAGTTTTTCTTAGGGGTGTGCTTTGTTAAAATTCCATTTTTCTTTTGGTTGTATCTGCGCTCTATCGATCTCATCACTATTTGCAGCAGGGTCTTCCACAGTCACAACAGCAGCTGAATTAAACACAGCCATTACAAATGCGAATCTCAGCACAACAGGCTTATACACCATCACCTTTCGTCAAAATATCAAAAATAGTACCGTCTTTCTTACCCCCCTTGCCTCTGACACAAATTTTGCAACTCTGAGCAGAACAACAACTGATAACGTGATCACTGTTGATGGTAGAAACAACACTCTAACAACAAGTGGAAATTTCCGCGGATTTTTTGTTGGTGGAGGAAATCAATCCAATTCAAGTGGTATTATCACAATTCAAGATCTTACAATTTCTGGTGCAAAAGCACTTGGTGGTACTGGTGGTAACGGTTTCTATGGTGGTGGTGGTGGAGCAGGAATGGGTGCTGGTCTATTTGTTGCCAAAAATACAAATGTCGTTATCAACAACGTGGATTTTGTTGACTGTACAGCTCAAGGCGGTACTGGAGGAAATTTTAGCACATCACGCCCTACTTATTACGGCGGCGGTGGTGGTGGTGGAATGAGAGGAAACGGTGGAAATTCAACCAATGTTTATCAGGGTGGAGGCGGAGGAGGCTTTGGCTCTAATGGAACAAATACTCCTGGCCCTCCAACAAATGCTGGAGGCAATGGCGGTGGCTTCGGTTTTGGGAGTGATGGCAATGGGGGCAGTGGTGCAACTACAGCAACACCATCATCTTCATACGCTCCATCTGGTGGTGCCGGCGGGGGTGGTGGTGGTGCTGGTCCAAATGGCAACGGTGGTGGTGCTGGTGGATTTGGAGCAGGATCTGGTGGTGCCTCATATGCAAACGGCTATCTTTATGCTGGTACACGTGGAGGTTTTGGTGGCGGCGGTGGTGGTGGGTTTGAAAATGGCGCAGGTGGATTTGGTGGTGGTGGCTGCGGAGCTGGTAATACATCATCTGCTTTTGCTGGTGGAGCTGGTTCAAGCAATGGAAAAGGTGGTGGCGGAGCTGCTCTTGGTGGCGCGATCTTTATTCAAGAAGGTGGATCGCTTGAAATTCAGCAAGCTTCTTTTAGCAGGAGTTCATTAGTAGCTGGCTCGGGCGGAAACAATGGAAGCACCTATGGAACAGACATATTTATGCAATCTGGGGCGAGCCTTACTTTTAATATTTCTACAGACCATTCTCTTACGAATCCAATTGAAAGTGATCAATCAACGACCGTTACAACAGGTGGAATTACAAAATCAGGGAGTGCTAACTTAACACTACCTGCAGGAAACACTTTCACAGGATCATTGAATATAAACGCTGGTCAAGTGATCGTTTCGGCTGATTCATGTATGGGAGTCAGCACTATAGCTCCAAGCATTAATGGGGGAACTCTTACCATCACAGACACATTAACATCAGATAGAAATTTTTCAGTTGGCTCATCAAATGGATCTATAAATGTTTCATCAGGGAAAACAGCTACTCTTTCAGGTGTCGTATCAGGTGCTGGAACCCTTACAAAAACTAATTCTGGAACTTTAGCTCTTTCTGGAGAAAATACAATAACTGGTGGGCTGACAGTCAGTGCCGGAACTCTTATTGTGGGGAGCGACTCCTCTTTTGGTGATTCAACCATCTCCCCTTCAATCAACGGAGGAACTCTAAATCTTTCTTCCACATTTTCAACAGATAGAGATTTTGACATTGGTAGTAGTGGAGCAACAGTTGATGTTGATGCCAACAAATCATTTACTGTTGAGGGAATGCTTACAAACACTGGGGCATTTACAAAAACGGGAACAGGAACTCTTGTATTAAATGGTGATTCTACAGGAGTTTCTCACGCAACAACTCTTTCTGCAGGACAAACATATATCCATGGTGGCATTCGTGGCAATATGGCAATAAGCAGTGGCGCCACACTTTCAGGAAATGGTTCTGTTGGAACAATCACAGAGAACCACGGTATCCTTAATCCAGGGGCATCGATTGGAACATTGACAATCACTGGTGACTATACACAAAGTAGTGATGGTCGTCTGCACATCGAAGTTGATACAACGAGTCATGATATCGTTAATGTAAGTGGAACAGCAACTCTAGCAGGAGATCTTTTTCTTGAATTTACACCAGGCGGATATAGCCAAAATCACCGTATTGATTTTCTAAATGCAGGCACTGTTTCTGGAACATTCTCATCAATCACGCATATCGCAACAGAAGCTGTAACTATTTCATACACTGATTCTGCCGTCTATGTGGTGCTTACAAATGGAGCTGCCATCCCAATTGTTCCTATATCAGAGCTGACGGGAAATGAACAAGCTGTTGCTCAATACCTTTTTGGTGCGCATGTGACCAATCCAAATGATGAGCTTTTTGCATTAAGAGTTGCTCTTGCTAACTTAGAGACAGCAAGTGAGTATGAAGACGCACTTCTTCACATCTCCCCTGTCCAATTCGGCGACCTTTCTATTCTTACATTCCGCAATACAAGTGATTTTCTTAAAAATCTTACCTTTCCACAATTTTATTGCCCATCAAGTGAGCTTTTCTTTTACGCAACGCCCTACTATAGCTACTATAACCAAGACCTCAGTGGCCAACAATACGGATTTGAGGCAAACAGCGGTGGAGCAACCGTTGGCGTTAATTACACAAGTAAAGAACACTATACTTTCGGTGGATTGGTCGGCTACACATACACATACCAACACTGGCAGCAAAATGCTGGTAATGCAGATATTCAAGGTGTTTATGTAGGTCCTTACTTTGGATACAATAACGACCGGTCTTCTGTTTCTTTTGGGCCTATGTTTGTCTATCAAAACTATGAGACAAAAAGACGCGTTCAATTCACAGGTTATGATCAGACAGCAAAAGCTAATTTTAATAGCTACGGCGCAGGAGCCCACGTTGTTGCAAGAACTTCTATTCCGTTTAAGATGTACATGGGAAGTTTAAATGTAGTACCTAAATTTAACTTTGATGGAATTGCCCTTTGGCAAGATTCTATCAAGGAAAAAGACGGTGGAACGACAAATTTAAATATACATTCTCAGTACTATGGAACTGTTGTTCCAAAAGCAATTCTCGGATTTTCTAAAACGATTGAAGCTGGCAAACAATTTTCTATCACTCCCTATTTTGGAATTGGTTATAGAGGTTTCTTTTTCTTTGGAGAACAAACTCTCACTTCTGGCTTAGTCATCTCACCAGAATATTCTGACTTCACTGTCGTAACTAACACATCTGCCATAAATCAAGTTTCGGTGGAAGTAAACATTAGCGCAATTCGATGCAAAAGCATGACACTTGATTTAGGATATGAATACAATGGTGGTAGTGGCGCACAAAACCAAAATCTTGAACTTAAATTCGGTTATAACTTCTAAGATGAATGAAAAACTCATTGATGAAAAAACGCTTTTTAGTTTTCCAGAAATAGAGCTCTTCTATACGATAATAATCTTTAGTTGATTATACGGGGCGCAAATGAATTTATCTAAATCAAGAATTGTAATTCTATCAATGCTGATTTCTTCCAATCTTTTTGCTGCATCTCCTGGAGGTAATGCTTCAACCGCTGCAGAACTAACGACAGAGATTGTAAATGCCAACGCAAACACGTCTGGAATATATACGATTACGATAACCGCAGACATCCCCTATTCAACTAATTTCACTCCTTTAAGCTCAGATGCAAATTTTGCTACTGTTGCTCGGGACATTACTATTTATGGTGGACAAAACACTATCACAGCAACTGGTCCTTACCGTGGATTTTTTGTTGGTGGAGGAGACCAAACTGCCTCAAGTGGAACAATTAGAATCAGTGAACTCACAATCGCATCTGCAAAAGCAAAAGGCGGTAACGGTGGAGTTGGTTTTTTTGCTGGCGGTGGTGGAGCAGGAATGGGTGGTGGCCTTTTTGTAGCTAAAAATACAACTGTTCTACTTGATGGCGTCACTTTTTCAAACTGTGTTGCACAAGGTGGTGATGGTGGGGCTGCTGATATTAGCACAGTAACCCATTACGCAAATACCGGTGGTGGCGGCGGAGGCATGTTTGGAGATGGAGGAAAATCAGACCCAAGTTACAGCGCAAATAATGTTGCATGCGGTGGTGGTGGTGGTGGTTTTTCAACAGCTGGATCACCCCCTACTGCCGGAACTGTAGGCGGTGTTGGTGGTGGTTTTGTTTATGGTAATGCTGCTACTGCAGTAAATGGTGGTGCTGGAGGAACGACCTCTTCTCCCGCAAGAAACGCTCAAGCCCCTTCTGGAACAGCAGGTGGCGGCGGTGGTGGTGGTGGTCCAAATGCGAATGCCGGCGGTGCAGGGGGATTTGGTGGAGGGTCAGGTGGTACCTCTTCAGTTTTAGGAGACGCTCGCTATGATTATACTGGAAATGCTACAGGTGGCTTTGGTGGTGGCGGAGGTGGACATCTCTATGGCGCACCGGGCGGATTTGGTGGTGGTGGAGCTTCTGACTCAAGTGGGAATGGAAATAACGGGTCAGCATTTGGAGGCGGGACAGGAAATCAAACGCTTGGCGGCGGTGGAGCTGGTCTTGGTGGAGCTATCTTTATTCAAGAAGGTGGATCACTTGAAATTCAGAGCGTAACATTTAGCCAAAATACTATCACAGGTGGTACAGGCGCTAATAGTGGAGTTGCATTAGGAAAAGATATTTTTATGCAATCAGGTGGTAGCATCGATTTTAATATTTCTAGTGACTATTCACTGGTTAATCCAATTGCAAGTGATCAATTTGCAAGTGATCAATCAATGACTGTGACAACAGGTGGTTTAACAAAATCCGGAACAGCAACACTTACTTTACCAACAGACAATACTTTTACTGGAACAGTTAACGTTACAGCAGGAACGCTTTCTATAAGTGATGATTCTTGTTTAGGACACAGCTCAAATAGAGCAACCATCAATGGTGGAACACTTACAACAACCAATACAATGACTATCCCAAGAACTATGACGGCAGGTTCTAGTGATGCTACTTTTAGCGTACCTTATAATAAGATCTTGACCCTTTCAGGAGCTGTTTCAGGTAGCGGAGGCGTTGTAAAAAGCGGTTCCGGGAAATTGATCCTTACAAATGACAATACATTTTCAGGTGGGGCAACAATTAATTCTGGAATTCTATCAGTAAGCAATGATGCTGCCCTTGGTGATTCAACTGGCGATGCTACGTTTGATGGAGGAACTTTAAATGTTACATCAACATTTTCAACTGACAGAGACCACTCTTTTTCAAGTGGTGGAGGTACTGTAGACGTCGATGAAGACGTCACTTACACAATCGGTGGTCAACTTACAAGTACAGGAGCTTTTACAAAGACAGGCACAGGAATCCTTGTCTTAAATGGTGATTCAACAGGAGTCTCCCATACAACAACCCTCTCTGCAGGGCAAACATATATACATGGTGGCATTCGTGGTAATATGTCAATCAGCAGTGGAGCTACACTTTCAGGAAATGGATCTGTTGGAACAATCACAGAAAACCACGGCACTATTTCACCAGGAGCTTCGATTGGAACTTTGACTATTGCTGGTGATCTTACTTTAAACAGCGATGGAACAGTACAAATTGAAATTGACTCAACTTCTCATGATATCATCAATGTTGGAGGAACAGCAAACCTTACGGGGGATCTTTTTATTGATTTTGGCCCAGGAGCCTATCAAAAAAATCACCGCGTTGATTTTCTAAATGCTGGCACCGTCTCTGGAACTTTTTTAACAGTAAATCATATCGTCACAGAACCTGTTACAGTAACATATTTAGGCACTACAGCAGTATATGCTATTTTAACAAATGGAGCTGCAATTCCAATCGTGCCAGCTTCTTCTTTGACTGGAAATGAAAAAGCTGTTGCAGATTATCTTTTTGGGCCTCATGTAACTAATCCAAACGATGAGCTTTTTGCCTTGCGTCATAGTCTCGCTAGCCTGACTTCAGAAGATGCATATAAACAGGCACTTCTTCACCTCTCTCCTGTTCAATTTGGCGACCTTTCTATCGTTACATTCCGAAATAGTAGTGATATCGCAAGAAACCTTGCTTTCCCTGCATTTTATTGCCCTACAAGCGAACTTTTCTTTTACGCAACACCTTTATATTCTTACTACTCTCAAAACCTAAGTGGTCAGCAGTATGGATTTGAAGCAAATACTGGTGGAGCAACTGTTGGTATAAATTATACAAATAAAAACCACTTTACGTTCGGTGGAATGGTTGGCTATACATACACATACCAACACTGGCAGCAAAATGCTGGAAACGCTGACATTCAGGGTGTTTATGTTGGCCCCTACTTTGGATACAACACAAACAAGACCTCACTTTCTGTTGGCCCTATGTTTGTCTATCAAAACTATGACACAAAAAGACGCGTTCAATTCACAGGTTATAACGAAACAGCAAAAGCTAATTTCAATAGCTACGGCACAGGCGCCCACGTCGTTGCAAGAACTTCGATTCCAGTTGATATGTATATGGGAAGTCTAAATGTAATGCCTAAATTCAACTTTGATGGAATTGCACTTTGGCAAGACTCAATCAAAGAAAAAAATGGCAGCTCTGCAAATTTAGATGCTAATTCTCAGTACTATGGAACAGTTGTTCCAAAAGCTATATTAGGTTTTTCTAAAACAATTGAAGCAGGCAAAAAATTTTCCATCACCCCCTATTTTGGAATTGGTTATAGAGGTTTCTTTTTCTTTGGAGAACAAACGCTCACTTCTGGCTTACAAATAACACCTGATCACACCGATTTTACTGTCATAACTAACACAAAATCAATAAATCAAGTTGCAGTAGAAGTAAATATCAGTGCAGTTCGTTGCCAAAATATGACTTTAGAATTAGGGTATGAATTTAATGGAGGTAGTGGTGCTCAGAACCAAAACCTCGAAATTAAATTCGGATATAACTACTAAGATGAATGATAATACCCTTAACCTGCCCACCCACAAAGCCTTTGAAAAAATTGGGTTTAAGCACCATCACGGAATAAATCTCCCTCTATTCTCTCTTCGTTCAAGCAAGGGTTGTGGAGTTGGGGAATTCCTTGACTTAATCGATTTAATTGATTGGGTGAGCTCACTTGGCTTTGACATCATTCAACTACTTCCTCTAAATGATTCAGGACTAGAGAGTAGTCCATACAACGCTTTTTCATCTTGTGCTCTAAATCCCATATTTCTCTCCCTTTGGGACCTCCCTCATATGGAAAAATTTCCTTCTCTACTTGTTGAGCTTGGAACTTTTGAAAAATATAAGTCTCTTCAACGTCTACCTTACGATGTTATTTTAAATGCAAAACTCTCTTTTTTTGAGACTTACTTTGCGACAGCCTTTCACCTAATTTCTCAAACTCAAGAATTTCAAAACTTTGTTGAATCTCATTCTTGGTTAAAGCCCTACGCAATATTTAAAGTGCTAAAGCATGAAAACGCACACCAAGATTGGTCTTTTTGGCACGCATCTATTCGCAATCCCTCAAAGCAACTTCTTAAAGTTCTCTACAAAGAAAAAGAGAAGAAAATGAACTACTGGTTCATGATTCAGTTTTTTTGCTACGATCAAATGAAACGAGTAAAAGCTCATGCCAATAAAAAGAACGTCTTTTTAAAAGGTGATATTCCCATCTTAATCTCACCACAGTCGCTTGACGTTTGGATCTACCGAAAAGATTTCAATCTTGATTTTTCAGCTGGATCCCCTCCCGACATGTTTACAGAAAAGGGACAAAATTGGGGTTTTCCAACCTTTCGCTGGGATGTCATTGAGCAAGATGATTTTGACTGGTGGGACACCCGCCTTAAAACAGCTGCAGAACTTTATGATATCTATAGAATCGACCATATTATTGGGTTTTTTAGAATATGGGCAATTGAACGCGGGAAAAAAGCCATCGAAGGTAGTTTTAAGCCAAAGGATCGTTGGGCAGCTCTTTATCAAGGCAAAACAATACTAAACCACTTGATTTCTGTTACCGACATGCTTCCAATTGGAGAGGACCTTGGCGATAACATCGAATACATTAGAGAAGCAATCATGGAAATGGGAATTTGTGGAACAAGAATTCCTAGATGGGAAAGGAACCATTTTACAGATAATGCTTTTGTACCTTTTGAAGACTATCCGACTCTCTCGCTCACAACTCTTTCAACCCATGATTCAGACACACTTGAACAATGGTGGACATCCTCAACTGAAGAAGTAAAAGAATATTGCTCTTTCAGGGGAATAAAATATCAAAAAGAATTCACATCTGAACTCCGCTACAACATGTTAAAAGAAAGCCACCATACAAATTCCCTCTTTCACATCAATTTATTGGGAGAATACCTATCTCTTTTTAAAGACTTAGTTTGGGAAAATCCAAATGATGAAAGGATCAACGTCCCAGGAATTGTGCACCCAAAAAATTGGTGTTATAGGTTTAGACCGTCTATTGACGAAATAACTTCCCATAAAGATCTTTCATCCGCAATGAAATCTATGATTTCAAATGTAGAAAACACATCTAAGTAAGTTTTTTGATTTGGATTGAAAACGGTAATGGCGTTGATGCCTCATTTGTAAAAACATCTATAAACCCCTTCTTAAAAGGAATCTGCACATCACCTAAATGTTTAGAATAAAAACGAGCCGCATAAACTCGAACTTCAACTGAACCACGTATTCTTGAAAAGCCTATTAAATCTGAGCTTCTTGTCATAAGAGGAACATATCTTCCCTTCACAAACAACTCTTTAAACTCTCGTCTTACCTTCAGCCCTTTTTGCATCAGATACATTTTAATCATTGAATCGTCTGGGTTGTAAAACCATTCCAGCAACAGCTCACTATTAATTTCAGTCTCTTCAAGCTTATCGAGCATATTTTCCCGAATTTCAAAGTTCACACGTCTTCGATTGTCTGGATCAACAAGATCATAACGCCAAAATTCATGCCCTTGATAAAAATCAACGACACCTGGCATTCCCATTTTGATTATAAGCGCTGAGAGAGAGTTATATTTGCCATACAAATCAATTTCTTCGAGAAACAAATAAAAGCTTTTCCAAAAAGGAGAAGTCGCACTCTTTGATATAATCGCATTAACAAATTCCAGAAGATTTTTCTCATATTCCTGATTATGATCAATCCAATCTGTGTGTCTTTTTGCCTCACAAGCTGATTTAATAAAATAGGCAGTGAGTCGCTCTTTTAATTCTTTCTTTTTTTCAATTGTAGGTTTTGTTGCTGGCCAAAATCCTAGTAACGTTTGATAGAAAAAATAATCGAAATTTTTATCCTCGAATACACCATTCAACTTTCTCCACCGCTTTATCATTTTCTTAAATAGCTTTGGTCTTTCTGAAAGCACACTAATGCGCATTCGTACATCCTCAGATCTTTTTGTATCATGTGTTGAGGTTGTCACCATTGAGTTTGGATGAGACTCTTGCCGCTCTTTTGTAATTTTATGAAAATTTCTAATCGACAAACCAAATTTCATTGGAGTCCCTCCAACTTCATTTAAAGAAGTCAGTCGTGTATACAAATATAAAAATGTATCTTCAAACCCTTTAGCAAAAACAGCAGGCATGAGTTGTTGAATACGTAGAAGAGTCTTTCTATAAGACCATTTCAAAATCTTTTGGGCAAAGAATACTTTATATTCATGCTTAAGCTTTAACTTGGCATGCAGAAATTTAGAAATAATCTTCTTATCTCGCTTAAAAAACCCTACTCCCCTTTTTCCTACATATGATCGATAGATAGGAAAAAGTGACAACCACTCAACAAGCGCTTCTTTTAAATCTGTTACATTAAATCGTTCGTTCTTTCTTATTGTAATGTTGTAAATTTCGGTTGTGATCGTATCAAGCTCACTTTCCAAGTATTTTTCGATGTACTTTTTCTTTTCTGCTGCAAGAAGCAAAATTGGATCTTCTGTTTCCTCTGCTAAACTTTGAAAAATTTCTGTAAAATCTTTTTCATTCTTGGTATCAACAAAAAGTGAATTAATTGAGTTTAATGCGTCATATCCAACAGTTCCATCCGACTTCCAATCGGCTCGCATTTTCTCCCCAAATTGGAGAATTTTTTCACAAACGGTATAAATATGATTAGATTTCGAATAAAGCTTCTTTAAATATCGGGAGGGTTCCGAAAGTCCATCTGGATGATCTATTCTCAAACCTTGGATTTTATCCTCTTTAATCCACTCAAAAACTTTCTCGTGATACTTCTTGAAGAGAGTTGATTTTTCCATTTTTAAGCCGACTAGTTCGGAAATATCAAAGAATCTACGGTAATTGATTGCCTTATGGGTCTCTTTCCAGTGTTCTAATATGTAATTTTGCTTTTCAAGCAGTTCATCTTTATCGGTAAGTTTTTCTGTTCCAGCTCTAAGAGGAATAATCTTACCATCGACATTTAGGTGTCCCCCTTCTTTTTTTATCTCTGAATTATCATGCAAAATAGGCAACAGCACTTTGCCATCATATCGTTTCCAATCGATATCAAAAAAATCTGCATATTCAGAATATCTTCCATTCTTTAACACGTCCCGCCACCACGGATTTTCAGTCGAAGCTCCCATGTGATTTGGAACTAAATCGATCATATGCATGATGTTATATTTCTTAAGCTCTTGGGTAAATCGATCAAACTCTTTTTCCCCACCAAATCGTGGATTCACACAATTTGCTGAAACAATTTTATAGGGATTTAAGGATCCCTTCTCAATTTCGAAAAAGGGCGATAAATAAATCATGTCGATTCCAAGACGAGACAAGTACGGCACAAGGGCTCTAACTTCCTGAAACTTAAAAGTATCGGAAAGTTGGATGCGATAACTATTGGTAGGTATACGTTTTTGCATACTCTACCCTTATTTCATGCTTACTTGAATTGTCAAGGTTTGCTATAATGATCTACATGTTTGTGAAATTTTTCAGTATCATTTCTCTACTTTTTCTTCCTCTTTGTGCAGGACAATTTGAAAAGAAAGTCTCTGTTATCTACGACTCTCTCAATCCAACCTCACTAACTGAGTTACTTGCATTTTACCACCTCTATCCTCAGACACTTCAAGGAAAGCGCGCATTCGATCAAGCTTGGGAATTAATAAATGCTCACCGAGACATTCCAATATCCCCACTTACAGATATTGAATTACCTGATATCGACATAGATCTCTTTATTGCAATGGTAACAAAACAGGCTGGTGATCAGGTCCCCATTATTACTGATCGAATGTTATCAATGATGGAACACATTACAAACCACTTACACCATAAAAAAATCAAAGGGCATAAAGTTTGGACGATAAAAGAGGTCCATGCTCTTCCTGTTGAAGATATTGATTTAGCAAGAGCTCTGCTCATCCATCAATTTGGCGACGACAATAGAAAAGAGATTCGCTCATACGAATCGTATCTCGATCTCATGGCTCTTCAAATCTTATCTAAACTGCCTAAAAATCCTACTCATCTTGAGTTAGTTGATGCAATCTCGCAATTTATCTTCCTAGAAATGAAGTTTCGATTCCCTCCCCACTCAATGTGGGCAAAAGATGTCGATCACTACACATTTCTTCCAGCTGTTCTTGATTCAAGACATGGTGTTTGTCTTGGTGTCTCCATTTTATACTTATCTCTAGCCCAGCGACTTAATCTACCACTAGAAATTGTCACTCCACCTGGCCACATCTATATTTGTTATAAACAAAAAGATGGGACTAATCTCAATATCGAAACAACAGCTCGTGGAATCGATATGCCAGACGAAAGGTATTTAAGCATAAACACCTGCGCTCTGCAAAAAAGAAACATAAAAGAAGTTATCGGCATGAACTTTGTCAACGCCGCAGCAACAGAGTGGCATAAAAAAAACTACGATATGGCATTAAAGCTCTACAGTGAAGCAAGTCCTTACCTTCCTAACGATCGCCTAATCAACATCTTTATGGGATTTAATTACCTTTTTATTGGCCAAGAAGAAGAAGGAAAAAGATTGCTTACTCTTGCAGATGCAAATCCATCTACTGAAGAAGTTTATTCAGACACAACAATTAAAGATTTTCTCCAAGGCTATATTGATGGAGACGGAATTAAAACAATTTATCAAGAAGTTGATGAATCAAGAGATTCAATTCTAAAAAAACAACAAGAGCTCATCAATTTAGTAGAAAAATGGCCAAAATTTAGAGAAGGAATATTTCACGTTGCTGTAACCTTCCTTCAATTAGGTAGAAGTAAAGAAGCTCTTGAATGGCTTACAAAATATCATGACCTCGACAACAACAATCCTACCGTTGAATACTATCTTGGAATTCTTTGCCTAAACAGGTTTGCATACAAAAAAGGGTTATCGCACATCAATAGATGTTCTGAAATCGTGGCGCTTAAAAACCATTCCCCTAGAGCGTTAGATGACCTCAAAAATGAATTTCGTAAAGTAGCACCGTACTACATAAATAGATAATATACTATCTACTCTGAGTATCAACTAATCTACCCCACACAAAATCATTCGTAGCATCATTATAAATCTTGTATCTATAATATTTTTTGCCAGATCTTCTGTATTCAGTATCTTGCTTTTTAAAGGTTAAGTTCCCGTTTATCCATCCGCCAGAGTAGTCTGTGTCTTTGTCATATATTTCCCACCTCTCACCGTTCGACAAAAGAAGAAATTTTCCACCACTATCATTTTGGAGAATTGTTATTTTTGTTGGATCGGCAACTTTATTTTCATGATTAAGAGCCTTTTGCCCAGGAGAAAGTTGAGCAGCAAAAATCATTACAGGAATGACAAGAACCAATAAATATAAATACTTTTTCATAATCAAACCTATAACTAAATCGACATTTTATATCAAAGAATAATTTACAATTATTGCATCCGCGTTTTTTTTTAAAGAAAAAAGATGAAAAAATCGGTTTGCATTTATCCTCATATTCTTTATGAGAAAATTTATAGAGGGTGGGAAAACTATGATTGAACAAACACAGATTGATCATCTGGAACATCTATTTCGATTATCAGACAAAATAAAAGCTTCCTCTTTTTTTTCTCACATGGTAGGAAAGTGCTATGCATTAGAAAGCGCAGAGCATCAATCAGATAATTTTATCCTGCAACTCTATGAATCAATCCATACCAAAAGACAAATTTCTTCTGACTTGTCAACCTTAAGACTACTAGCCAATCTTGGTTACGATGTACCTCTTCCTCTAATTTCTAGAAATGGCGATTCGATTGACACATTGACATTTCCAAAACCAAGCGTCCTTTTTTCCTCCCCCACTAAAATCTCCAAAGAAATTTCTACGCCAAGTGAAATTTTCCTTGCCGCCTCTCAAATAGCAAAAATATCTCATGCTATTTGTGATCATAAAGATGGTGGAGCTTACGGAAAAAAAATCGATGCGATTTTCACCATGTTTGAATTAATCATGCGAGAAGAGAATCTTGTCGATGACTACTTTAAAAGTGAATATTTTGCATTTAAATCACTCTTTATAGAGCTGTTAAACAAAGAAACCCTCTCCTCATTTGCATTTTTTCCAGGAAATGATAAGTTTTTCTTAACTAAGAAAAATTCGTTAGGATTTACTTATAGGTCTTTTCTCTATGATATGCCTGAATTATTTGCCCTTGCACAATTCATTTTAAGAACATGCTTCAATAAAGACCACACTCTGAATTTTGACAAGCTTGATCAAGCAATATCAGGATATGAAAAAGAAAGCTCTCTCACTGAAAAAGACTGGTCCGAACTTGATAGCACACTGAAGTGTGCAGCATTTTTAGACGTCCTTTGTTCATGGCTCACAATGATTTATCACCCTAAATTGATGCATACTGACTTATTGATTGAAGCCCGAATGAAACAAAAACACTTAATAAAATTCGTTTTAAAGGAAGCATTTTGACTCAACTTTTTCAAAGAATTCTTACTTTTGCTATCCGCGGAGGATTGGATTCCCCTGAGAAAGTCAAACTTATTTCCAAAGGCATAACAACCGAAACATACCAACTCCAGGATTCGACTAAAAAGTATATTGTTGTTTTATTCCGAAGGAAAGAGTGTAATTTCCATCCTTTTCTAGCCACAAAAGCAACTAAACATTTTTCTGAAATGGGGTTTCCAGTTCCCAAGATCATCTCAACAGGAAAGATTGAAGCGTATGACGCAATATTGACCGAATTCTCACAGGGGAAAGTAAAACCTCATTGGGAAATATGTGATTACGAAAGTCTTGGATTTCTCATTGGAAATCTACACTTATCCCAGAAACAGCTTCTTATACCAGAGCCAGCTGAAACAATTATCCAAGATATGCAAAGACGTCTAACTAATCTAAAAGATGCCATCCCAGATGTTTTTAAAGGAATATTTGCTGAAGTTGATAATCTTGCTAAACTTTGGCCAGATCACCTTCCAAAAGGTTTAATCCATGGAGACATTTGGTATAAAAACGTTCTTTTTGAGGATGGTCAAATCTCAGCTCTTCTTGATTTTTCCTTCCCCTATTACGACTGTTTGATCTATGACTTGGCAACGATCATGAAGGGCATTTATTTTTCTAATAATGCTACTATTGAAGATGAAAAATTCAATGCATTCTTAGAACAATACCAAATAGCAAACCCGTTATCAAATGAAGAAATCGAAGCTCTGCCCCTGATGCTAAAGGCTAAAATCATCTATACTATTATTTTTATGTTAGAACAAGCTAATAGTAACGCACCTCAGCGAGAAAATTTTCTCAGTACAGCTATGTTTAATTTGCTGAAATTAAACGAAACTCACGAAATATCTTTCGAAAAAATCCTTCTTTAGACACAATCGCTCGTTTATCCATTGTAGATAAAGTTAATATTGCCCATACATGAACTATGGGGAGGAAAATTACCCATGAAAGATCTTTTACGAAACACATTCGCTCCTCTAACGTCACTGCTCATTATCATGCTGGGTACTAGTTTTTTCAATACTTTTATGTCTATCCGTATTTCAACAGACGGTTGGAATAGTGCTATGACCGGACTTGTCTACTCTGCCTATTATCTTGGTATGATGATTGGTGCCATCTATATGGAAAAAGTCATTAACCGAACTGGCCATATTAGAGCATTTGCAATCTTTGCCGCCTGTACTGCATGCGCAATAACTCTCCAAAGCTTTACTTTATCCCCAATATCCTGGCTTCTTTTCCGTGTTATTATGGGAATGGCTTGCGCTGGTTTATTTATTGTTATCGAAAGTTGGCTTCTTCTACTATCCTCATCTTCCTCAAGAGGAGCAGTCCTCTCTCTATATATGGTGTCCTTATATTCAGCTCAATCAGTTGGTCAATTTATCCTAAACTTCGTCCCTATTCAAACGAACATGGCCTTTAGTTTAACCGTTGTCTTCTGTACTCTCTCTATCATTCCTGTTTGCGTGATGAAAGCATCAGCCCCTCCGACCCATGAGTCTGAGTATATCAATATCTTTTACCTCTTAAAGAAGGTCCCTCTAGGCTTTATTGGAAACTTTATCGCAGGATTAATTTTGGGTTCGTTTTACGCTTTAGGACCGGTTTTTGCTAAAGAATCAAACTTCGATATTTGGCAAATTTCATTGATTATGTCTGTGACGATCTTTGGTGGAATGGCTCTTCAATGGCCAATTGGATTATTTTCAGACCTTGTAGAAAGACGTAAAGTTATTATTACCATTGCACTTGTTCTACTCTTTATTAGTATAATTCTATTCACGTTTGAACATATACCATTTCCCGCACTACTCTTTCTTCTATTCTTCTATGGTGGATTTTCATTTACCCTCTATCCTATTTCCATCACTTATTGTTGCGACTTTTTCTCCTCTGCAGGTCTCACTTCAGTTACTTGCGCTGCCCTTGTTATTTACGGAATTGGATGTATTCTTGGACCACTACTTTCACCTCTTGTAATGGAAGTCACAAAGCCGTCTGGTCTTTTTCTATTCACAGCAATCCTCTCATTGATTCTTGCTATCTATGCCTCTTGGCGTCAACATAAGCTACCTCAACAAGCAAAAGATACAAAAGAACCCTACCAAGCTCTTCCAGGAACCTCTCCTAGAGCAGCAGACCTTGATCCAAGAGCAGAAGACAAGGCAAATTCACATACAAATTAATTTTTTCTTAGACACTTGATGGGAAAAGCTCTTTAAATTGATCACGAAGTGATGATGGAACAACCTCATCAACTCCAGCCTTATCGTACATAATAAAATACATACAAGAAAACATGATCCCTAAAGCTGGACTAAAAATAGCAATGAAAAGCGCTAGAGCACAGACAATAGAACGCTTCAATGAAAGATAAGATTTTGCAAGAGCGGTTTTTATTGGAGACAACTGAAAAAAAGTAAGCAATGCAAGAGACAACTTTATCAAAGTTGCTGCTAATGAATAAAATCCCCAGGCAATATCTGCAACTAGAAGTAGAAAAAAAAAGAGTCTTGCCGCTATTGCTGAAAAAATAAGATCTTTTGAATTAGCCGATTTTGGAATAAAACTTTCATCAATACGATTTGCACGAAAAGCACTTGGATCAATCTTGGAGCGCGCAGACTCATTGTCATCAAAGATTTTCTCTGTATGTACCTTTTCGTAAAAGTCAAAAATGTTATAAATCGCCACAGATCCTCACTTAAAAATTTTGAAAATCTCTTTTCAACGAGTCCTTAATTTATTGACCCCATTCAATGCCGCAATACGAAACATTTCAGCATATGTGGGGAAATTAAAAACTTCTTCAATAAAATAATCGATTTTTGCATTAAATGATATTGCAAGTTGCGCTATATGCATAAGCTCTGTTGACCCTTGTCCAATAATATGAGCTCCAAGAAGTTGCAAACTTTTAGGATCAAATAGCAACTTACACATCCCATTTTCTGACCCTGAAATGACACTTCTTGACACCTCATAATAATAGGCTCTGCCAATCTCGTATTCTCTTCCCTCATCTTTCAGTTCTTCTTCTGTCTTTCCAATGTAAGAAATTTCTGGAATTGTATAAATTCCATAAGGATATATTTGAGAATTTTTATTAATAGCATGACCACATGCATTTAAGGCCGCGAGCCGTCCTTGCACTAACCCCGTCGATGACAAGCACGGCCCACCAATCACGTCCCCCGCTGCATAAATATTTTCATTTGCTGTTCTAAAATGATCATCAACTTCAAGATAACCCCATTTATTTGTCGAAAGACCCACTGCTTCAATATTTAAACACCCTACATTCGCTTCCCTTCCAGCTGCAATCAAAGCTGTCTCAGCAACATGTTCACTTCCATCATCTAAAGTAACAACAACTTCGTTTCCTGTATTTTTAATATCGACATATCCTTTTCCGCCTATGAATCTAAGTCCATTTTCTTCCATTGAAATAAGTAAATGTGACCCAATCTCTCTATCCAGAAAGGATAAAATGCGTTCACGTTTGTCAATTAAAGTGACTTTAGTTCCCAAAACAGAAAACATACTCGCATATTCAGAACCTACAACTCCTGCACCAATAACAACCATTGACCCCGGAACATGGTCCAATTCCAAAAGACCTGTTGAAGTGAAAATTCTTTTTTCATCGCAAACAATCTTATCGGGAACCCTTGGCCTTGAACCAGGAGTTAATAAAACTTTGCTAGGTCGAAAAATCTTAATCACTTCATTTTTATCATTTATAATTTCAACAGTATTGTGCTCAGAAAATCTTGCTTTTCCTTTAACAAGTTCAATACGATTTTTAGTAAGTTGTCGAGTGAGAGTCTCTTTCAAATGGTGCTTAACCCAATTAACCCGGTGGTTTAGAGCCGCAATAGATATTTCGCTTGCTTCAGGAAGCATTGAAGGAGTTGCATAAAAACTCTTTGTACGAAAGTTTGTTAGATCAAGGATAGCTTCTCTTAAAGCTTTTGAAGGAATCGTACCTGTCCATAAAGAAGAACCGCCTGCTTCCCATGCTTCAATCACAACAACGCTTTTCCCAAATTTACTTGCTTGTATAGCGCCCTTTTGCCCCGCAGGACCAGAACCAACAACAAGAAAATCGATCTCATCTACATGCATTCAATTTTCCAAAAGTGAAAACTTCGTTTATGGTGGTAATCTTTTTTTTATTTCAATTTGAGACTTTTAAATCAAGCTTTTCTCGTCAGACCAAGTAAAGAAAGTACATGATCAATTCTAAAAAGATAGCTGAGAGTAAGAAAAACTACGCCAAAGAATGACGTTAAAACCATAAATTCTCTTAGTTGGACAACAAAAGAACGTGAGAATTCAACTGTCATATCTCCCATGAATAAATTAATGATAGGGTATTGCAAAAAGACATGCCCAAAAATAAGAGTAACCACACCAGCAATCATTGAGGCAATTGTCACTTTTACAAAGGTGGGCATTACAGCAGAAAGAATTCGTATATGTAATCGAGAAAGTAAAAATCTAGCGTTGAAATAAGCAGAAATACTTGTTCCAACAGCAATTCCCGTTGCCCCCCAACCAAGCCCGAAAACCATGATTAAATTCAGAGTTAAATTCATGCCAACTGCAATCAGAGATGCAAGTGTTGGAGTCCAATAATCTCGTCTTGCATAAAAAGCTGGAGCCAAGAGAAGAACAAAAGCAGATGGGACCAGGCCTAAACCATATCCCCAAAGACAGTATGTAGTATGAATAGTTGATGAATTCGTAAAAAGACCACGACCGTAAAGTAGATTTACAGAAGCTCCGCCCAGTAAGAATATCGCAATCGTTCCAGGAAAGAGAAGGCTAAAAGTACGCCCAAAAGCAAACTTTAAAAGTGATTTATACGTTTTATGATCATCATTTTTTATCGCTCTTGTTAGAGGTGGCATCAGTGCAGATGCAATCGCAATTCCAAAAAGAGCCAGTGGAAGTTGCTGTAATTTATGCGAATAACTCAGATAGGCAGGCCCTTCCAATGATGCATATCTTGCAATTATCACATCAACTGCACTATTAATTTGAACCGCCGCAACACCAACAACACCAAGTAAAAGAGGGATGACCATCGTCTTCAACTCATTTGTAAAAAGTCTTGCCCTCATCCATTCTTTCAAAGTAATAAATTCAGATGCATATTTTTTTAATCCAGATACAGTCATCCCCCACTGCAAGCAAAATGAGAGAACAACAGCAATCGAAAGATACATCATTGCTTGATAGGGCTCATGTTTGCGAAACGTCCAAATAGCTATAATCCAAACAAAATTAAATGCAACTGGAGCCACACCTGGTGTGAAAAAATTTTTCTCACATTGTAGTAGTGCAATTGAAAGACCAAAAAGACAGATAAAAACAAGCCCTGGCAGCATACACATGGTCATCTTTAAAATTTGTTCTGTGCCATAGGTAAAATTCTGAAAATAAATGAGAGAACCAACAAAAACTTCTAAAACTAGAATAATTCCTATCAATAAAATGACTAAAGACCAAAATAAATCTCTAAAAAATAGAGCTGCAGCTTTCGGATCCTTCTTCCTTTTTCCTTCAAAAAAAGGTATAAACCCATTTAGAAGGGCCCCTTCTCCAAACAAACGTCTTAATAAATTTGAAAGTCTAAAAGCCAAAAGAAATGCCGCTACAGCAGGCGTAGTACCAAAATAATACGCCATAGACAAATCTCTTACCATTCCTGTAATGCGACTAATCACCGTTCCAGTAAAAAACTGAGAAGCAGATTTAGCTACACTACTATGCGTATCTTGTGGGACCATACCCCCTGTTTATACCTTAGATGGATTTACTTGTCTATTTTCATCGCTTATGTTACACTGCTCCGAAACCAAGGGTATCATATGTCTAGAAGATGTGAAATTACTTCAAAAAGATTCGGTAAAGGGAAAAAATACTGTTACCGTGGAATTGCAAAGAAAAACAAAGGAATTGGGCTTAACATCACTGGTTCAAGTAAGAGACAGCACCGTCCAAACCTTTTTGTTCAAAAATTTTGGTCACCTGAGAAAAAGGCTTTTGTCAAAATGAAAATCTCAGCTCATGCTTTACGAATTATCGACCGCGTCGGTATTGATTCTGTATTGAGAAAATTGGCTAAAAAGGCACAAGCTGCAAACTAAGTTTTTCAAGCGAAAGGCTCTACTAATAATTTTTACAATTCTGTGGGGCTTTTTCCTTTTTTTTTCGATCAAGCAAGAAATCTTTCCATCCGATCTTAAAAAAAAATCTTTCTTTGTTCTCTATGCAAGCGAAGATCATTGCGACTTGAAATACATCATTCTTTCCACTATCGCAAAAGCACAAACATCCTTATATCTAGCTTCATATGGTTTTTCTGATCCAGACCTCATTGCCCTAATAAAAGAAAAAGCACATGGCAATATCCCCATTAAAATTACTTACGACAAAGATTACCCTCCCCCCCTTTCAAAAAACATTGTTGAACTAAACAAAGATACTAAGTCAGGGCTAATGCATCGTAAGATCACCATTGTCGACAATCAAATAATTCTTTTAGGGTCAACCAACTCTACTGAACCCTCGATGAAGATACATAATAATCTTTTGCTTTATATGGAGAATAAAAGCCTTGCCGATGCCATTGAAAACTCTTTTTTCTATCAAACTGAGAACTTTACTTACTTTCCGTTACCCTCAGAGAAAAAACTTGCCCTTGATTCTTTGCTCGAATTGATCGATTCAGCTCAGGACCACATTCATTTAGCCATATTCACATTCACTCATAAAACCCTTGTTGACAAACTTATAGAAGCGCATAACAGAGGAGTTAAAGTTCGAGTAACTATTGACTCAGGATCAGCAAGAAGCACCTCAAAAAGCGCGGTCACCAAACTACGTCAACATGGCATTCCTATTTATCAACAACTTGAATCTTGCCTCTTTCATCATAAATGCGCCCTTATCGATGAAAAATTTGTAATGGGATCTGTAAATTGGACAAAATCAGGATTTGAAAGAAACAGAGAATATTTGATGATTTTTACAAAAATGCCGCAAAATGACCTTCTACAAGTGAAAAAATTTTTCAATTTAATTGAACATTCATCAAAAAGATTGCAAGTATCAAAAAAACCTGCTACGAAAAAATCATGGCGCATCCCTTATTTTCCATCTCACTTTCTCTGTTCCTCCTTATGGATCCCATTGGGAACATCCCCGTCTACATATCTATACTGCGCTCTATTGAGAACAAACGATCTTTGTGGATCGTATTCCGAGAAATGTGCATAGCGCTTGTCATCATCACCATTTTTGCTCTATTTGGCAGTCGACTTCTTACATTTTTAGATATTTCAGGAGAGTCGATTCAATTAGCTGGGGGAATTGTCTTATTTATTATTGCTGTTAAAATGATTTTTCCAGAAAAAGGAACTCTTGCTGACTCCCTATTTCAGGAAGGCGAGCCATTTATATTCCCATTAGCAATTCCTCTTGTTGCAGGCCCTTCCGTTTTAGCAGCCGTTATGATATACTCACGGCAGCTTGAATCTATGATGATCCTTTTGTCTTCAATAGTCGTTGCTTGGTTTTTTTCGATGATCATCTTACTATCATCGACAATCTTGAAGAAATGGCTAGGAACAAGAGGAATATCTGCCCTCGAGCGATTGATGGGCCTAATGTTGATGCTCATAGCTATCAATATGTTTCTTGAAGGAATTGACATTCACTATGCTACTCCAATTACCAAACATTAAACTTATCATCACCTACGACGGCTCCTCTTTTCTCGGTTTTCAAAAAACAGAAGAAAGACTTGGTATAGAAGACTTTCTTTCCAGAGCTCTCAAGCAAGTTTTAAATAAAGAAGTTAAAATCCAAGGCGCCTCAAGAACAGACAAAGGTGTTCATGCACATTTTCAAGTAGTCAATTTTTTTCTTCCAACCCCCTTTCCCCTTCTAAATCTTCTTACAGCACTTAATGCTAACCTTCCAAAACAAATACGGATTACCTCTATTGAGAACGTAGAACCAGATTTTCATCCAACTCTAAGTGCAAAATCAAAAACGTATCGTTACTTAATAGAAAACACACCTATACACTCTCCTTTTAAGACAACGACAACCTGGCATGTGCATGAACCTTTAGATCTTTATTCTATGAAAGAAGGGGCGAAACATCTCATCGGCACCCATGACTTTTCTGCTTTTGCGACAAAAGGCCACAACAAAGAAACAGTCAGAACAGTTTATTCTATTGATATTGTTAAAGATCAGGAAATACTTTCTTTTACAGTAAAAGGAAAATCTTTTCTTTATCACATGGTAAGAACGATTGTTGGAACGCTTGTATACATCGGAAAGGGAAAATTAAATCCAATCGATTGTAAAAAGATATTATCTACTTTAGATAGAAGAGTAGCAGGACCCTGTGCTCCTGCTCATGGACTTTCTTTGTATCACATTGACTATTAGCCCACATTTTTAGTATAATGATTCCATGATTTCAAGAAATGATCCGTGTTGGTGCGGAAGTAAACAAAAGTGGAAAAAATGCCATTACCCTGCAAAAGGGGAAGAAGGCAATCAAGCTGCTTTAAAACAGACGTATAAAAAGCAATACAACATTCTCCTCAAATCAGAAGAAGAAATAACAAAAATTAGACACGCATGCAAAGAAACTGCAAAACTCCTCAAAGAATGTTGTAGCGCAGCAAAAGCTGGAGTAACAACAAACGAACTAGATCAAATAGCAGTCGATTTTTGCAAAAAGCATGGATATATATCAGCACCTCTTGGATATGGCGACCCCCCTTTCCCAAAATCCATCTGCACCTCGCTAAATGAAGTTATCTGCCACGGCATCCCTAACAAAACTCCCCTCATAGAAGGTGACTTTCTCAATATCGATGTCTCACTGATCTGTGATAAGTATTTTGGTGATTGCTCCGCAATGGTTGCAATTGGCAAAATTTCTGATGAAAAAAAACGGGTAATGGAAACATCAAAAGAATGCCTAATGCGTTCAATTGAAATCCTTAAACCGGGCATAATGCTTTTTGAAATCGGCAAAGTCATAGAAGACTATGCAAGAACTAAAGGATGCTCTGTAGTAAATCAATTTGTCGGTCATGGTGTAGGAATAAAATTTCACGAAGCACCACAAGTTCCCCATCACTATAACGATGTCTCAATCCCACTTGTAGCTGGTATGACTTTCACAATCGAGCCTATGATTAATGCAGGTGTCCGATCAGGAGAAATTGATTCTTTAGATGGCTGGACCTGTCGTACACTCGATAGAAAGCCGAGTGCTCAATGGGAGCATACAATTCTAATTACAGATACTGGTCATGAAATTCTGACTGAGCTTTAACTATTTCTTAGCTCTTTTAGCAAGACTTTGCAACGTAATCGGCTTTTCTGTATTTGTTTTAAGCAACTGTTGATTACGTGAATGTCTTGATTCATAAGCACTTTCCAAATCACACAACTTCTCTTTTGAATCTCTAAGAAGAACCTCAAGTTGGTAATTTTTCTCTCTAGCATCATTTAAATCGGCAAGCATACGTAAAACACCCTCTTTCCCGATCTCTTTACCTTCAATGATGATCGTACTCTTTTTCTTCAACTGGTCCACTTTAGCTTGCTTCAACTCTTGCTCTTTTTCAAATGCCTGTTGTTTTTCCAAATGCATTTCAAGTTGTTTTTCAAGTTGTTTCTCAATGGCTTGTTGTTTTTCAAGTTGTTGCTCTAACTGAAATTGGGCATCTTGTTGTTTTTCAAGATGTTGTTCCAATTCTAGCTGCTTTTCAATCTGCTTTTCTAGCTTTTGCTCAACTGATTGTTGTAATTGTTGTTGTTTTTCCAGCTCTTGATGTTTTTGGTGCACATCTGTATCAACCAACAAACTTTCAAGCTCGAGAATTCTTTGATCTTTTTCTTTAATCAGCCTCATTGAATCAACCGATGAAACTAAAAGCTCTCTACCATGTTGCAAATTAGCCAATTGATCAAATTCATCTTCAAGGACTGGTCTTTGTTCTAATTGACGAATCGTAGAGTGTGCTGTTTCAACAAGACGACGTAGAGATTTAGCATAGGCAACTTGTTCTTCAGCCTGATTATTTGCAGCCTCAATCTCTATTTCCCAAACTTTTCGATCACTCTCAATTTTTTCTCTAAGAGTATCAAAGCGGCTCTCCCATAGTTCTTTATCAGAAACAATAGCTCGATAACTTTTTACAGTAGTTAACAGATATTCTTTGGTTGAAAAAATCATCTTCTGAGCAATAAACAAAGAAAGAACATATTGAGTTGTCCAAACGACCTCAAGAAAAGAAATCTTCTCAGAGTTTGCCTTCAAACAGTAAAGTGAAAAAACTATCACTCCACCAAAGGCAAATTGAGCGATTTTTTCCGGAGCAAAATAAAATGTGAGGAGCAGTGTAACGCCCATCGCAAGAAGCAATGTTTGAAGCGGAGCAAAAGAGGACAACAATACGAGCGAAGAACAAACTAGAAGGAGAGGTCCCACTAACGTCCATATAAGTAATCTACGCTCTTCCGGGAAAAAAAGCCTTAAGCTCAATTTTCGCCATAACTTCTTTACATCTGACATAGACTTAGATTAACAAGAGCGCTACTTTTGTGCAAAGAGTTCCAAACTTTTTGTTATGATAAGAAAACCATTTTCCAATTGATCAAGCCCAAAGCTTTCATTCGGAGCATGTATCCTATCACAAGGCAAGCCAACTCCTGGTAAAACAAATTCAGCTCCCGAGTGCTTTGCAAGCAAAGAAGTAATAGGTATTGATCCCCCACCATACAAAATTCCACAACTTCCGAAAACTTCTTCATAAGCTGTTTTTAATATTTGTGCAGCTTTTCCAGCTGGGGATCCCCAAGCAGCAGGTCCACCACCATGAAAATGAAATTTCACATCCATTTCTTTTGGAAACTGACTTTTTAAGTAAGCAGTCACAAGTTTATATATTTTTTCAGGTTCTTGATCTGGGACTAATCTACAAGATATCTTAGCATTTGCAACTTTAGGTATCACTGTTTTGAAACCTTCATCGGTATAGCCACCCCAAATGCCATTTATTTCCAGAGTTGAACGGAAGAAGTTCGCCTCTTTTATCGAATACCCTTTTTCTCTATGGAATGCTCTTAGACCGACTTCAGATTTCACCGCTTCCTCATCAATACTTGTATCAACAAGATCAACTTCTTCTTTCGATAGCGGCTTTATATCATCGTAAAATCCAGGAATAGTGATATGGCCATCTTTATCAATAAGTCGTCCTAATACTTCTACTAATGCACGATTAGGATTGTATGAAATGCCACCATACGATCCTGAATGCAAATCAGTGTCCGTATTTGTACATTCTATTTCCAATGTCATAATTCCACGACAGCCAATTTCAAGACCTGGCTTTTCCGTGGATCCCATTCCAGAATCTACAATCAATAAATAGTCAGACTTTAGCTCTTTATCTTTTGTTGGCGCAACTTTGTTTAAAAGTTCGCTTCCCATTTCTTCTTCGCCTTCTATCACATACTTCAAATTAATCTGCGCATCAGGATTCTTTTCGAAAAACGCTTTCATTGCAAGCATGCAATAAAAATTTTGTCCTTTATTATCTTCTGCGCCCCTTGCATAAACTCTACCATTTCTAACCTGGGGTTCGAATGGTGGCGTCTTCCAAAGCTCATATGGCTCTGGAGGTTGAACATCATAATGTCCATAAAATAAAATCGTGGGAGCCTCTTTATTTACAAATCGCTCTGCGAAAATCGTTGGATGGCCATCCCCCTCCCAACGCTCAGTAGTAAAACCAATTCCCTGTAAATAAGCCTCAACCCAAGTTGCACACTCGAGCAATCTTTTCTTTGATGATTCCTGAGCACTAATGCTTGGAAATTGCAAATAAGTAAAAAATTCCTGAAGAGATTTCTCACTTCTTTTTTTATACCAATCTTTATAGAGTGTCTTTGTTTGCATAATTTCCTCTCAATCTAATCATCAATCTAATCATCAAGCGCCCCTTGAGCACTCTTAATCAGGTAAGAAGCTAACCACCTTTCACCTTCATAGTTCATTTCAACTTCCATGGAACCTGCTTCATTAGGTTCACTGCAAGTCAATAGAACATAGCAGATTGTCTTCCCATCTTTCTTTCTTTTCAAGATCGTTTTAATATCTTGTTTTGAGGGGCCATTCCTATCAAATAAGCCTTCCAATATCTTGGCCATGTACACCTTAATTATTTGTAAATATTGATCCACAAAGTATTCTTGACCAATTTTTTGCACACCAGTGTGATCTCATAATTTGAATTTAAATGCAAATAAAACATATCTATATTGATGGGGGTTTTCACTAAAATCTCCTCTGTGATATCATTTATTGCACACTCACAAGGAGATCTGGACCATGTTCAAAAGAATTTTTCTCTTTCTTGCTATAAATTTCGTTATTGTCTTAACGATTTCCCTTATTCTTCAGATTTTTTCTGTAGGCCACTATATCACCCCGTATGGACTAGACGTCCGCTCATTGGCAATTTTTTGCTTAATTTGGGGCATGGTTGGATCTTTTATTTCATTACTTCTCTCTCGAAAGCTTGCTAAATGGATGTTTTCGATTAAAATCATCGACCCAAGAACCATTTCGAATCCAAAATCAAAAAAACTTTATGAGATGGTTGTCATACTATCACAAAGAATCGGACTACCAGAAATTCCTCAAGTCGGAATTTTCCAATCATCAGAACCGAACGCTTTTGCTACAGGCCCCTCAAAAAGATCTTCCCTTATTGCTGTTTCAACAGGCTTACTCGATCAAATGACTGACAGCGAATTAGAGGCTGTGATTGGACATGAACTATCTCATATAGTCAATGGTGACATGGTTACACTTACCTTGCTTCAAGGGGTTGTAAATGCCTTTGTGATGTTCCTAGCTCGAATAGTAGCCTACGTTGTTTCAGGATTTAGCCGAGAAAAAAACTCTAAAAATTCAAGCTCTCCAATGTCTTTTTACTTACTGACTTTTGTTTTTGAAATTATTTTTATGATAGCGGGATCAATGATAGTGTCTGCATTCTCAAGATATAGGGAATACCGAGCAGATAGAGGATCCGCACAAATCCTTGGCGCAAAACCTATGATAGCGGCCTTGTCTAAACTTTCCGCAATTCAACATTCAACACGCTTTCCCGTAGATAAAAGAATGAAAAACGTGGAAGCCCTTATGATATCGAAACCAACATCTACCTCAAGAAAATGGATGCATTTATTCTCAACACATCCAACAATTGAACAAAGAATCGAACGCCTGATAAAACTAGAAGAATCACAGCTTGTGCGCTCATAAGAAAATAATCTAGATTAAATGTTTTTTAGAGCTGAGACCGAATGTGCTCAACGTCCAAGTTTTTGATATAGTCGATAAGATTGCGGTGCCACCAATGAAGACCCTTGAGCTTCATCTCAGCAATAGCACGGTCCTTATCCCAATTTTGTAGAATAATACGGTAGATGGCAACAACAGCACCTGTTCTATCCGCTCCATGAAAGCAGTGAACAAAAGCTGGAGTGTGACTCTTATCTTTCATTACCTTCAGAAAATCAATCATGATTTGATCATCTGGATTATATGGATAAAAAGGGATATGTATTGTACGAACTTGATCTGAATGATATTCTTGAATCACTTTCCTATTAAAGTCTGATGCTCGCAGATTGATAATCGTCTTCACCCCTCTTTTTGCAAGGGATCTTAAACCAGCATTTGAAGGCTGTCCACCTCTTGAAAGATCTTCGCCATCAACTTCATGAAAGTTAGGGATTGAATTCCCTAAAAATCTTTGGCGAATGTAAAAAATTGCCACTTCGACACTTCCCCAAAGTAGAGCAAAGCAATAGAAAACCGTGTTAAAGGTTATTTTAAACAGACTCTTTATCACCTTAAAAGGAGAGAGTTTCTTTATATGATCTTCGGTATATTTTGCATCTGACAGGGGAATCTTATCCATAAATCTATTCTATGGTAATCTCTCAATTCGAGTCCAGAGGTTCTTAACATATTACTCTTACCAATGGTCATCTGACATTAAATAATTTTTAATATAGTCCTTAATGCCATCTTCTAGCTTTGTTGATGGAGGTGACATAACTGATGAAATTTTTTCTATTTTGAGTGCGCTGGTTTTTTTTTCTTCTTCTTCTTTGCGACCTTTTTCTTGGACAACAATTTCAACAGGAGTGGTCATTAAACCTTTAACAATTTCTGCCATCTCAAGCAAAGAAGTCGAGACTCCAGAACTTATATTATAGATTCCACTCACATCATTAAAAAGAAATTCACAAACAATTCTTGCTACATCTTTAACATACACAAAATCGCGAGAATCATTTGAACAAAATTCTTTTAAGCCAAAAGAAGGAATCTCAATTTTCTTCTCCTTCTGTGCTTGTTTAAATGCTTGCATAACCAAGGAACTATGTTCGTGCTTATGTTTATGGTACTCATTGGGCCCATATACATGACCAAATTTCAACCCTACAATTTTTTCAAGTGATTTACTTCTCAATGCCCATAAGTCAAACAAGTGCTTGATCCCACCCATAGGCGTCTTCTGTCTTAAAGAATCCAAAGCTTCATGCTTATCATCAAACCCACTTCTGCCATGACCATATGTCTCTGCACTTGAAGCATAGATAAAACGTACATCATAATCGATTGCATAAGTTGCTAACTCAGTTCCCAGCCTGTAATTTACATCAAACAACCTCTTTTTATCTCGCGTAGATGCCAAATGAATGATCGCTTCTACATCATTCTTGTTCTTTTCTAACCAAGACCTAAGTTCATGTGGAGAAACAACTTCTGAAAACTTTTTGCCGGAGAGATTTTTCCATCGAGCACCAGGCTCTATGTCATCGACAACTATAATGTTACTTTCATACCCTAAATCATTTAGATGCCTAATTACGCAAGATCCAATAAAACCTGCCCCACCCGTAATTACAATCCATTGATCATCAAAACACTTCTTTGCTGCCATATTCACCCTCACTTATAAAGAACTCTATAAAGAAAAGGCAATATGTCAAGTTAAAGTGATCTGTTTTTTCGAAGTTTCTTAGAATAGTGGATTAAGCATTTACATAAGAAGGTAGCTCATACCAACAATTTTTTACGCGTTTTAAAAATGGAACATTGTAAAAGGTGATTCCTTCAACTCTTTTAGAGGGCGGCTTGCCATAACAAACAAACGCTGTACCACTTCCAGTCATCACAACATGTTCGAAATCCATCTGTTGTAATTGGCTTTTAATTGATTTAAGTTGCGGAAGAGCTCTAAATGCTGCAGGTTCTAAATCATTTGCAGCAATTTTGTAATTCTTTAGATAGCTTTTTACCATTTTTAAAGGATCAATTGAAGAAACCTCATTTGGTAAACACTGATTGTATACATGCCTTGTCTCAAGAGAAAGCTCCTCAGGCATAGCAATAACAATAGAATAATTCATCTGGGTTTCAATATCTTCTAAGACTTCACCACGTCCCCTACCTAAAGCGAAACCAGAAGAAAAGAAAAAGGCTTCATCAGAACCGATTCTCGTTCCCAATTCTTGTAGCTCTTTGTCTGAAAGAGGGGTGTCAAAAATTTGATTAAAAGCAAATAAAGCTGTCGCAGCGTTGGAACTTCCACCACCTAATCCCGCACAGACGGGAATTGCTTTTGTTAATTCAATTTGAACAGGTTTGAAAATTTCTGTTTTTGCACGAAAAAGATGAAGCGCCTTTATAATCCGATTTGAGCTATCAGTTGGAATAGATGAATCGGAGCACCAAAATGAATCAGTCTCCGACTCGACTATTTCTATTCTATCATAGATTCCAACTGCTGAAAAAATAGACGCAATTTCATGGTAGTTATCAGTTCTTTTCTCTAAAACTCTAAAAAACAGATTCACCTTCGCAGGCGATATATAACTACCCAACGTCTACTCCTCAAAAAAAATCTTAAGACCTACTGATCAAGTTTATTTTCATCCGGTAAAACACCTTCTGAAGCACCTTCTTCAGTTCCTTCAGCCGCAGCAGCATCTACTACTTTTTCACTCTTTTTCTTTTTCTCAATCTTACGATCTGGCTTAATTTCTAAACCAAATGTAGCATCAACATTTTCAGGAAGTTTAAGTGAAATCTGATAAGAACCTATTGTTCTTATTGGATGGTGTAGGGCGATATTTTTCTTATGAATAGCAAACCCATTATCTTCAAGTAGCTTTGCAATATCCACAATAGTAACCGAACCATACATATGGCCATCTGGATCAACTTTAACAACTGTTTCAATCATAGTCCCCTTTAGTTTTTCAGCAAAAACTAAAGATTCCTTTCTATCTTTTGCAGCTTGTTCATCGCGTTCTGTTTGTAATTTTTCTCTCATACGAACAGTTGATCTGGAAGCTAAAAGAGCTTTACCTTGAGGCAAAAGAAAGTTTCTTGCAAAACCTGGTGCTGTATAAACAAGCTCACCTTTTCTTCCATGATTAACGATATCTTCAAGCAATAGTAGATGGTATTTCATTTCATTTCCTCACATTAATCGTTTGCAACAAACGGCATTAACGCGACTTGTCTTGCGCGTTTAATCGCTCTAGTCAATTTTTTTTGAAAAAAGGCTGAAACTCCAGTAATTCTACGCGGAAGAATTTTACCTCTCTCCGTAGTAAAACACTTCAATGTTTCAACATCTTTATAATCTATGTCTTTTAGTCCTGCACTCTTGAAAGGACATTTTTTCCCGCGTGAGCGAGAACTTGAACTCATTCTCTTTCCCATTTATACCCTCTCTTCCTGTACGATAGTTTTAAATTTGATTTCATCACTCTCAGGAACTTCTTCAATCGCTAAGTGCGCAAATCTCAATAAATCTTCATGTAAATGATTTTCGCGAATCAGTTCATTCATCGCATTAGTTGGTAGAGAAAAATAAACAAGATAGTAATGTCCATCGCGACACCCTTTTATCTCGTAAACCATTTTTCTACGGCCCCAATCAATGACTTTTTCCTTTTTTCCGCCCAAGCTTTCTATGAGAGAAGTTGTCTTTAGAAGCGCCTTCTCACGAGTCTCATCGCTCAGCGTCGATCTTAAGATGTACATACCTTCATACAAATGTTTTCGTTCAGTCTTCATTCCTTTTCTCCTTGAGTTATCGAGCATTGAGCCTTTGTCGCTAGCTCCTTTGCATGCTGAGTCTCACCTTTTATCCATGTATCTATAACTGCATCTGCCTCACGAAATATCCGAGGCATTGCACCTAATTCTTCTTCTGAGAAATTAGAAAGAACAAACTCTTCTAAATTCTCAATAAACGTATTTCCAATTCCTATTCGAAGACGGCAATAATCACTTGTGTGAATATGGGCCTCAATGCTTTTTAAACCATTGTGACCACCATCTCCTCCCTTTTCACGAAACCTAAATTTCCCAAAAGGAATATTAATATCATCTGCAATAACCAAAACATTCTCGAGTGGAATCTTGAAAAACTCGATACTTTTTCTTACAGAAAGTCCCGAATTATTCACATATGTTGATGGCATAAGTAAGTAAACCTTTATACCATTCACCATTCCACTTGCGATCCTTCCATTCAAACGATCACTTTTCTTTAATGTCCAATCTCGCTCTTTTGCATAAGCACAAATGGTAGAATGACCCATATTATGCCTTGTAGTCTCATATGAGCTACCTGGATTCCCTAATCCAACAACTAAAACTTGGCCTTTTCGAAGAGGCGATTCTTGCATTAAATATCCTAAAAAACTCTTACTTACTTACTTACAGTTACAAGAACTTGAGTTTGTTGTAGTTTAACTTTCATTCCCTCTTTAAGCTCAAGATCCCTCACACGGATAGCATCTCCAAGCTTTACACCTGCAACATCTACTACAAATGCTTTCGGCACATCTGAAACTTTCAAAGATGTTTTTACAGATCTTTTCACTCTCTTCAGCTGTCCACCTTCAACAATACCAACACAATCTTCTTCATTCTTACAAATAATAGGGACGTGAATGGTTATAACATCTGAATCCTCAACTATCAACATGTCAATATGTTGAATATCATAAGTTGTGCGATTGTAAGTTATGTCTTTAAGAAGAACTCTGTATTTTTCTTTTCCGTCTGTGATATTAAAGAATTGCGTTGCAAGACATCCTTTTTCAATACCCCTTAAATGGGCTTGAAATTGAGGACCTGAAACAGTCACTGGCTTTGAGTCAATGCCTTTTCTATATACAACTGCAGGGATATCGCCTTCTCTACGAATGCGATTAATTTCACTTTTGCTCTTTTGTTTGCGAGCCGTAATCGTTAATTCCATTTCAAGTCACCTCACCTCGGTAAAACGTGGTCGTATAAATATTTTTTACATATCAATAGGAGAGCAACAGATCTGGCACTTAAGCCTAGCAAGAATGCCATCTGAAGTAGGACAAGGTGAAATGCATTGTTTGGCATAACAAACACTTCCTTGGACACTCCATATTTACATATGGAAGCTTATCCTATTGACTTCATCATCGAACTTACTCTTTAAAACTTTAACCGGATGTATAGTCCTAAGTTTTATTTGGGGCGGAAGGGATCGAACCTCCGAATGGCGGTACCAAAAACCGCTGCCTTACCACTTGGCGACGCCCCAAGACTAAGCTTCGAAATTTTGAAGAGATTGTATGAAAATTTAGGATTTTTGCGCAAGAGGTGTTTTCAATTAACTCACTACTCCCTATCTTTTTAAATAAAGATTAGCACTTACTTTTCTTTCTTTCGCTTACATAGCAGCCTCATTTGGAGAAAGCAAATTAAAGAATACCATTGCACCAAACTTTATGATCATTTATGAAAAGCTTAAGAGGGGAATACGCATGCACATTATCCATATCGCATCAGAGTTTGCACCGATCGCAAAAGTTGGTGGCTTAGGAGATGTTGTTCATGGCCTTGCAAAAGAACAAGTTCGGATGGGAAACCATGTTGAAGTGATCCTTCCTAAATATGACATTATCAATTATCGCTACGTAGAAAACCTTTCATTAGAGATGAGCGATCTTTGGTCATATGAAGATTCCCTTGAATATCACAATTCTATTTTTTCTGCAGAAGTTGACGGAATTGAAACACACTTAGTAGAACCCCATCACAATCTCTACTATTTTAATCGAAAAGCAATTTACGGGTGCATTAACGATCTTGAACGTTTTATTTACTTTTCAAGAACTACCCTCGAGTATCTAAAAGAAAGAAAAGCAAAACCCGACATCATTCATATTCATGATTGGCCCACAGCAATTGTCGCTCCCCTTTTAAAAAAGTTTTACAGCTCTTCAAATATACAATATGGACGAGTTGTCTTAACTATTCACAACATTGAACATCAAGGAAAGTGCCAACCACAGGCATTAAACAGAATTGGCTTACGTGGGCTTGATTTCCGTACTAAAGACCTTATGCAAGACCCAGGCGACCCTTCCCTGATAAACCTTCTCAAAGGGGGCATTGTTTATTCTGATCGCATCACCACAGTTTCTCCAAACTACGCAAAAGAAATTCAAACTGAAGAAATGAGCTTTGGTCTTGTTGAAACGGTTCAAAAGCACAAAGATAAGATCAGCGGCATTCTTAATGGCATTGAACTTGACACTTGGAACCCTGCATCAGATCAAACTCTTTCAGACAATTATCCTGCAAACTCCACTTACTTAGATTCTGTATTAACAAACAAAAAACTCAATAAAAAATCATTATACAAAAACCTTGGGATGAAACCAAACTCTGCACCTTTAATTGTTTGCGTTAGTCGTATTGCGAAACAAAAGGGGCCAAAACTCATCCAGGCTGCACTTCATCATGTTTTAGAAAAGGGTGGCTCTTTTATTTTATTGGGCGCAACAGAAGATGAACATACTGAACAGGAATTTGTTCGTATTAAAAATCATTACAAAAAACACCCTAATTTATTTATGGAGCTTTCATTTAATGAAACTCTTGCAAGACAAATCTATGCCGCAGGTGATGCTATTATCATCCCCTCACTTTTTGAGCCATGTGGTCTGACACAAATGATTTCAATGAGATATGGAACTGTTCCGATTGCACGAGCGACAGGAGGGCTTTCTGACACTATTTTTGATCTTGATAACCTCTCAATTCCGAAAGAAAAAAGAACAGGTTTTTTATTCACTGAGCCCACTTCTGAAGCTGTTAAAGAAACAATTGATCGCGTCTATGCTTGTTACTACAGTGATCAAAATGCATGGAATGACTTGATTAAATCTGGACTAAACTTAGACCTCGGTTGGCGCAGCTCTCAAGCTGAGTATCAAAGACTTTATGAAAAAGCCTTCGAAACTAGTGCTTAATTTGCACAAACCCAGGCATCTCGAATATATCTACGACATGTCCATAGATACTCAATCCCAGATATAACCGTATAAACTGCTGTAACAGCAACTACCCAGAAACTTACAGACCTTACAAGAGGAAGTGAGATCCATCCTAGAGAATAGATCAGAAGCAAACATACAAGCACATAGATAGAAATCGCTTGTAAAATTGCCTTTAGCTTGCCGCTTTTTCTTGCTGCAAGGGCCTGTCCATTCAAAGCACAAAGAGTTCTAAGCATGCTAATAATAGCATCTCGGAATACAAATACCAAGACAAGCAACATCGGCAACTTAATCAACCCTTGAGTAAATACTAGCAAAACTGAAATTCTTACTATGCTATCTGCCATCGGATCTAAAATTTTACCTAAAGTCGTTACTTGATTGCTTCTCCTTGCTAACACTCCGTCAAAAGCATCTGACAATTCGCACAAAGTAAGAAGAAACAACAAAATTAAGGCCATCGAAAAGATTGACAAACCAAAACTTTGATAAAATAAATAAATCGATAGAAACACGGGGCAAATCACAAGCCTCGCCAAGGTGAGGATTAATGCTCCCTTCATTCCAAATCTCCTGCGTTATACACAACGTATAAAATTTTTCATTCTTAATCTCAAGTGAATAATAACCTATTCGCCTTTTCTTGTGTCATCGAAAAAACTCTTTGTACTCAAATCGTCCACTTGGTAAAGTTTTACATATGAAAACATTTCAAGATATCATTACTACACTGCAAGCATTCTGGACATCTAAACAATGTATCTTACAGCAAGGTTATGACCTTGAATCAGGAGCAGGAACCTTCAATCCAGAGACTTTTCTCAGATGTCTCGGCCCAGAACCTTTTCGCTTATGTAACGTTGAAATATGCCGTCGTCCCACAGATGGTAGATATGGAAAAAATCCTAACAGACTCCAAAAATTTCACCAATTTCAAGTAATTCTTAAGCCTTCTCCGCCTGATTTTCAAAAACTTTATTTAGAATCATTGGAAGAAATTGGATTTAATTTAAAAAATCATGACATCAGGTTTGTTCATGACGACTGGGAATCTCCTACTCAGGGAGCATGGGGCCTCGGTTGGGAAGTTTGGTGCGATGGCATGGAAATCACGCAGTTCACCTACTTTCAATCTATTGGTGGTCTGGATGTGAAGCCTGTAGCAGGAGAGCTTGCCTACGGTCTTGAGCGCATTGCAATGTTTTTACAAAATAAATCAAACGTCTACGATGTCGCATTCAATGATGAACTCACATATGGAGATGTATTTCTTCAAAGCGAAGTAGAATCTTGTCACTATAATTTTGAAACAGCGAACACCGAAATGCTACAAAGGCATTTTCAAGAATATGAAAGTGAAGCTAAAAAACAACTCGGGCTCGGATTCCCAACTATAGCATACGACTTTGCCGTTCGTGCCTCTCACACATTCAATCTTCTCGATGCAAGATCTGCGATTTCGACTACCGCAAGAGTCAATCTGATGCACCGGATAAAGGACTTATGTTGCCAGAGCGCCGAACTTTATGTGAGCCACAGAAAAGCAATGGGATTCCCCCTACTTAAAGAATCTTTGCAAAAAGAAGCCTTTAAGCCAAAAGCACCTCAATTCAATAGAATTAAACCATCGACTATAGATGATCTCCTCATTGAAATTGGTTCAGAAGAAATCCCGTCAGCCTTTCTTCCCGCAGCTCTTTCAAACTTTGAAAAAGCAATACGCACCCTTTTTGAAGAAAAAGAACTTCTCTTCGAATCGATTGAATTATTTGGCACACCAAGAAGAATCGCAATCATTTTAAAAGGCACAGCTGGAGGCACACTCGATCAAATGATCGAAAGAAAAGGTCCCGGCGTTGATATTGCTTTTGATGAAAATGGCAAGCTGACTAAACAAGGCCTTGGTTTCTTCTCCTCTATTGACCTTCAAGAAGCGTCAAGAAGCGCTGTTGAAGCAGGAGAAATTGAACACCTCCAAATCAAAGAAGGTAAATATCTATTTGCAATGGTAAAGAAAAAAGGAACTGCAACAATCGATATCATTCGAGAAGCGCTTCCGCAAATTATTGCAAATCTATCATTTCCTAAAAAAATGCGTTGGGGTACTGGCTCTGAGACTTATGCACGCCCTATACAATGGATCACCCTCCTCTACGGACGAGTTCCAATCGAGATAAAATATGGCGACATCGTCTCCTCAAACATCACTTATGGTCACTCTCAAATCGATCCAAGACCGATTAAAATTAGACACCCTCGACAATACCGAAAAAAACTTAAGAACCGTTGGGTTATTGCAAACATTGCAGAAAGAAAAAATCACCTCAACAAACAATTAGATAAAATTTGTGAGAAACTCGAAGTGCAAATTCCAGAAAGGGAAAAAGTTCTCAATGAAGTCCTTTTCTTAAGTGAATATCCATTTATAGGCTCCTCTACTTTCGAAAGCAGGTTTTTAGATCTCCCCCCAGAGCTACTTATTTCTGAGATGATCGACCATCAACGCTACTTCCCTTTAAAAGACCAAGAAGGAAACCTACTCCCTCAATTCCTTGTGGCTGTCGATAAAAAGCCAACGGAACAAATTCTTAGAAACAATAGCGCTGTTCTAACAGCACGACTTAGTGACGGTCTATTTCTCTACGAACAAGATTTACTGACTCCACTTGAATCGTTTAATGAAAAACTTAAAAATGTTGTTTTTCACAAAGACCTTGGTTCAATTTTTGATAAGAGCGTTCGCGTCAAGAAGATGGCAGAAAAACTTGCTACCATTTTAGGAAAAGCCCCTCCCCTACAAGCCGCTGAACTCTGCAAAGCAGATTTAGCCTCAGCCGTTGTGTACGAATTTCCTGATTTACAGGGCATCATGGGGAAATACTACGCATTAAAGGCAGGCAGAAGCGAAGATGTTGCAACGGCGATCTGCGAACATTGGTGGCCTTTAACAGAGGGCAGCAGCATCCCAACAACAGAATCTGGCTCAATTCTTGCTCTTGCAGATAAACTTGATAATTTACAAAGCTATATGAAAGTCGGCATTAAGCCTTCATCATCAAAAGATCCCTATGCACTTAGAAGATCAGCAATCGGTATCATTAGAATCTTGATTGAAAATAGATACTCTCTTGACCTTGAAAAAGTCACAACAGAAGAAGTCATTCAATATATTTTACAACGCATAAAAAACGTCTTAAACGATTTTGGTTTTTCGAAAGAAGTCGTCGCAGCCGTCCTTTCATGTGATCTAAAAAACCCATTCGACATCTATTGCAGAGCAGAAGCTCTTCACACATTTAGAAAGTCTGGAGATGACTTTGATCTACTCTTTCAGGTCTACAAAAGAGCACGCGGCCAAATAGAGAACGAAACAGAAAAAAGCTTTGATCTCAACTTACTCACTGAAGTCGATGAAAAAAAACTTGCTCGTTGTTTAGAAGAAATTAAACCTATTCTTGATGACGGCATCCCGCGAAAAGACTACATTTCTGCATTTAACTCTTTAAATCGACTCTCGCAACCACTTTCCAACTTTTTTGAAAACGTTCGCGTTCTATCTGATGATAAGAAGTTAAGGGACAATCGAATCGCTCTATTGCAACAAGTCTTTCACTTAACATCTCGCCTAGTTGATTTTACTAAGCTTTGAAGCATGCCTCCTGATGTATCTAGAAGGTGTTAAAAATCACCCTTCAATTTTCTCAAATGAGTAACTAAAGACTTTTGTGCGATAGAGATCATTCACAACAAAAGTTTCTCTTGGTTCATTCCCTGGCAATCTGAATGTATGAGACAATAAAATGCCTCTCATTTTTTTTTCAGAGAGTCTTTTCATCGCTCCAGGAAATAAGTATGTGATCAAGAAATCGGCTTGGGTTAAATCTGTCGTGAAAATGTCTTGGTATTTCACAGTAAGATTAGTCGCAAAGCAAGAAACGCCCTTACTTACTAAGTAAGGGATCAGGGCTTTTTCAAAAGCGATAACTTTAGCTTTTGGGAAGTTTCGAGCCACTGAGAGCGCAAGGAAACCAAATCCGCAGCCTAATTCGTAAACAACACAGTCTGTCTTTCTTGAAATAAGCGAAAACAACGAAGCTCTCACTTTTCTTGATGTGGGCATCGGTGAGATGCCAAGCCTAACTGTATCAATGACAATCAATAAGGAGACGATTAACGCCAGACAAAGAATCCACATAGGCGATATATTCCTCCTGTAATGAATCCTGGCACGACCCAAAACATCCCCGGAAATTTGTGTCCTAATTTCCAATAGATACGCAGTACTGCATTAGCATTCACAAAGACCTTTTGACCTTCTAAGTAAACTATATATTTGCGCTTTCGCAAAAATTCATAGTTTCCAGTAAAAAGTTGTTTCGATTTCTTTCCATTAATAGAAGAAAAATTATATTGACCCTTTTTGTCGAGTTTCTTTAATCGATTAATCACGCGCTTTGTAATTTTCATGTTTGGCGAGAAAAACACTTGTTTCATACTTGTACCTTAGGTTTCTTCTTTTTTATTTCATCAAATTTTTTGGCGAGCTCCAAAATTTCGTCTTCACTGCCTTGTCCTTTTTGAATAGAGCTTTTAATTTCTTCTCGTTGAATCATCCATTCTCTTTCAAGTATCTTTTCAATTGCGAGAGTCACCCCTTCTATACATTTTTCAATATTCACTCTTTTTTTCACAATTTGATCGATCAAGATTTGATCCTCTTTATCAATTGATTCGGAAAGATCAAAAATATCAAACGTTTTCCCTTCTTTTACAAAAGAATACATATGGCAAAAAAGCTTCTTACAAGCCTCGTCTCTAAAAATCTTATCTTGTATATTGTCGTCTATCAACTTTAAGATCCCATCTCGATCTTCTGGCCTCATCACAAATAGCCAACGTATCAAATCACACTCTAGCACCCTATTGCCATTGAGATTGGTTCCGGGGGGCCGCTGGGGCGCCTCAACTTTTACTGGAACAGGCTTTTTGAAATCGGGATTTATAAATTCTTCTGGGACTTTTAATAAAAGAGACAACTCTTTTAAAGCTTCATGAACCATTAATGGGTGGTCCCAATCACGAATCATTTCAATAATTTTTTTCGCAAGGCGATTTTTTCCTGCTGGGGTATCACTTTTTGCTTCTTTTGATAATTCATTCACTAAAAACTCAATATACGGAGAAGATGCTTTCAATATTTCTGTTAGAGCTTCGAGCCCCTGTTCTGACAATACTGTATCTGGATCTTCTTTATCTTTGAATTTTGCCACAGACACTTCGATACCAATCTTTTGAAAGAGTTGACCGACCTTTACGCTAGCAGCTCTTCCCGCCTCATCACCATCAAATGCGATATAGACATGAGTGACTCCTAATTTTTTTAGTCCCAACACATGATCTGCACCAAAAGCTGTTCCCTGACCTGCAACAGTCAGATTCAACCCTTCCTTTATCAATCTAAGAGCATCTATCTGTCCTTCAACAATGATCGCTTTTTGCTCTTTTGCAATTCTTTTTCGTGAGTAATTAAGTCCATAAAGAAGGCGAGATTTTTTAAATAGAGGTGTTTCAGGTGTATTAATGTATTTCCCACCATGCTGAGATTTATCAATAGACCTTCCACTAAAACCAATCGTATTTCCTGAAATATCTTCGATCGGGAACATGATGCGAGATGAGAAAAAAGGGTATACTTTTCCTTCTTTGCTCTCTTTTGCAAGCCCTGCCTTTATTAATACATCCTTGGTCAACCCTCTATCTTGAAAAAAAGCTTTCATCAGAGCTTCATTTCGAGGAGCAAATCCAATTTGAAACATTTCTATAAAAGAAAGATCCAATCCCCTTTTGTAGAGGTAATCTAGCGCTTGATGCCCTTCATCAGTATAGAGCAAGTGAAAATGAAAAAATTCTTTTGTGACATTAAGAGCTTGCTTTAACGGCGTAAGATCAGAACCTTCACGCTTTTCTTCCCCCTCTTGATATTCAAGAGCAACTCCAAACTTACCTGCTAACATTTCGACAGCTTCAACAAAAGAAAGTTTGAGGAAATTCATCAGAAAACCCATCGCATCGCCATGAGCGCCACAGCCAAAGCAGTGGTAGTGCGTATCTCCCTTTTGGACAATAAAAGAGGGAGATTTCTCATTATGAAAGGGACACAAACCTTTGTAGCTTGCTCCTGCTTTCTTTAAATTGATGTATGATGAGATCACTTCAGAAAGATCTACCTTTTCCCGAAGCTCCTCTAAACATCGCTTTGAGAAGAGTGCCATATCCCATATATTACTCAAGCAGACAGATAAAGTCGAATCAAATTCCTTCTGTAATTTCCTTTATAAAAAACTTACAATAGTATAGACTGAAGCGACCTATGGAAGCGAAAGAAACACAACTCGGCTTTAGACGTAAAGTGTACACAAAAATGTACAATTCTTCTATTTCTCAGATTAAAGCAGATTGTGAAAAGCCCCAAAAAAAAATTATTCCAACATCTAAAAAGCTAGGATTGAGAGAAGAATTTAAAAAAACTTTTCTTCCCCTTTTAATTGATATTTTTGAACTTCGACAAATGATTCAAAACTACAAGTCGAATAAAGATTCCTCTCTTTTACTCACTATAGGAAAAAAAGCAATCCCACCAAGTGAAATTTTAAAAAAACTTGAAGGTCTTCAAGAAGAAATCTCTGAATCAAAAAGATGGGTTGAAGGAGTCATTTCACAAATTGACAAAGGCATCGCAGAAGCTCGCGAAACTCTTGCTGACATAAGAGAAAACGAACAAGCAAAACCAGTGACTCAAGAAAGCCACTCCTCATCCAAAAAAATCAAAATCGAACTTGGGGATCTACTTAATCAAAAACATTCTGCAAGCAGCTTATTTTGCCGCTTATTTAAAAAGAAGAAAAGTGAATGAGCTTAGCAGTAGAGATCAAGAAATCTCCAATGATGCAACAGTGGCAAAAATGCAAAGCAAAGGCAAAAGGAGCAATCTTGCTCTTTCAATGCGGCGATTTCTATGAAGCCTTCTACGATGATGCTGTAGCCTTATCCAAACATCTAGACCTCACTTTGACTAAAAGACAAGACATTCCCATGGCAGGAGCTCCTGTTGGATCACTTGACACAATTATCCAACGACTTTTAGAGAAAGGTCAAATAATTGCTATCGCAGATCAAACAGAAGATGCGAAAAATGCCAAAGGGCTTGTAAAACGCGAAATCACACGAATTGTCTCTCCCGCAACTCACATGGAAGCCTCACTCATCCAGAGAAACGCAAACAATTTTTTTGCTTGCGCCTTTCAAGTTAACCAAGAAATTGGCATTTGCTTTCTTGATCTCTCAACAGGGGAAATGATTACCCTTGAAGTAAACACTGTTGCAGAACTAATTGGTCAAATTGCAAAAAGACACCCATCAGAACTTCTCTTGTGTGACAAATTTTACCAGTCAAACCAAGCAATCTTTGACGACCTTAACTTATATGCACCATTTCGTTTAAGCCTTCGCGAACATTGGCATTTTGATCACAAGAACGCAACCGACATCCTAACCAACCATTTCAACATATCATCTCTTGACGCATTCGGTCTTAGAGGAATGGTCTCAACTATTAACGCAGCAGGCGGCCTTCTCCTCTACCTTACAAATGAACTACTTACAGACATCAGCCACATCAAATCAATTGCAAAACTTGACCTTCGATCACACCTTTCTATCGATTACCAAACAAGCTCTTCTTTAGACATTCTCTCATCAACGAGTTCGCACAAATCTGCTAATCTACTAGAGACTCTTGATCGCACGAGAACAGCAATGGGCTGCAGACTTTTTACTAACTGGCTGCTCTACCCCCTTCTAAACAAAGATGCAATTCAAAAAAGACAAGACAGTGTTGAAGAGCTTATAAAAAATCATGTTCTTTTAAAAGAGACGTTAAACCCTATTCGTGACATTGAGCGCCTCGTTATGCGCATTAAAGCAAATGTTGCAGGCCCAAGAGATTTGATTGCTCTAGCTGAATCGCTAAAACAAATTCCTGACTTATTTTCCAAGATTAGAAAATTAGAGTCTCCTCTCTTTTTAGAAATGCGAAATGAATTTATTGACTTTTCCCCACTTGAAGAACTTATCAGTCTATCAATTGTCGACAATCCCCCTCTAAGATTCACAGATGGCGGCATCTTTAAACAAGGACAAATCCCAGAACTCGATGAATTAAGAGCAATGAGCGACAGCAACCGCTCCTATCTGGCAAACTATCAAATGCGCCTTCGAGAAGAACTCGACATCAAAACCCTAAGAGTGAATTTCAACAAAGCCTTTGGATATTTCATTGAAGTCTCTCGAATGCAATCAGCAAAAATGCCCACGACCTTTATGAGACGGCAGACGCTTGTTAATGCAGAACGATTCATTTCCCCTGAGCTCAAAGAGTACGAGGAAAAGATTTTAGGGGCTCAAGAAAAAATCATTGAACTTGAGCAAACAAAATTCCTTGAACTACGCGAGCAAGTAGGACTTCACGCTTCAAACCTTCTTAAGCTATCATCCCAAATAGCTCAAATTGATGTCCTTCACTCTCTTGCGACGATCGCAAAAGAAAAATCATACATAAAGCCTCTCATTCACAATAACGATTCGATTGAAATCCAAGATGGACGACACCCGGTTGTAGAAACATTTTTAAAAGATGGTTCATTCATTCCCAATAACACGCACTTAGACAATGATGCTAATAGCTTAATTCTTCTTACTGGCCCAAACATGGCTGGAAAATCTACTTATATCAGACAAGTTGCTCTCATTGTGATTATGGCCCAAATAGGCTCTTTTGTTCCTGCAAAGTCTGCTTCCATCGGCATTGTCGATAAAATATTTAGCCGAATCGGCGCAAGTGATGATCTAGCAAGAGGTCAATCAACCTTCATGGTAGAAATGATTGAAACAGCGAATATTTTGAATAATGCAACAAGTAAATCCCTTGTTATTCTAGATGAAATTGGCCGTGGAACAAGCACATATGACGGGATCTCTATCGCACTTTCAGTAGCAGAACACCTACTTCACGAAATCAAAGCGAAAACATTATTTGCCACCCACTATTTCGAATTGACGATGCTTGAACAACGAGAGAAAGGGGCCAAAAACTTTCGCGTGGCAGTACAAGAAAATGAAGATGGTATTGTCTTCCTGCATAAAATCTTAAAAGGCGAAGCTGACAAAAGCTATGGCATTCACGTTGCCTCTCTCGCCGGACTACCCAAATCAGTTCTTTTTAAAGCGCAAAGCCACCTGAAAAGCCTTGAGAACACAAAAGAAGGAAAAATAAAAAAATCTCCTCCTTCAAAGGGCAAACAAATGTTACTTTTTAATAGTGATGAAGAAAACCTATTTATTGAAGAAGAACTAAAACAACTCGACATAAATAAACTTACCCCCTTTGAAGCCCTTCAAAAGCTTGTTGAGTGGAAGAACAAATTATGACGCTTGATCAAACTTGCCTAGAAACTATCCCAAAAAAATCTGGTGTCTATCTTATGAAAAATGAGATGGGAAAAGTTCTATACATTGGAAAGGCAAAAGTTCTGAAAACTAGAGTAAAACAATACTTTACTCCGGGACAAGACTCAAGAGCTATGATTCCCATACTAATGCGTCAAACAGCTCAAATTGATACAATCATCACATTTACTGAAAAAGAAGCCCTTCTTCTTGAAAACACTCTGATTAAAAAACACAAACCGAAGTACAACGTTCTACTTAAAGATGACAAAACGCATCTCTCTATTCTCATTAATCACTATCATAAATGGCCTATGATAAAGCTAATACGAACAAAGGAAAATTCAAAAGAAAAAGGCCTTCTTTTCGGCCCTTATACAAGCGCTCTTTCCGCACGAAAAACATTTGAAATCATTTCTAAAGTCTTTCCCCTTAGACAATGCTCAGATCGAGAATTAGCCTCCCGAAAAAGACCCTGCATCCTCCACTCAATTGGTCGCTGTATTGCCCCATGTGTGCAAAAATGCACAAAAGAAGAATACGATGAAGTGGTTACAATGGCAAAAGATTTTCTTAAAGGCAAAAGCAAAGAAGTTGTTAAACAATTGAAACACGACCTAAAGCTAGCATCAGAGCGCTTAGAATATGAAAAAGCAGGAGTTCTTCTAAAAACAATTCAACAAGTAGAAGAAACCCTTCAAGAAAAAAAGAGTGCTGTTCAATTTAATGCTAAAGACTGTGATGCTTTCAACTATATAAAGAAAGACAACTACATACTGATTGTAAAACTTTCTTTCAGAGAAGGCCGACTAATGGGATCTGAACACTTTGATTTTAACTATATACTAGGATCTGATGAAGAGACCTTAACCTCTTTTCTGCTACAACATTACGAAAAATCAAATCGGCCAAAGGAGATCCAACTTCCTATAAAGTTAAACAACAGAGAAATCATAGAAGAACTCCTTTCTGTGAAGATTTTCATCCCAATGCGTGGCGAAAAGCGCACCTTGATTGACCTCGCGCTTGAAAATGCAAAAGTACTGTTTGAACAAGAACAGACAAATCATGTTTCAAGTGAAGAACTACTTTTAGAGTTGCAAGAGAAACTACAGCTAAGCAAGTTCCCTACGCGCATAGAATGTTTTGACACTTCGTGCAGCTCTGGAAAAGAATTTGTTGCAAGTCTTGTCACTTTTACAAACGGAGTTAAAGACACAAAGGGGTACCGACTCTATAAAATTAAATCAGACGATGTAAAAGATGATACAGCTGCGATGTATGAAGTGCTCAAGAGACGACTCACCCGCGCAAGAAAAGAAGATGATCTTCCCGATCTAATCATTGTTGACGGAGGAAAAGGACAACTCACACAGCTGATTCGTGTAATTAATGACCTAGATATCGCTTCTGTCGAACTAGCCGCACTTGCTAAAGAATCTTCCAGGCACGATCAAGGGTTGACCAAAGAGAAAGTTTACAGACCTAACATCAAAGAAGCCATTGAGTTTTCAAGACACTCCTCTCTTTTGTTCTTTTTACAAAGAATCAGAGATGAAGCACACAGGCGCGCTATTGATTTCCATCGGAAACGACGTTCGACAAAATCAACTCAAAGTATTCTTGATCAGGTTACTGGAATAGGAATTATCAAGAAAAAGGCTCTTCTTAAACATTTTGGTTCAGTGAAAAACATTGCAAATGCAAAAATTGAAGAAATTGTGTCTCTTCCTGGTTTTTCAGAAAAAGATGCGAAGGAACTTCTCTCTCACCTTAAAATCAATCAGTAATTGTTAGAATAAATTCTTTCTCATACCCTAGACGACGGGCAAGCAAGACTCCAAGCTCATTTTTTATTCGATCAAAAAGTTCTTGATCGTCTTTTCTGCCACTTGGGAATTTTGTTACAATCTCAATTTTCTGAGATTGCCCTAAAGTCACCTCTAATTCATATGCTAAATCAGGAAATATTGATTTCCAGTAGGACGCAACATATTCTTGTATGATAGATTCTTCAATTTCCACCTTTCCACATTGCATTCTTACTTTATAATACCGCTTCTTATGCATAAAAAAGAAGCCAACCATCAAAAAGATGCCTGCTGAAAAAACACCAATACCTAATGTAAACAACATTGCAGGTCTTGCTAGAAAAAAATTAGCAACCCCATACCTAAACGTCTCTGCATATGGCATCACAACCAAGCAAAGACCAAAAGCGACAATAAAAAGCGTCATCGTCAGATGAACACATGAAAATAGCAAATTGCTAGATCTCATTACTAAAACTCTTCAGCGTATTCATCCATATCGCTTTTATCATCGTCATCCTCACTTTCTTCCTGCTCTTTTTCTTCTTGAGCTTCATACATCAACTTTTCTAACTCTTTGTCAGGAAGAAGGTTCTTAAACACAACATGAACACATGCAACATGCAGTCCTGTTAAGCGAGTAATTTCTTTAATGATTTTAGTTTGGATTTCTTCTGCTTTTTCAGGAATTGAGATGCCGTAAGCAACATTCAGCTCTATTTTCAAATTAACAGAATGACTCTTTGAATCTTGCTCAACGTAAATACCCTTAATTCTTTCAAGCCCTTCTCTTCCAAGCAAATTATCAATTAAAGTTCCTTCAATCAATGAAATTCCATCTATTTGAGACAAACATTTTATCGTAATAGCCTGAAAGACGCGACTTTCAATATCCCGTATAAATACGGTGTCTGGGAGGTCTACTTCTTTTGAATCTATCTCTTCAAACTGATCTAACATGATACACTCCTGTTGATAGTGCATTTTCTGCCAAACAAGAGTTTACTTCAAGAAATTTAACCCCAGCTTTAAAATAACTCTGTTATTTAACCCCCATTCTACTTATAATATTGCTATCTTAAATAAAGATATGACATCTAGAAGAAACTACCCTAGAGGTTACTTTTAAACCAAATAAGGTGTTCCCGAATAATGGGAAACTCTGCTAGGATGCAGTTATACGTGAACACAAAGGCTTAATTCATGCACTCAATGTATTCAATGTTAGGAATTTGGATTGCTATAGGAATCGTTTGCTCATTAGTAGCAAAAAGCAAAGGAAAAAACCAATATCTTTGGTTTTTCTTGGGTACGTTCTTTAGCATAATAGGCTTACTGGTTCTTTTACTACTGCCAGCAAAGAAAAAGGAAAAGGTACCTGATATCGGCCATCTTTCAGATAAAAAAATGAATTCTGACGCTGCCGCACCATTGGGAGACGATAGTTTCTCTGACCAAACTCCTCCTCCAGCAAAGCGTATCAAACCAGATCCATCGATGCAATGGCACTATATCTTTGAGACTGATAAGCTTGTTGAAGTTATCGGCCCTATTTCTATAGATGAACTTAGAAAACATGTAATCTATAAGAAACTCTCTATGACAACATACATATGGTGTGAAGAACTTGCAGATTGGACTCAAATCCATGAATTTCAAAACATGTCCTATTTAACAGATGCGGACCTTATCTTAGACAACAACGAAGATACTAAAGACTCTTCACCTGCCAATTCAGAAAAAAAAGACCCTCTAAATAACTCTGAACCTAAGACTGAGACGGAAAAATAACCCCTATTAACGCTTAAAAGCTTAAAAAGTTTTTTATGCATTTTATACCTCAGAGCTCTATCACTAAATCTTGTTTTTCCAACAAGCAACCCTAAGAAAGAGCCGGTTAAACCCCTACCTCTTTTTTTAAGCCTCAACGTTGAATGAAAACTGGAAATTCATACAACCATCCTCAAACCTTAAGATCTCTATGCACAAACAAAATCATCCTCGCAACAAATGCGCAAGCAATCTACTGTCTAAAAAATCTAAATAAAAAATTAACCAAGAAATAGGAGATATCCCTCTAAAGTGCTGAGGCACACGGGGTGGGGTATGTGCGCCTCAGCGGGGGTGTTATTCGGCGAACCGAAATAACAAAAAAGACTTAACTACCAAGATGCTTTGACGATACCTGGAATCATTCCTGCAAGCGCGAGCTCACGGAAACATAGTCTTGATACTTTAAATTTACGATAAAATGCTCTTGGTCTCCCTGTTAATTGACAGCGATTTCTCTGTCTAACTGGGCAAGAATTTTTTGGAAGTTTATTCAGCTTGCGGACAGCTTCTTCTTTCTCTTCCAAACTAGAAGAATAGCTTTTGATAGTTTTCTTTAAAAGTTGACGTTGGGCATATTTTTGGTTAACCAACTTAGTTCTTTTCTTCTCTTTCTCGATTAGCGCTTTCCGAGCCATATTTCATCCTCTATTTTTGTCTTGCTGGACCTTTTTGCCGTTGTTTACGTCTTGGGTCTTTCTTATTGATCACATACAGTCTTCCACGTCGTCTAACAAGGACATCCCCTTTCGACGGGTCGGCTTTTACAGATGCTCTAACTTTCATTATATGTACCAGTCTGTTTAATTCTTGAGCGCAAACAATATCAAAACGACGAATTATTGACAAATATATTCTCCCTGAAGTATCCTTTGGCCAAAAAATACGTGTAGTAATGAGGAATCAAGATGAAAAGAACATACCAGCCAAGCAAAATCAAAAGAAAACGTTCACACGGATTCAGAGCGAGAATGGCAACAAAGAACGGAAGATTAGTACTAGCGAGACGTCGTCGTACGGGCCGCAAGCAACTAACAGTATAGTAAAAGAAAATTTTGGAAAGTCATTTCGATTAAGAAAAAGACATGAATTTCTATCTCTTAAAAAGACATCGAGGCGTGTCTACGGTTCTTTTGTTAGCATAGACTATGCTCAAAAAAATGTAGACACTCCTAAGTTAGGGATCACTGTTTCAAAAAAATTTGGAAATGCCGTTGAACGCAATCGCTTCAAACGATGCGTACGTGAGGCTTTTCGAACAAATCTTGACAAGATCCCCAGCACACTCGTTATACAAGTCTGCCCCCTTTCCCAAAAAGGCAGTGTTACAAAAGAGATCATTACAAACGATCTCATTCGTCTTGTGAAAAAAATCGAGAACAACTTGACCTCTGATGGAGCACTTTAATTTGAAAGCTCTATCAACACACAACACAAGAGAACATGGTCCGATATAATCGAACACAAGAAATGGCAATAAAGTCCCCTGGCGGCAAAACTCTTGTCCTAGCAGGAGCTGGCAGCGGAAAAACTTCTGTTATTATTGGAAGATTAGCCCATTTAACAGGTGACCTCGGTGTTGATCCACGTGAAATCTTAGGCCTTACTTTCACAAACAAGGCTGCAGAGGAAATGAAAGCGCGGATTACTAAAACAATCGGCAAAGAAAAAGCACGCAAGATCACCCTTTCAACATTTCATAGTTTTTGCAACGCTGTATTAAAGACAGACATTCATAATATTGGATATACTTCTCAATTTTCAATTTATGACGAACGTGATGTTACTCGACTTCTTAAAAGTGTTGAAACGCATCTAGCTGAAGAAAATCCTGAGGCAGAAGAAAAAATAGAAGACGAAAAATTAGCTGCAGAATTAAAGCGCTCTATGAGAGCCTATAACGCAGTTGACTTTGACGGCCTTTTATCTTTAACACTAGAGCTATTCCAAAATCACCCTGAAGTCCTAGAAAAATATCAAACTCGTTTTAAATACATATTGATCGATGAATACCAAGACACAAATGAAGTTCAGTATGAGCTTGCAACTCTTCTATCTCATAAACATGGAAATTTATTTGTTGTTGGTGATGACGATCAATCAATATATTCCTGGAGAGGGGCTCGAGTAGAAAACATTCTTAAATTTCCCTATGATAACATCATTAAGCTGGAACAAAACTATCGATCAACACAAACCATCCTAGATGCAGCAAATGCCGTAATAGTAAGAAACTCTGCACGTCATGAAAAAGTTCTTTTTTCAACAAGCAAAGAAGCAGACCGTCCTCGAATTTTTCACGCACCAAACGAGGCCGATGAAGCTTCAGCTGTTGTTGACAGACTTCTTCGTCTTAAAAAAGAACAAAACCTGAACTGGAGCGACTTTGCTATTTTATACCGCTCAAACAACCTATCTCGACCATTTGAAACAGCCCTTCTCTCTGCTCACTATAGCGATGGGAAAAACTTCATTAGAGGCATTCCTTATCACGTGATTCAGGGAACGGCATTCACAGAACGCGCTGAAGTTAAAGACTTAGTCGCCTATCTAAAAGTGATCGTCAATCCGAAGGACACAAACGCACTCTTACGCATCGTAAACTATCCGCGAAGAGGCATCTCTCCAAACACAACTGAAACAATCAGAAAGATCTCAAGAGAAAGAAACACTTCTGTCTTTGATCTCCTAGAAACATCAAGCACCTTGAACCTAACTACGCAAGGACAAAGAGGAGCTGATATTTTTATAAATTTAATCAAGAAAGGACAAGAGCTATTCGAGACTCTCCCCCTAAAAGAGGCAATGGAAAAATTTGTCGAAGAACTGGACTTGAAAAAAATTATACACGACGAGGTTCAATCAGATAAAGCACGTCAATTTAAATGGGACAACGTCCAAACATTAATCAACATGACAGAGAATATGGAAGAAGGTGCAACTCTTTCTGACTTCTTAAGTGGCATGATGCTAGATCAAAACCGACCAGACAAAGATAAAAAAAAGAAAGATAGCGTCAACTTACTAACATTTCATAGCTCAAAAGGACTTGAATTTACTTCTTGTTTTCTTGTCGGTCTAGAAGAAAAAATTATCCCCCACGAAAGGTCTCTTGCTGAAGGTGGCCTTGAAGAAGAACGCAGACTCTTTTATGTCGCTCTTACTCGAGCAAAAAAGTACCTCACGCTTAGCATGGCTAAAAATCGATCATCATACGGAAAAGAAAGACCAACAAACCCCTCAAGATTTCTCTTCGAACTCCCTTCAGGTAGTTTTGATATTGAACACTACGATCGAGCTATTCCGTTTTTATACTAGGCTCAACACTCGTCCTGCCAGTAAGTAAAGACTTAACTTCTTTCGGAGCAGTTTCTAGCGTTTTCTCTGCATGCTCTTTTGCCTCTTTCTCTCTTCCATGCTCTGAAAAATAGTCTGAGATAAGCATATGAAGACGCCAAAGATTATCGTCATCCTTTTTGCCGAAATCTTCGATGTAGGACAGAGGCTCTTTAGTCGCCAAATCAGGATCTTCAAGATGGGACTGAAAATCAAGAAGAGCTAACCTTAGTCTAGCGCCTTCTTTATTATCTTGATCTCTTTCTACTATCTGCGTCTTTAACGCCTTTGCCTGCTCTGTATCTACTTTTCCTTCCAAAACAAGCTGAGAGTACTTCTCAACACAAAAAAACGCACCTTGGTCTAATTTTAAGCCTTCATCGAGCAAATGAGAGATGAATGTCGGACACCTCAGCTCAACTGCCTGATTATACAAATTTTCAAGCTTGTCTTCTGTGATTGAAGCAAGGTCAATTTTAGCAACCTCATCTTGTAAAGATAAAAATTTAGTAAATATATTCTTCAGCGAAAAGGCGAATTTTGAAGCCGTTAATTCAGAATAAGACAATCTTGTAACTTCTTTCCCATCTGGCTCAATCATAATCAAAGTAGGAAAAGTTGTGACAGCATACTTGTTCTTTAGTGCTGATTTTTCAGGAGTCATGATAAGAGACTTAGATGAAGCATGAGGATAATCTAGATGAACAAAAATAAATGCATTTCCTATCGCAGCAGAAAATTCAGGCGATGCAAATAACTCCTCAGAAATTTTTTTACTCCATGGACACCAATCTAAACCAGTAAAAACAAGTATTAACGGGCGGTTATAGAGTTGAGCTAATTGCATGCCTTTGTTAAAATCATCAACTTTAGGTGGCGAAGAGAAGAGAAGAAAGGGCAAAAAAATCGTTATAACTGATAAAACTCTACTCATGACTACCCTAAAATACCTTTAATAAAAATTGGATTATGAAAAATGTTTGATTTTCTTCCTACTATTATCTTGAGACATAGAAAAGAAAACTTAAAAAAGTGCTCTCTTACTGGGCTTGAAGAGAGAAAAGATTTTCTCTTTTACACTTACCCAAAGAGTTTTCCCCAAGATCTTGAAAATTATGCAGTTTTATCTCTCGATGGCAAGCCCCTTTCTGAAGAAGATGCACACCTTGGAATCTACTTACTTGACGCTACTTGGAGATATGCTGAAAAAATGGAACAAACGCTCCCTAATAACATTGAAAAAAGATCTATCCCCTCTCATTTCAGAACTGCATATCCAAGAAAGCAGGGCGATTGCAAAGATCAAACGCGAGGCCTTGCATCAATTGAGGCTCTCTATATCGCATTTACACTTACAAAAAGAAGTACAGTAGGATTACTCGATCATTATCATTTTAAAAATGAATTTCTACAGAAAAACAACTTCCAAACTTAAACTTCAAAAGAACATTCTATATTTTCATCAATTCAGAGATAATCTCAATGACGACCTCAAAAATAACAAAGGTCATAAGAAGCGTTAACATCACGCGCCCCCCAAAAAGCTGGGTATTCTTTGTGCCATACGATCTATGATACCTTCCAACCCAAACCATTAGCGTTGGAATGAAACCAAGTAATATCGCACAACCAAATCCACCTGCTAAGCCCAGTGCCTGTAGGAAAATTGTAGGATTAATTAAAGAAATGATAATCGGCGGAACATAAATCACTGTGCAGAGCACTAACTTGTTCAAACCAACTTTTTTCATCTTCAATGAATCTGATAAAAAATCTAAAAGACCTAATGTGACACCGATAAACGAGGTTGTTAACGCAAAAAAAGCGAAAAAATTTGCCACTGTAATGACAGACTTTCCTGGAAGGAAGTGTATCAAAGGTGCAACAGCAGAAAGACCACCAGCTTTTGCTGCTAATAGCCCATGCTCCCCAGTAATAGGAACAATTCCCTTTATGACAAGATCCCAAAAGATATAAGCAAGAAAAGGAATTGTTGTTCCATAGATAATCGCTGATCGACATGCCTTTGCATCTCTATTCAAAAATTCTAACAAACTAGGCACAACACCCTGAAAGCTAAAAGAAGTAAAAATAATAGGAAGGCCTAACACAGCTCTTTCCCAACCGAAACGCTCAAATAAATTGACACTCATCTCTAAGCTTCCCATTCCGATGAAAATCAAATAACTCACAATAAGCCCTACCATCAATAGAGCATTCACTCTTCCTGCAACCTTTGTTCCCATGTAAACAAAAATCCCGAAAAAAACAGCAAATAGCACAGTCGCTAAAGGACCTGGAATTCCACCCTGCGTGAGTTGATAGAGTAAATTTCCCCCACCTGCAACATACGCAATCGTCAAAAAATAAAACAAAAAGATATAGAGAAACCAAACAGCTCGTTTTCCCCAAGGCCCCAAAAGCTCTGTTGCCATTGTAACAATATTTGCTTTTGGCTTTAACCAAAGACCAACTTCAACAAACAAAAGACCTGTTGACATCCCGAAAAGCCATGATACTATATATATACACCAGGAAGGGACTAATCCGCCGCCTGCAGTTGCAACTGGCAATGCAAGCATTCCCGCACCAAGTGCTGTTCCCCCAACGAGAAGGGCACCAATAAACGTTTTCATTGAGCTTGCAGAAGCTCGAGATGTTTGTGTTGTCATGCGAAATATGATATCCTATCAAAGTTCTCCATTCAAGCAAAAAAACCTATCCTTTTCTTTTTTACAAATATGTGGTAATGTACCACTGATGAATATTGCCCTATCAAAGGACTCAAGATTGAAGCCAAAAGTTTACACAAAGAAGGATCATTCAATTGACAAATCGTTAATTGATTCCGATGCCCTCTTTGTAGTAGAACAACTAAATAAAGCAGGTTTTACTGCTTATATTGTTGGTGGCTGCGTAAGAGACCTTCTTCTTGGACACAAACCAAAAGACTACGACATCTCAACATCTGCTCTTCCAGAACAGATCAAGCCTCTTTTTCACTACTGCATTCTAATTGGCCGTCGATTCCGCCTCGCCCACGTCAGATTTGGAAAAAAAGTCATTGAAGTCTCAACTTTTCGCATGGGAGACAATGAAGACGATGCTTTAATCATCCGCGACAATGAATGGGGAACTGAAGAGGAAGACGTAACAAGACGAGACTTTACTATCAATGGTCTCTTTTACGACCCTGAAAAAGAAACTGTTATTGACTATGTTAAAGGCCTTGCTGACATCAAAACCAAAATGCTTCGCACTATTGGAAATGCGCATATACGCTTTAAACAAGATCCAGTACGAATGATCCGCTTAATTAAATTTCGCGCTAGATTTGGCCTTGATGTAGATCAAGAATCTATCGACGCCCTCTTTGATTGCAGAAGCGAAATCCTTAAGAGTGCCTCTGCCCGCGTGCTAGAAGAAGTTCTTAGAATGCTTGAGTCAGGATCATCCCTTCGTTTCTTCAAACTTTTAATAGAACATCGAATTTTGCCCATACTTGCACCAAAACTCTCAGAAGCTTTTGAGCACCCGTCTGGGTCTGAAATTTATGATTACCTTACAGAAATAGATGCCCAGATAAAATCACCGACGACTAAACAGCCACCAAGAGCAATTCTTCTTTCCAGCATTCTTTTTCCAATTTTTCGTACGCACATACACACACTAACAAGTGGTCGAGCATCAAAACCTCCTCACTTAGGAATCATTCAAGAAGAAGCCTCTTTCATCATACACGACACTTTTTCTCCTTTCTTAAAGATACCCAAGAAAATCACTGCAAATATTGTGTCAATCCTTGCATCTCAGTATAGATTCACACCACTAGAGAAAAAAAAGCGAGTCAGATATCGCATCCCAAACGGCTCAGACTTCCACCTCTCTCTTGATTTCTTACTTTTGAGAGCATCAATTGAACCGGGTCTCTCAAAGCTTTACGAAGAATGGTTATTCTACTGGAAAAAACAAATCAAATGGAAAGAAAAGTCGCATTAAGCACACATAAAACATCAACACTTGAACTTTTTTCAATAGGCCCCCCTTTTGGAAAGAAAGCAAAAACTGTGCTGTATTTTTTTGTGTCAGGCAAAGACTCCCTAACTCTAAACCCCATTGCCAAACCTGCTCTTCTATTAGCCGAAAAAGGATACCGAGTAATATCTGCAACACTTCCTGGGCATGCGGATTCCATTCGGCCTGAATACATCCGTTCTCTATGGGGACAAAACCCAAACCTACTTGAAGAGTTTTTTTTTAATGTTGAAACTTCTTTACTCGAGATTTCAGATGATATCGACGGACCAATATCTGCCCTAGGCCTTTCAAGAGGCGCTTTCATAGCAACGCATTTAGCTGCACGAATAGACGAAATCAATAAAGTCGTTGGATTTGCTCCACTAACCTTCCTAGAGAGCGCACCTCATCTTGATTTAATACACTTAGCTCCAAAACTTAAGCATAAAGAAATCAGATACTCAATAGGTCACAATGACACACTTGTTGATACGACACGGGTTATTTCAACTGTTTCATCTTTCATGAAAGTTCTAAGCGCAAAACAATTACAAAACTCTGCAATTGAACTTACAATTACCCCTTCAATTGGACGCGATGGACACGGCACATCAAGTCAATCTTTTGAAAATGGAGTCAAGTGGCTCTTAGAAGGAGCTCCAAAAAATGAAGCATGAACTCGATTTATTTATTTCTACAGGAGAAGTTAGCGGAGATCTGCTTGCATCATCAATCGTTAAAAACCTTTCACCCGACATCTCAATAGGCGGCATTACCGGCCCTTCTCTAAGACAACTTGGGATTAGAGAATACTTCCCGATGGAGTTATTTGAAATTCACGGACTTACTTCATTGATCAAAGGCTTACCTCGCGTTCTTCTAAACTATAGAAGAATTAAAAAGAAAATCATCGAACTCAATCCAAAAGTTGTCTTGTTAGTAGACAATGTTGGCTTTAGTCTTTCAATGGCCTCCTCTCTTAGAAAATGCGGTTTTAAAGGGAAAATCGTACAACTAGTCTGCCCTACAGTCTGGGCCTGGAGAAAGGGGCGCATGAAGAACATGATTAAAAACCTAGACCTTGTTTTATCTCTATTTCCATTCGAAGAAGAAATTTTTTCAAAGACACCCCTTGCCGTTAAATTTATTGGACACCCCCTCCTAGAAACACTAAATAATTTAAAAAATGAAGAAACAGAAAAAACGAAAAAAGTTTTTCTTCTTTTTCCCGGCTCGAGAAAGCATGAAATTAAATTAAATTTCCCTATGCAGCTAAGAGCAGCAAAGCTTATTCAAAATGAGTACAACATCACAGTCTCTGCCGCAAAACCATCTTACGTCCCTTTAATCCAAAAAATTGCACAAGACGAAGGGGTGGCAATAAATATTGCACCATCTGAGAAAAGACACCAATTAATGAAAGAAGCAGAACTTGCCCTTGCTAAATGTGGGACAACCATTTTTGAACTTGGAATTATTGGCACACCAACAATCGTTATGTATAAAATGAGCCGTTTAGACCTTCTTGGCGCCTTTGTTTTCAAAATATTCCTTGCTCACTACTCCTTACCTAATATTTTACTTGGAAAAAGAGCTTTTCCAGAATATGTAGGAACATTTGCAAAACAGGATCTCATATCATCTGAAGTACTAAAATGTGCACGAGAACAGCCCCTAAGAAATCAAATGAGACTCGTCTCAGATGAACTCAGAGATCTCTATCAAACAAAGAATGCAAGTAAGGAAGCAGCAGTGAAAATTCACGACTTGCTTTTTAACTCCTGCTGAGATAAAATCCCTCCAATTGATGAACAAGAAATTAAATATTTTTATTGATCGCCTTATGGGCGGCAAAGTCGAGACCATCGACGAAGAGATAGACCCCGTTGTTATGGACGTTAAAGATATTTTGTTATCTTTTGATGCTCCAATAAAAGTATCGGGTAAGGCATATTTGGCTGAAGATTTCCTCGTGATGAATCTCAACATAAGTACAGAATACAACGTTCCATGCAAAATTTGCCAGGAGACAATCGTTAAAACTCTAGAATTAGAGCATGTCTACTTTACAGAAGAGTTGACAAACGTTTCTTCAAAGGTCTTTGATGCAGTGGAACAAATTCGTGATACGATATTTATGGATATACCAGATTATCACGAATGCGAAGGGGGATGCCCGATGAGAGAGGAACTAAAAGGTTATTTTCAATCATCGAAAACTGAGCCCCCAGTAGAATAACAGATTATTTTAAGGAGTCATGAACATGGCAGTTCCAAGAAACAGACATTCAACATCAAGAAGAAACAACAGACGCGCGCACGATGCAAAAAAAGGAAAGTTTTTTTCAACTTGCACAAACTGTAAAAGCCAACACCTTCCCCACCATGTATGCCAATCTTGTGGACAATACAAAGGAAGATCATATCTAAGTAGCGGTCAAGAAGCTTAATAAATTCTCGGCATGAGTTGTATAGATAGAGCCCTATGTATACACTTAACAGAATTAAATTATATTAGGTGGATTAAGCTATGAAAGAAATCTTGCTCACAGTCGAGTCTAAGGAGACTCGCCAAGCAAAAGTTGTAGAAAAAAAACTACAAGAGTTGATTGTTGAGCGGAAAAAAAGTCGCCAAATCACTGGCAACATTTACCGCGGAAGAGTTACAAACATCCTTCACAACATCCAATCAGCCTTCATCGACATCGGAGAAGGTGAGAATGGATTTATCCATATTTCCGACATTGTCGAAAATACACAAAAGTTCCAAGAACTTTTTGATATGGATTTTGAATGGGATTATGACCTTAGCTCATACAACGCTAAAGAAGAAAAAGTCGCCGACATCTCAAAAATTCTAAAAATTGATCAAACTGTTCTTGTTCAGGTTGTAAAAGAACCAATTGGAACAAAAGGTGCAAGACTTACATCAAACATTTCTGTCCCAGGAAGGTACCTTGTTCTACTCCCAAATTCTCCTCATAGAGGCGTCTCACGAAAAATCACTGACAAGACTGCAAGAGATCGTTTAAAGCAAATTATACGTGCATTTGAAATGCCCTCAGACATGGGCTTAATTTGCCGTACTGCAAGTATGCTTGCAACTCAAGACCAACTTATTGATGAGGCTCACGAACTCTTTGAATCATGGAATAAAATCATTGAAGGTTTTAATGTCTCAACAAGTGCTCAATGCCTTTATCGAGAATCAGATCTAATTAAAAAAGCCTTAATGACTGCTCTTGATAAAAAATATGACCGTATTTTAATCGACCACTATCCAACTTATTTAGCCTGTAGCCGAATGTACAAAAAGTACAAAGAGACAGATCAAGAACTAAAAGTTGAGTACTATCGCGACAAAGTGCCTATCTTCAAAAGATTCAATGTCGAAAAAGAGATCGAAAAAGCATTAACAAGAAAGATTTGGCTTACATCAGGCGGATACCTGTTTTTTGATCGTACAGAAGCTATGTATACAATTGACGTCAACTCAGGCCGATCAGGCCAATCAGATTCAAAGAAGAACGTTGAAGAAACACTTGTCCACATCAACATGGAAGCTGCCGATGAAATTGCACGTCAACTCCGCATTAGAAATATTGGCGGTCTAATTATTTGCGATTTTATAGATATGCGATCAAGAAAAAATCAGCGCCGTGTTTTAGATCGCTTAAAAGATGCAATGAAAGAAGATTCTGCTAAGTGCACGATTTTAGGAATGAGTGAATTTGGTCTTGTTGAAATGACAAGACAAAGAAACCGTGAGTCCCTTGTGCAAACAGTTTTCTCTGAATGCCCTTACTGCAGCGGAAATGGCATGATTAAAAACTTTGAGAGCATGTCAATTGAAATCGAACGTGCCGTGAACCACTTAGTGAATCAAGCAGCACAATTTGCTCTTGAGCTTGTGACCCATCCCGACCTTGATCACAAACTAAATCACAGCGATAAGAAATATCTGGAGAAAATGGTTGCGAAGTTGAATGCGACTATAACATTTCACACAAATGACCTCCTCCATTTAAATGAATTTGAAATATACTCGGCGACAAATGGTAAAAAACTTGAATTTTAATGATTTAAGAGAACTTATAGAAGTTTCATCTGACCCAAACTCGAAAAGATATTGGGAAGTTCTATCCCCATTTATTTCTATGTACGAACAAATCGTCGATGAAAAAAAACTTGATAAAGGCGAGTATTTTAGCTTGCTCGCACAATACTGCAGCTTAGTTGCCAAACAAATAGACTCCCCCTGGCCCTTCACATCATATCATGCCGCTCTAAGAGAACCTATTGATTATCACATTCTTGGTCGAGAAATTTTTCGCCCATTAGTGAACATTCATAAGTCGACCCTTTCTGGAATTGAAAACATCAAAGAGATTGAATCCTCTCTTGTAAGGGGTGAAAACGTAATCTTATATGCCAACCACCAGATTGAAGCCGACCCTCAAGCTCTAAGCCTCCTCCTAGAGGACATTGCACCGCAACTAGCCGAACAATTTATCTTTGTTGCTGGTGAACGCGTTTTAACAGATCCTCTTGCTGTTCCATTTAGTCTTGGGTGTAACTTGTTTTGCATATACTCTAAAAAATATTTCACATCTCATCCAGATCGCGCTGCTGAAATGAAGAAACACAATGCAAAGACAATCTCAGAAATCTCCTCACACTTAAACCTAGGAAGCAAATGTATTTATATTGCTCCAAGTGGAGGAAGAGATCGAAAAGGCAGTTCAGGAGAAATTGAAGTTGCTCCATTTGATCCTCAAAGCGTCGAACTGATGTACTTGATAGGAAAAAAATCAAAAAAACTTACACATTTTTATCCTCTCTCTTTGTCAACTCATGACATTTTACCTCCTCCCGAAGGCCTACAGATCAACCTTGGCGAGATGCGCCTAACAAAAGAAGCTCCAATTCATGCTCATTTTGGTAAAAAAATCGATATGGAAAATTTTCCTTTATCTGATACAACTAGTAAAAAGAAAAGAAAAGACGAGCGTACCCAATATATTTACAAAGCAGTTTGTGATATGTATGCCGAATTTCCTGTTTTATAAACTTAATCCAAATTGAGATTTATCTCATATATGCGTTGGATTATTACTAGAGGTTACCATGAGAAACTCAATCTACTCTCTCCTTATTCTTTCATCCCCGCTTTTTTCAGAATACTCACCAGCTCATGAAGTTCCCAACAAAAACCCACTTAAAGTGATGACGTCTACTCTTAAAGAGAGAAAGACAATGAAAATTCGCTTAAAGAATGGGCTTGAAGCTTATCTTATCTCTGATCCAGCAGCAAACAAATCTGCAGCAGCTTTAGCTGTAAAAGTTGGCTCTTGGCAAGATCCTGTAAAATATCCTGGAACAGCTCACTTTTGCGAGCATATGTTATTTATGGGATCAAAAAAATACCCTTTAGAAGATGGTTTTTTCCACATGGTCGCAGATAGCGGTGGATCTGCAAACGCCTATACTTGGACAGACAGAACTGTTTATGGTTTCTCGAGTAATCATAAACAATTTTGCCAAAACCTGGATGTTTTTGCTCACTTTTTTATTGACCCCCTTTTTGATCCATCTGCAGTAAGCCGTGAACTTTTAGCTGTGAATCAAGAGTTTGCAAAAAATTTAGAAAATGATGGTTGGCGCGACTGGCAAATCTTAAAAGAAATGGGTAACCAGAAACATCCAAACAGCAAGTTCTCCACAGGAAACGAAGAAACTCTCAAAGTCATTCCAATAGACACTTTAGCAAATTGGTACAGACTTCATTATAGCGCTGATAAAATGCACCTTGTTGTTTACTCCAACCAAGACCTATCTGTTTTAAAGGAAATCGTAAATACAGCTTTTTACGAAGTCCCAACAGCTAATGCCCCAAGCATTCCGCAGACCAACGTTTTATCAGAAGATCAAAAGGGAGTAATTGTTTACGTCGAACCGATTTGCGATGTTCGACAAATTACATTTTCATGGGAAATGCCCGCAGAAATTGCCTCGGATGTTGATGCAAAAATACCTGAACTAATTGCATACACCTTGTCATATCAAGGCGAAGGCAGTTTATTTGAAGAACTCTATCGTGAAAGTCTTGCTGAGTCTGTAAGAGCAGATGTTTTGCGCATGAGAAACGACCAAGCTATTCTTCAATTTTCAATTGATTTAACCAAAAAAGGTGTTGCATCAATTGACCAAGTTATTGAAGAAACCTACGGCTCTATTAAGCTTCTTGAAAAAAATGGCGTCCCACACTATGTCTTTCAAGAAATGAAAAAAATGGGCGAAACAAATTACAAGTGGCAACAAAGAAGCGATGAATTTCAATTTGCCATGTCATCTGTCAGTGAAATGGTGGATGAAAATCTTGAAACATACCCCTATAAGTCTAAAGTTATTCAAACAATTAAACCTGCTGCAATCTCTCTTACGTTGTCACAAATGAAACCCCGTAATACTTTAATTACTGTAATAGCTCCTCCAAGTTTGACAAAAGTGACACCTGATCGACAAGAAAAATGGCTTGGTGGAAAATATTGTGTCGTACAAATGAATGAAGAGAGACTTGATTTTCTCACAGCAATTACACCAAACTCTAGAATCGACCTTCCAGCTCCAAACCCTTTTTTACCAGGCGAACTTGTTGTTAAAAATTCAGAGCAAAAGCCAGAACAAATTAAACCTCAACTTTTAGCTGATGACACATTTGGTAAATGTTATTTCATGGAAGATAAGCACTATCTTGCTCCTGAAATCGTCATGAAATTTGGATTGAAATCTCCTGCTATTAAGGCAAGTGCAAGAAGTTGTGTGATGACAGATGTTGCAACTAGCTTATTGAACAGAAAACTTATTACAATGACAAGCGAAGCAAGTCGTGGGGGCATTCATACCTACATCCGGCAAGAAGACCTAAAGCTTGTCTTTACCATTCGAGGCCCGGGCGACAAATGTGGTTTAGTTCTTAACAACATAACAGATGGGATTAAAACCCTTTGTCCAACAAGAAAGGAGTTTGAACTTGTAAAAGAATCTCTCCTCTCAGATTACCAAAATTCACAAAAAGCTCTTGCTTTTGCCCAAGCAAAAGAGATGCTAGACAGCATCATGTACAACAATTCGTTCACTGGAAAAGATTTATCGATTGCACTCTACAACCTAAATTTTGAAGAATATTTACTCTTTAATGAAGAACTTATTCAATCAGCATATGTAGAAGGTGTAATTTCAGGCAATCTCTCTGAAAATGATGCCAATTCTTACTGGCTCTCCTTGAAAACTTCTCTTAATCCTTCCGTATATCCAGTTTCAGAACACAATGAAGTAAAAGTCGCACTCATTTCAAAGGATAACGGCCCCTACACCATTTCAGCAACCTCAGAGATGCAAGGAAATGCTTCAATACTCATGATTCAATTTCCAACAACCTCTATTGCGAAAATAGCCTCACAAGAAATTTTATCTCAGGTCTTATGGTCTTCCTTCTTTGACACATTACGTACAAAACAACAAACAGGATATATCACAAAAGCCTGGATAGAAGAACAAGATGACAAAATAATGTTATTTTTTGGTGTCCACTCTACAACACACTACCCGCAAGAACTTTTAGCTCGGTTTGAACTCTATCTTGAAGAATTTGTACGAAACTATGAAAAAGAAATTCCAAAAGAGAGATTTAATTCACTAAAAGAAACTGTGATTACAAAACTATCAAAACCGCCTACAAACCTGAGTTACAAAACAGGTCAGCTCTACTTTTTAGCTTTTAATAAAAATGGTGATTTTGAAAAAAGACAACGCACCATTGAAGCAATAAAATCTCTTCAGTACGAACAGTTCAAGGAAGATGTTGCTTCGTTTGTTACAAGAAACAACACCAAAAGACTTGCTATCCTTGTGTCAGGGAAAACTGGTCGAGAAAAATCATTTAACTATAAAGCAATCTCTTACGAACAGGCTAAATCTTTCTAGAATAAAAGTTATGTTTATGACAAAATTTTAACATTCAATACCAAAGGGATTTGTATGTTAAATTTATGTTCTATTCTAGCAGCTTCACTACTCGTGATTACTGGCGGTCCATCTGTCGGCAAAACTTCTATAATTAATGAGCTAGAAGAAATGGGCGAAATCACCTGTCGAGAAGCAGCAACTGATATCATTGCAGACTATCAAGCCAAGGGAATTCATAAACCTTGGGAATTATCAGGGTTTGAAACAGAAATTTATCTTGAAAAAGTCCGCCGTGAAAAAGACTCTGTCCAACAAGCCCGTCTATCAGATAAAAATAAGGTCTTCACAGATAGAGGACTACTCGACACTCTTGTATATTTAGAAGTAAACGACAAGCTCCACACCCAAGAATATGCGTTAGTTTCAGACCATCTTGCCACACTTAACCTGAAAGAATATTATGAAGCTGTATTTTTTGTTGAACCTCACTCTGGCAGCAAATTCATTGCTGACAATACAGGAGTGCGTCATGAGGATACAGATGAGTCTCTCCGTCTGGGAGAAGAAGTCAGAAAAGTTTATCAGAATGCCGGAATTCCAACTATTGTTGTTCCCCCATACATGACTCCAAAAGAACGAGCCGAATTCATCTTAGACAAACTAACCTTACTAAGGAGACAAAAAAGCAACTAATCACTTAATTACAACATAAATTGCGAATAAGCCCTTAGACTTTAACTATTGAATCATCTTCTAACTCTTGAACCTTGCGAAGAACAAACTCAGCCCGTTCTTTAGGAGACAATTTCCCAGGGACCTGGATGATATTCGGAAAAAATCGTGCGTACACTTCGAAAGTTTTTAACGTAATCTTCTGAGCTTCATCATGATCCTCGTGCCTGTTTTTTGCCTTTCGATAATCATCCTCACCCTCGCCCCAAGGCAATACAAAGAAAATTCCTTTATACCGATTTTGTACTTGGATCTTTTTAATCATTTCATCGCTTTTGACAAATTCATCGCTATTGATTTTTCCCCGAACGTCTAAATAAACATACAGGTCTAAAATTGCACGATCAGAAAAAATTCTCTTCTTTTTTGTAGATATTGATTTTTGCAGAATTTCGTTTTCACGTTCAAGAGTTCGGCTTAATATCGTAAATTGAAAGTCTTGTTCATTCCAAGGTTCTTTTGACCCTTCTTCCAGTTTCTCAAGAATATAATCTGTAGCAACTTCTCTTGAGATTTCTTCCCCTTTTTCTTTCAAAGCTTCAATAATTGAGGTTTTACCAACCCCAGGCCCGCCAACAATTCCATATAAAGCTACCGCTAAAGTTGTAAACATTCCATTCAGCATTTATTCATTCCTCCAAATTCATATTATGAAACACCACATCAACATCATCGATACTCTCTAACCACTCAATCAATGCTAAATTCTTCTCTTTATCTTCCTCATCACAATCAATCATTACTTTTGGTAACATTTCAACTGTCGCATCTTCGCAAATATAGCCCAAATGCTCAATTGTCTCTTTTACTGTGTATAGGGAATCAAAAGGAGTAACAACCATGAAGAGAGTCTCTTCTTCATCAAATTCTTCTGCCCCAGCTTCTAATACCTCTTCAAAGAGTTTGTCTTTATCTACACCAGCTTTAGGGATTTGAATAATTCCTTTTTGTTCAAACTGAAAGGAAACTGATCCAGGAGTTGCAATTGTTCCACCCCGTTTATTTGTAGCAATTCTAAGCTCAGAAGCCATTCTATTTTTATTGTCTGTCATAGCCTCACAAAGAATTCCAACACCACCATAACCATACAATTCATACATCATTTCATCAAAATTTGCTTGGTCAGCACTAGCTGCCTTTTTGATGTTCCGCTCTATGTTGTCATTTGGAAAATTTGCAGCTTTTGCTTTCTGCAACACTAATCTAAGACGAGTGTTGGTACTTGGGTCTGCACCCCCCAACTTCACAGCAACAATCAATTCTTTAGCAATCCGAGAGAAGATTTTCCCCCTTTTGGCATCTACTCTTGCTTTCTTATGCTTAATATTTGCCCATTTACTATGTCCGGCCATCTACTCACAACTCCAACTGCATCATTATTTTAGATTTATACGTACCACTTGCTTCTTTAAGAAATTTTTTATGCTCGGCATAGAACTGAAAGCCAAATCTTTCATATAATGTTCTAGCTGGATTCCCTTCATACATTTCAAGATGCAGAAGCTTTATTCCAAATTGATTTTTTGCTTTATCCATTATAAAAGTAAGAAGCTTTGTTCCAAGCCCTTTGCCACGATATTTCTTTCCGATAACAATCGCAAACAAAGCCTGTCTTTTTAACTTTTTATAGTTATTTACATATACAACTGCCATTCCAGCAGGAAAACCATCTACTTCAACTGTAAAGACTGAACCCTGTCGCATATAAAACTGCCATACACGAATCGCATCATCGACCTCTTTGCTACTACTCATTGGATAAAACTCTAGAACTTCGGGTTCATTTAGAATGTTCCTTAACGCCATAGTATCCGCTTCTACCGTATTTCGAATAACAATCTGCTCATCTTTAATTTTGCTCATAAGTCACACTCATAAATAATCCTTGCTGCAGGGCCTTGTGCAATATCAACAAAATTTTCCTGTCGAATGATATCCTTAAACCCACATTTACTCAATAGCGGCGCAGCAGGACACCCTGCATACACCTCGCAATGCATACTTTCTAAACGAAACCTGTTTTTTGCAAGGTTCTTGATGTTTTGTAAAAGAGATGCGCCGACACCCTGATGTTTGAAGGCTGGATCGACAATAAAGTAAACCATGGAAATGTGCGCTACTTTCGTATAAGGCATTAAATAGATCGTAGCTACTCCGATCGGAATATTCTTATGTACAGCAGTTAAACTAGCTTTAAACTTTGAAAATCCAATCCAGTTTCTTACAAACATTTCACGATCTGTATCGTCTTCTGGGGGATACCATGGGGAAGTGTCTTTGTCTACAAGCCACTTTTTTATATAATCCCCATCAGGTAATTCACTATACCTAATGTCATACTCTTGTGACTCGGTTAACTTCTTTTCCATCTTATCCAAATTGTTTCAAGAAAGCATCTATGAAGTGATCTATTTCCCCATCCATAACAGCAATAATGTTGCCATCTTCTACTTTTGTTCTCGCGTCTTTAACTAATGTATATGGCTGAAAAACATAACTTCTTATTTGAGATCCAAAGCCTATTTCTTTTTTCTCTCCACCAAGCTTTCCAATGCTTTCTTTTCTTTCTTCAAGTCTACGCTCATAGAGTTTTGCTTTCAACATTTTCAAACAAGTTTCACGGTTTTGAATTTGACTTCTCTCATTTTGACATGTGACAACAATCTTTGTTGGTAAGTGCGTAATTCTTACAGCCGAGTCAGTTGTGTTTACGTGCTGGCCACCAGCCCCTGATGAGCGGTATGTATCAATTCTTATATCATCTGGTTTTAGTTCGATCTCAATATCATCATCGATCTCTGGCGTTACATCAACAGAAGCAAAACTTGTATGGCGTCTTGCGTTGCTATCAAAAGGAGATATCCGCACTAATCTATGTACCCCTTTTTCTGCTTTACAATAACCAAATGCAAAAGGTCCATCTACCTTGAAGGTGATATTTTTTATACCAGCGACTTCCCCATCAAGCACATCAATTTCTTGACACTTGAATCCTTTTCTTTGAAACCATCTTTGATACATCCTAGAGAGCATTAAAACCCAATCACAGGACTCTGTTCCTCCTGCGCCAGCATTAATACTAAAATAACAGTTTTTTTCATCCAGCTCGCCTGAAAGCATTTTTCTTACTTCAAGGTCACTTAAGATTTTCTTTAAGATCATTAACTCTGAGGAGAGCTCATCAAAGAAGCTATCATCGTCTAGTTCTTTAGCCTCTTCAAATAAATTTAGAATGTTTTCTACACCCTCTTTTACTTGGTCATATGGCCCCGTCCAACCTTTCAAAATATTAGAACGTGCAATAACTTTTTGAGCTTCATTTTGATCATCCCAAAAGTCGGACTTGCTCATTTTATTTTCAAGATTCTTTATCTCTTCTTTTTTACCAGCAACGTCAAAGAAACCTCGACATTTCATCACATCTTCTTTTTAATTCTTTTAATTCAATAGTTAAATCTTCTACACTCATTCTTTCTTGTCCCTAAGCAAACACTGAAGAATAAGATACTATAGAAGTATTAACGAATTGTCAAAAATTAAAATAAAAAAACAACTTATTGACAACACAACTTTTCACTTACTGAAATTAAAGATTTTATTAGTTTAATAAACCCTTAATCCCCTCTTTACATAAAAGACAATTCCTTTATAATTGATGGTACTTGCAAAATGCAAAGTGTATGAAACAAAAACAGTTTTAGGAGGTAAGACCATGTCATCAATGCATCAAGTTTGCGCATCAGTAGGTCAAATGGCTGATAGTGCTTGGGAATCAACTAAGTCAGCAGGAAATAAAGTAGGAAATTTTTGTGGCCGTGCGGTAACAAAAGTAAGCGAATTCTGGCATTCATCAGTACTTCCATTTCTTCAAAGAATGGTTGACACTGCAAAAGGTTTCTTTGGAAAAGCAAAGGACTGGGCAGAAGCTAACCCAGACACACTAAGAGCAGTAGTTATTACAGGTGTTGCTTCAATCGTTGTTACAGGAATCTTTATGCGTTTTTGCTGTAATGGCAACGCTCCTGCAGCTGCTAAAGGCGACGAGGCGAAAGACGCGAAAAAAGAAGTTAAAGCGTAATTTTAAATTTTCTTTTCAGCTGAAAAAAGGCGATGCAAGTAAAATTGCATCGTTTTTTTTATGCATGAACAGGTAATTGAATTTTTAATTGTAGGTTGATTTTATCTTCATGAATATGAGCCTCCCACAGGCCATTATTCTCTGGATTAACCGGCGAATAATGCCACTCAAGCCCCTTCTGTGCCTGTGTTATGACCAAAGACGTATAATCGGGCACATCTATCGTTAAACCATCCTCAATCGTGATATTTTCCGCAAAAAATTCCGCCTTCTTACCCAAAGTAATTATAACTTTATTTTGCACGGCAACATCTTTTAAATAACACTTAGCAACATCTTTAGTTATATATTTCGTGTTAATATTTAATTCGCCATCAAGAGTAAGATTCTTTAAATAAACTTCTGCTATTTCCAAATAAATTTTTGACCCTTTTCTTATTATGCCTCCGATTATTTTTTGCTTAATAATCGAATATAAAGGCCCTAAAGCAGGGTGGTAATTAAAAATATAATTAAGTTTTTTAGCATTTCCAATTTCTGGAACCTGCATATTACAACTTTTTAGCAATTCCCCTCCCTCTTTCATCAACTCAAAGAAAGCTTGCTCGGGAGTCTCTTTAAGATCAGCTCTCTCCTCTTTTTTTCTTTTAATCGCAACAAGCGACTTAGACCTATCATTGAGGGTTAGAAAAGCAGAGTTTGACTGCATCAGTTGTATTGGGTCTGCTATATTTTGCATTGTAGATTCAAGCCTTGCTAATGCTCTATCTTGTTTCTCCTTAAAATTCAGAATCAATCCCGGAAACGGATGTTCCTCTTGAGCTTTCTTTACGGAGTCAAGATCAACAAACAACGTATTTGTATTCGCTGGAAATGTTTCTACACAATCGATTTTTTCAAGTTGAGCGAAATCGCAATATTCGATATTTGATACTACTTTCTTTGTTTGATTTTTTTTGTCTTTAAAAAGCTTTATTACGTTCACCCC
>CAYGJD010000011.1:0-1702 GCA_964350315.1 uncultured bacterium
TTATTAATAAGACCCTAAAACAACAACTCATTCCTAAAAATTTAATTATAATTTGTCGTTGTCGAAACAGTTTCTTACATGTAACTCTTACTTATATTTCTATTTCGTAAGAAATTATAACATCTATTCCGTCTTTTTACAATATCTTTATAAAGCAACTCTTTAAAATTTTAACTAGCTTGTAAAAAGTTCATTTTTCTGAACTTTCAATGTCAGCTTATTCCCCACTTCATTTAAATGAATTTGAAAACCTGGAAATAGTTTTTCAAGCGTTGATTTTAAATTAAATTCTGAGCTCTTTGAAAAATTTTCAAACTTCAATAAAAATCCCTTTTCATCATAGGGTAGTTTAGAAAATTTTGGCAAACACCCTTCCTTAATAAAAAAATCTTCAGACAAGATTTTCATCATTTCTATAATTTGATCTTTAAATTTTGCGCCTCCCATCCAATATGAAATAACAAACATCCTAGAAAGAATTGCTTCAGGATGGTCTGAGATCTTGAAAGAAAAGCTCCTTTGATTTAGATGACTCTGGTAAAGAGCCTTCCACTCTTTAGATGCCATGTCTTTTCCAATGGCATGGTATAGCTCTCGAGCACAATCGGCTCTCTTTGTGGCAACTTTTCTTTCGACACTTTTAAAATGCTTACCATTTACTCTACTTTCAAATGTAAATTGAGTATGATCTATAAAACAGGAAGACTCTCGTATTACCAACTGGACTTCTTTTCCCCCTAACGACTGATCATAAGAGATTAGAGCAAGAAAAGCTTCAGCATCTAGTTCAACGTCATTTCCTGCTATCACATGCTCATATATCGCACGCATTTTCTGCTCTGTAATCTTGTTTCCATCTGAAAAGGTAAATTCCCACTTTACTATTATATCTGTTGTTTCCGGCCAAACATACCAGCCACAAGAGACGATATTCACAAAAAGCGCGGTGATCGCTTCAATAAAGTAATCACAATAGTCTTTACACCCATGAAATCGAGACTCGATTTCAAGACTTTTCTTGAGCTCATAGTCGCCTTGCGTTACAGCCTCCCAAGATTTTGCTTTACATGCCTCTACCATCTTCTCTCCTCATTGAATTGAATAGTTTAACATCCGCAACTTTCTTAATCAAATGTTTACAGTAAGTATGAAGCGTAGTTTCTATTTTATATTCCATCTTTCCACTTGCTCCTACAGCCATTTGTATGATATATTTGCAGCAAAAAAGGACTCATCCAATGATCGTACTTGACAAGATAACAAAAAAACTCGGAGTAAGGGTACTCTTTGAAGAAGTGAGCGTCTCATTCAATGAAGGAAATCGTTATGGATTGACTGGCCCAAACGGAGCTGGAAAATCTACATTGATGAAGATCATGATGGGGATTGAAGACCCATCATCTGGACTTGTTTCTTTGCCTAAAAGAGTTGGTTTCTTAAAGCAAAATCTTGAGCAATTCAGTGCTATTCCCGCTCTTGATGTCGTTATTATGGGGAATGAACCTTTATGGGCAGCTCTTTGCGAACGCGACAAATTGTATGAAGGTGAAATGACAGACGCTGTTGGAATGCGTCTTGGTGATTTAGAAGAAATTGTTGCCGCTCAAGATGGATATACAGCTGAAGCCGATGCAGAAATGTTACTTAGTGGAATGGGACTTGCACCAAGCGAGCACAGAAAGAATTAAGGCGAACTGCGCGT
>CAYGJD010000011.1:1712-61817 GCA_964350315.1 uncultured bacterium
TTCCCCTCGCCATGCAATTTCCGATTCTTCTTTGCCAGGCTTTATTTGGAAACCCTGAAGCACTGCTGCTCGATGAGCCAACAAACCACCTTGATTTGGATTCAATTAAATGGCTTGAGGACTTCCTCCATGGCTACCAAGGCACATTGATTGTTGTTTCTCATGACCGCCACTTTCTCAACACAGTCTGCTCACACATTGCAGATATCGATTATGAAACCATTATTATTTATCCTGGCAATTACGACGCTATGATTGCGAATAAATCACAAGCCCGCTCTCGTGCTGAACAAGACAACAAATCAAAAGACAAAAAAGTTTCTCAGCTAAGAGAATTTGTGCAAAAATTTGGTGCAGGAACAAGAGCATCTCAGGTGCAGTCACGCTTAAAAGAAATCAAGAAACTCGCTCCTGATGAATTAAAAAGATCAAACATTCAACGCCCTTTTATTAGATTTGAACCACCTGGAAAACAATCAGGGCAAATCCCATTCAAGATCAATGGAATCTCAAAGTCGTTTGATGACAATCATGTAATTAAGAATTTCAGCTATGAAATTAGTCGCGGCGACAAGATTGGCGTAATTGGTAATAACGGACGAGGTAAAACAACCCTTTTGAAAATGCTTGCTGGCGTACTCACTCCTGAAAAAGGTGAAATTGTCCGAGGAAACCATGTTGAAATTGGGTATTTTGCGCAAAACCACGAAGAGACTGTCGACAAATCTCATAAAATCAATATGGTCGATTGGTTAAGACCAAAACGTGAAGGAATGCACGAACAAGAAATCCGTAGCGTTTTAGGGAAGTTGCTTTTTTCAGGACATGAAGGGCTGAAAGAAATTTCAAAGCTCTCAGGTGGTGAAACTGCTCGTCTTATTCTTGCTTCTTTAATCATGAATGAATTCAACACTCTTATTCTTGATGAACCAAACAACCACCTTGACCTTGAGGCTGTTTCATCTCTTGGTTGGGGTCTTGAGGATTACAAGGGAACAGTTATTGTTGCATCTCATGACCGCGATCTTATCGCAACTGTTGCAACTCGAATTATTGCCTTAGAAGAAGATGGCATTCATTCTTATGACGGCACATTAGAAGAGTATCTTGAAAGCCGAGCTGCTTTAAAATGATCCTTTTTTCTAAAGAAAAATTCGCCTCTTTAACAAAGAAAAGACAACACAAGCACGCAGCGCGCATTCTTCGAATGATCATCGAAGAGGGCGCTCCTGCAAAACTCTACTCACAAATTGTTTCATTTTTCAACCTTACTGAACTAGGCTCGCTCGAAGAAACTACAAATCGTTTTCACTTTCATCTTAAAGAAGCCCAAATTTCTCTTTCTGAAGATGAACTCCTTGAGATCAAAAAAGGCGACAAGAGTGAGGGAGCATCTTTTCTTGATGTTGAAATTTATCTCGACAATCTTCGATCTGCTCATAACGTTGGAAGCATCATCCGTATTACTGAAGCTTTTCGGCTCGGAGAGATTTTCTTTGGAGGAAACACTCCAAATGGGCTGGACACGAAAATTCAAAAAACGAGCATGGGGGCACACAGTCACGTCACTCTCCATCCAAGTCGAACTCTTAGTGATTTGACCAAAAGACCCATCATTGCCTTAGAAACGGCAAAATTTGCGACTCCTATAAACGAATTCATCTTTCCTGACTCTTTTTCCTTAATTTTAGGAAATGAAGAATTAGGTGTCAGTGAAGAAGGGCTTAAAATGGCAGATCACATTATTGAAATTCCCCTCTACGGGAAAAAAAACTCGATTAACGTCGCAGCAGCTTTTGCCATCGTCGCTAACCGAGTTAGAAATGGTTAGACACCTTCCCAAATAAATCCAAAGGAAAAGAATCTGTGACTTACTTTCTTAGCTTGTGCGACCAGAAAGCAAATTTCTGAAGCTCTCTAAACGCAAATCTCTTTCATTGACTCTCAATGTCAATTGCGTGTTTTCTTTTGAACTGGGCATTAATATAACAAACTGAGAAAATAACAATTTTTGATGCAAAGGAGTCATTTTACGGTAAATTGCTCCCCAAGTATTGCCATCTTTACAATCAACAGTAAAAGTAAATTGAGTATCCCCACTTCTCTCAACTTTACTTCCTCCAAAGCTTGTCTCCAAAATTTGAAATGCAACCTCTAAAGCATCATCTCTAAGACCAATGTCATAAAGAAAAGTCTTCACATGTTTTTCTTCTTCCGGAAAAAACGCTCTGAAATCTGGCAAATCAACTTCTGATGACTTTGCAGAAATCGTTGAAGTATTACTAGGAGTACGGCGAGCTTGAAACTCTTCAAGAGATCTTACTGAAGAACTTCGTGATCTTCCTCTTTTTGCTCCCTCTTGAGCGTCTGACTCATAACCACCCGTATAAGCTGATGGTTGATACTCTGGCAACTCTGCTTCCGATCTTATCGTTCTACTTCTTGGCCTTCCTTCAAGCTCTATATCACCTTCTGGTTGATATTCTGGCAATCCCAATCCACCTCTATAGCTTGTACTTCTTCCTCTTCCTGCAGGCAGCCTTGAATCTTCTTCGGGTCTATAAACTGGCGGCAGAAGCTCTGTTGGCACTTGTGCCCCGCGTCTAATAGTTGTACTTCTTCTTCTTCCTATAGGCCTTATTGGATCTTCTTCAGGTCTATAAGCTGGCGGCAGAAGCTCTGTTGGCACTTGTTCTCCGCTCCTTATCGTCCTCCCTCTTGGTCTGGTAGTTACTATCCCTTCATCCGTCTCAGACCCTTGTCTCACTGGTTCTACTGGCGCAGATCGTGACAAACGATACGGCGGCAGTACTAGTTCCCCACCCTCTGGCAGAGAGTTCGGGCGCCCTTCTTCATCTGAATTAACCAAAGAAAATCGCGATTCATCAAGGCTGGCTCTAGCTGTTGCCGTCATCACTTCAGCAAAATGTGGCAAACCAACAGCCGCAACACTTGATATCTTTTTATTTAGATCATCAGCAGCAGAAGTGTTATCCAATTTATTTTCATTATTAGTGAAATCTAGGCCATCTACTGGTAGTCCACTTATTTCCATTCTTATTTTTTCCCTTTAACTATTTTTTAGATTCATTATACGTCTGATTCTGAAATTATGGTCTTTGTCATAGCTTCCCTACAATTTTGTCTTGCTTTCTCAAGAGCAGCTTCATATTTTTGCAATTCTTCCGCTGTTTTTGTACGCGCTCTTCCTAAGCGCGGCGTACCAGATCTTTCTATTGGATCTTTTTCATATACGGGTAGAGACCCTCTAAAACCACTCGGCTCTACCTTTGGCGCAAAAGAGCCGCACAATTCCAGAAATCTATCATCGCTTTTTATCAATCTCCTTTCTAAAAGGAGCACTCCTAGTCCACCTTTTTTTGAAAGGGAGACTTTAAATGTATGAAAGAAAAGAGCAGCTTTATTACTCATTGTAAAATCGCCGTAAGCTTGAGGAGATCTATTATCATTTAAGCGCCAGTAGAGTGGCGCAAAAAAATTATAGTTATTTGTCATTACTGAAATCTTGATGTCCCTTAATCCAGCGCGGTTTTCCACCCCTTCCACAGAAATAAGTTCTGAACCAAAAAATTGCACAACAACTCTTATCACTTGATCAACGACAACTTTGACGTTGCCCTCTTCTAAACCCCACTCTTCCATTGCATGCTGAGCTGTAGCTCCCCAACTGCCTGTTTGTGGCACATATTGTTGTAATGGATCTATATAACACCTTCTTCATCTTCTTCTTCAAGAGCCATAAGAAGACTTGCTTTTTGTTCTGCTATTATTTTAATCTGTTTAGCCACTTCCTGTTCTTTTGCTTTTAACGCTTCAGCTTTTTCTGCTAACTTCGCTAAATAAGCTCCACTCGCGCGGTCAAAATCAGCACTGAGACTTTCACTTGCTTTTACTTTGAAGATAAAAAAGGTAACCCCATCTTTTCTTTTACTTTGAGGCTGAAACAGACAAAAGAGTCTTCCTTGGTCAGGCCCCTCCATTTTAGTATAGACCGAGCTCCAATGGTTAGGATCAGACGTTTTTACGCTAAACTCTATCTGTTTTTCTTTTATTACAAAGAAGTCAGAGCCAGTAAAAAGCTTTGCAAATAGACTTAACGTTAGATTACTTTGATCTGAATTTAATCCCATTGAAGAGAGAAAATTTCTAATTTCCGTATCTTTTTCTTCGGTGAATTTTACTAAATCGGCTCTAATCGCTTGTTTTGGCTTAAAAGTAAATTTAGATATAGAACGTTCCACTTTCACATGTTTCGGAGAATAAGAAGGAGGTAGATCTGCGTTTTCTGCCGTATTTTCTTGTTCAGCGAAAGAACTTAATGAACGCTCAGAGAACAAGTCTGGAGCAGACTTGGCCCCTCTATAACTTGGAGGAGGGAGTATTCCCGCTCCTAAAGAAGGCCCTGAACGAACTCTTTCTTTTAAGAACATCGATGGACGTCCATCTGCAGGCGCAGCTCCCTGCATCATGCCGCCCCACTTCTTTGTCATTAAACCTTCCCCAAATGCAGGCAGTTTATCATCTCCCCTAGAAGGTAGTCCTGGAACTCTCCTCTGTATAGCCGCTTGAGCTAATCTTGACACACGAGATTCCTCAAAGTTAGGCAATGTAGGCGCTTGATCTTGTAATTTTGTATTAAATTCTGCAGATGTTGCAGAAGTTTCTGATAATGATTCCATTATCCCCTCCCCATAAATTAAAAATGAACATTGATTATTAATGATTTTCGTCTGATTTATGCCATCTACTATAAGGAAAGTCTCCTTAAAATACCATTCAAATGTTTTCTTTACTTTTTTCCCTGTTTCATTACATTCAAGTATATCAACAAAGAGGTAGTAAGTGGATAATGAGAGTCAGAGCCTTAAGGACATGATTGACCTGTTCTTACGTGACAGCGCAAAAATAGTACGGCGCGTAAAACGGGCAAATTCTGAGCCGAGTGAAGAAGAAATTGCTGAAATCTCCCAAAGAATCTGGGATTTACACCACTTTGCCCTGAAACTTGTTTCCGCAAACCCATCGGAATCATTGTATTACAATGCAAAGATCATTAAAGACCTTGTTGAGGAAATTCTCTTACAACCTGAAATATCTCTTTTAGAAGCTGCCGATGCAATGAAAAAAGCTTCCGATAAGACCCCTATGAAGACGGTGATCCTACAGCTTGCTCAAGAAGACAAAGCTCGTACAGTTCTTTTTGGAAATCTTGAAGAAATTTCCCAGGAGCTGGCTGCATGAAGAAAAAGAAATTATGCTTTAAAGATCGATTTAATCAACTCATCCAGAGGATTTCTCTTGGAAAAACATTCACAACATTCAATCGTGATAAGTGCCCTATAGAAAGCAAGAGCGAGCAAAAAATGCCCGCCGTTTGTAAAAAAGAGAAATCAGAATAACTTTTACGATCAAGCAATCATGCAAGCTGCTCGCTTAAAATAATATATTGATGTATTTGATGCATTTTCGTAGTCGTAGGTTGTTAAAAAATTCCCAAAGATTAACGCGAGAGCTTGGCGTTTTTTTGAAAAAGTTGATGTCAAAAAAAAGTGAGTATCAAGAGCATCACTTTCTGAGTGTTTTATATTTACTTTCAATCCAACTTTTTCTTCATCACTTAAAATCACCTCGACTTTGACAACACGCTCTGGATCACGTCTAGATTTTACTATAAAAGCTGTAATATATTTTAAAGCTAAGGATTCTCCTTGTGATAGACCACCTAGTGAAAAGACTGGAATCGCTGAAGCTCCTAGAGAAGGTAAAGATTTTTTGGTTGTAGTTGATGCCGGTTGAGGCCCGAGTTTTGTGGGGGCTGATGATGCTCGAACAATTTGGGGTAACACTGAATAAGGTGAGAGATGCCCGTCTTTTTGCAAAACCCTTTTAAAAACATCGGGTGGGCCACTATTTACCTTTCTAATTGGACTAGAAGCTATAACTCTAATCTCAGATGGTCCTAAAATTGCAGGTTTTTGCATTGTCCTTAGTGGAGAAGGCTTAAATACAGCTCCTATTTTAGGCAATGGTTCCACGCCGATTGTGCTTTGACCTTGTGGAGGGGATAAACAAGGGTGTTCCCCAAAACTAGGAAGAGCTGGCTTTGGTACAACATGATAACGTCGTCCCCTATGATAAACAATTTTAGAATTTTGAACAGAATCCAAATTTGCTTGACCCTTTCCTGTTTGATCTATACGTTCCATTGCCCTCTCCCTCTATTTCTTTATTTTAAAGATAATATGCGTTAATTTTGCTTCATCCTTATATTCACTTGCAGAAAAATGAGTGCGAATTGGATTTGTTTTTTGTAGCTTTGATGGACCAACACTAATTCTTCCATCCCAATTTCCAAAAATAATAAGCTCAATTCCGCAGGTTTTTTCGTCTGATATTTCTTTTAATCGATATAGATGAAGAGATGAATCGTGTAATATATTTTCGATAAAGCTCTTAAAGGAAGGAAGCAAGCTTGATAAATCCTTTCCACTTTTAATTTCAATTGATGACAAGATAGCGTCAAGTTCATCAAACTCAGGATATAAATCATATCGACTGCAAGAAATCTCTCCGTTCACTTGCAATTTCCTGTACTCATCTTCTGGAATAAAACGATCTCCCAATCGAGGTGGGGCGCTGACAGCCCCTCTAGGCTGAACAAACATTGGAGAAGCAACAGAAGAAATTGGAGCACTGCACACAGTCCTTGCAAGAGGGCTCTTCCGCTTAGACGGGGGGGGCACAACTAGCACATTTGGTCTCAACTTAGGAAATTCCCCAAATCCAGGAAGATTTGACTCTGTTCTATACGCATTTGAAAGAACACTCTGTGCAACTTTTCCTGTTTGTCTCTCACTCTCACCTGTTAGATTAGGTTGAACACTGCGGCCAGAGGCGTCTTTTCCATTTTGAATGTCTGAAACAGCTGAAGAAGTTTCAGATCGCTCCCTGGATATTGCTTCAAATTTTTCCATTTAACCCTCACATTAAGATTATTATAAAATAATTATGAAGATTATAACATAATCAAGAATTTATTTTAAAGCTTTTTATGCACTTAGTTAAGACAGACTAAGACACATTCAACTAAAATAGAGTGGGTTAAATGTCACCATTAACTCGTTAGAGATATTAATGGCCTACGTACAAAGGGAAACCTTTTGAGGTCGTCAGCAGCGTCGCAATTCGGAAAGATTTGGCGCGCCTCGTCTTCAAAAAGCGTTAAATCTAAGTATCTTGCAGAAAAATGCGTCAATACAAGCGAAAGGGCGTTAGCCTCTTTAGCTATCTGAGCTGCCTGCTTCGCTGTAAGATGTTGATGCTTATAGGCAAGAGACTTTTCGCTTTCAAGGTAAGTGCTTTCGCAGAGTAAAAGTGTCGCATCCTTTGCGATTTTGATGGCATTTTCACAGTATCTTGTGTCTAAAACAATAGAAAAGACATCTCCTTTTTGGATAAAGCTTACCTCTTCGATCCCGACTTTTTTTCCACTGTCAAGAGTAATAAAGCCCTTTTCAATAAGGCTTTGCATGAGGTGGCCTTTTATTCCATATTGCATCAGTTTTTCTTTGTCATACCTGACTAAATCTGGCTCAGTGATTCGATAACCAAGGTTTTCAACTCCATGCTCTAGAAATGCTGCTTCTATTTTAAAAGCTTCGTCTTCGTAGACGACCCCTTCTGAATCAATTGGATGTTCAATCACATGAATGTTATCTCGGTAAATCGTACCATATCGGAGGCGATCAAAATACACTTTTCCAGAAGCTGGGTAATAACAATGGATCGGGTGCTTTACCTTATCAAGATTGAGTCTCATTAACATTGAACCAAGGCCTATCGAGTGATCTCCATGAAAATGAGAGATGAAAATTCGATTGACGCACGTAGGAGCAACATCCGCAAAAATAAATTGTCTTTGAGTGCCCTCACCTGGATCGAAAAGTAGACCTTCATTATTCCAACGCAAAAGATAAGCGCCATGATTGCGCTTTCTTGTGGGTTGTTGCGAGGAGCAGCCTAAAATAGTTAAATCTCTTACAGTCATATCTTTCTTTGAAACAGTGTTGTTCTGCCAAGCAATAGCCCTAAGAAGACTCCTGATACGTGTGCCGTATTAGCAAAATTCAAAGGAATGGCGCTATTGTGAACTAACTGTAGGTAAAATGCAACGATTTGCAATCCTAATAATCCAAAAACAAAACATGCCAAAAAGACAAGCGTCCCGCGATCAACGGGGTAGATCTCCCAAGGAGCAATCTTTTTTCTCGACCAAATATATCCTGCAAGCGCTGTTAACACTCCTGAAATCCCCATAAAAAATGGGCCTGTCATTAAATATTGGCAAGTATTGGTAAAGGCTGCTGCAATCAATATGAAAAGAATAAATGATATTGTTGACATATTCCCTTCTACCATCTTCCCAAGTAGCCAAAGCCACAACATATTAAAGAAAAAATGCAATATCCCAGCATGTAAAAAAATGGGAGTGAAAATACGCCAAACCTCTCCATGTAAGATCGATGTAAACATGGGGGCGGTAAGCAGAATATCCCTCTTACTATAATTTAGACAAAGATTGTAAAACCCTATCCAAATAGGCGTTGTCTCGATTTCTTTAATAAGAGCTAATTCTTCGGGAGTTCTTGGGGGTAATTCTTTTTTAACCCCTTCCTCTTTTGGATCTTCTGAGGAAGTCTCACTACTTATTTCTGCCGCATCTTGTCTTGCTAATTCAAGATCTATCAGTTTACTAATGGCACTCAGCACTGGTGGATAATCATAGAGAAATAACTGATTAACTTCTGTTAAAACAGGTAAATTTGCAGAGATTTTGTTTGATTTAACAAGAGTTGAGGTTTGATAGGCAGAAACAAAGTAGAAAATAGAACAGATGACGAGAATAACTCTTGTCACTCCCCCAAAAAAGGAGACTTTTGCTGGCGGAGGAACTTGTTTTAGCACAACCTCTTCAAGAGGCTTTTGTTCATCATCATCATCATCTTCTTCTGCAGAAGATTTTTTTTCAAACAACTCGTCTGTAGGAATATCATGCTGTGTTTGACTTACGGGGAACTCATCAAAAGCTTTTTCGCCTTTTTCACGATAGGTAGCGATGAGTTTACTCGCTAGTGCAACATTATCTTCATTTAAGACCCAAATGTCAAATTGACTCTCTGTCTCGTCCATCTGAGATGCAATTTGCATCTTTGCCAGATGGACGTGAATTGCTTTTGCATCAGCTAAGCTCTCAAATGTGGCAACTAATCGCATCTGGAGTTAGCTCCTTCTAGCGCTTAGGCGCTTTCTTTTTTGTCTTTTTCTCTTTTTGTCCAGGGATCCCATTATTAAAAACAAGATTGTGAACTTGATCATAAGTATCAACAAAGTGAAACTTTATCCCTTTAGTTAAATACTTGGGCAGTTCGTTGTAATCGCGTTCATTTTCTTTAGGAAGGATCACATTATGGATATGCTCTCTTCTTGCTGCAATTACCTTCTCTTTTAACCCACCGATTGGAAGCACTTTTCCTTTGATTGTAATCTCACCTGTCATAGCGATATCTGATGACACTGATTTACCTGTGCAAAGTGAAATCATTGCTGTTGTCAGTGTAATTCCAGCAGATGGTCCATCTTTTGGCGTTGCTCCATCAGGAATATGTAGGTGAATTTCTTCTTGGTCAAAATCCATCTCTTTTGGCAGGTATCGATCTCTTTCACTCATCAAATAAGTAAGAGCAATCGTTGATGACTCTCTCATGATGTTTCCAGAGTTCCCTGTAAGCTTTAACCTGTCTTTGCCTTTATTCTTTACAGCTTCAATATAGAGCATCGCACCGCCCATAGATGTCCATGCCAAACCTGTTGCGACTCCAAAAGTCTTTTCAAGAGCATAAAACTTCTCTGATGTGAAAATAGGATTCCCTAAATACTCTTCTATAACTTTCTTTGTGATCGTTTTCTTTGTAAATTCTTCTACAGTCTTTCCCTTTTTCGGTTTTTCAACAGAACGAACTTTCTCCATTGCAACCTTTCTCATGACTTTATTGATGCTTTTTTCAAGGCTTCTCACCCCAGCTTCTCTGCAGTATCCATTAATTAAATGGTGTACAGCCTCTGGTTTGAAAACGATATCTGTTAGTTTAAGCCCAACATCTTTTCTACTCTTTGGAATAAGATACTTTTTAGCGATCATCATCTTTTCTTCTTCAATATAGCCAGAGAGACGAATCACTTCCATCCTATCCAGAAGAGGACCTGGAATTGACTCTGTTGAGTTTGCTGTCACAATAAATAAAATGTCTGACAAATCAACTCGCACGTCAAGATAGTGGTCCAAAAAGTCTTTGTTTTGCTGTGGATCAAGAACTTCTAGTAAAGCAGAAGCAGGATCTCCATGATAGCTTGAAGATATTTTGTCGATCTCATCGAGCATTATAATAGGATTAGAAACTCCAGTAGACTTTAGTGCTTGTACAATTTTTCCAGGCATCGCTCCGACATACGTTCTTCTATGTCCCTTAATCTCTGCCTCATCTTTCATGCCACCAACGCTAAATCGATAAAATTGTCTTCCAAGCGCTCTTGCAATAGATGCTCCAATACTTGTTTTACCAACTCCTGGCGGGCCAACTAAACAAATGATATATGCTTTTGTTCCAGACTTTTTTAAATGACCAACAGAAATGATCTCTAATATGCGCTCTTTAACGTCTTTTAAACCATAATGGTCGTGCTCTAAAACTTTTTCAGCATCTGCTAGATTTTCATTCTCTTTATCAATGACTCCCCAAGGCACAACAGTTAGCCAATCAAGATAGCTTCTAACAACTGAGTATTCAGCAGACTGAACATCCAGAACTCCTAGTTTATCAATTTCCTCATCAAAAACCTTTTGCGCTTCTGGAGAAAATTTTAACTTTTTCGCTCTATCGTGAAATTTTTCAATATCGAGAGTTTTATCATCTTTGGCCATTCCTAGTTCTTTTTGAATTGCCTTAAGTTGTTCTCGTAAATGGTATTCACGCTGAGACTTAGAAATTGTCGTTTCAATTTTTTGGTTGATCATGACCTGAAGTCTGCTTATATCGAGCTCTTTCTTTAAAAGAACGAGAGCTTTCTCCATGCGCTTTGGCAGATCAAATGTCGCTAAAATATCTTGCAACTCTTCTCTTGAAGCCGTTGTCAATGCTACAGCAAAATCACACAATTTATAAGGTTGAGCAAATTCAGAATGTGAAAGAACAATATGGAGCTCTTCTTTAAAAATCGGATTGAGAGTTAAAAGCTCACGTATTGTTTTAATGATGTTACTTGCATAAGCTGTTATAATGTCTTTCTTACTTGGAGGAACAGCCTCTTTATGATATTGAACCTTAGCAACAAGGTGCTTTCCTTTTTTCTTTGAAGCAGGCCCTAAAATTTTCATTCGGCCTTCAATATTAAGAATAACTTGAGCTCCAGCATCTTGGACATTCAGAATTCGAATAACCCTTGCTATAACTCCCACATCGTAAATATCATCAAAACCGACGTCATAGATGTCTTGATCAACATTTTTTGTTAAAACAAGTCCGAGGTATTTCTTATCTAATTTGGCAACATCTTTCAATAATTCAAAATAAGGACCTGGTTCAATCACTATAGGAACTGCCATATTAGGAACATATGGTTTATTGGTAATTGCTATAAGTGCGAGCTTGTCGGGTAGCTCATCGATACTTGTGTCTAAGAATTTCTTATCAACGCCTTGTCCTAGTAAATCTGAAAGATCATTTGAATCTTCAGACATAAAATCTTCTTTTGCCAAAATTACACCTCTAATATTTCTAGGAATGCCAGTTTATCAGGCATTCGAAAAAAAAGAACTTCATTTTTCATTCTTTTTTTTTATTTTTTTAACTATTCCCTAATTAAACCATTCTGTGATATTTTTTCATCGAAGTTTTTAACAAGGAACCAAGAAAGTCATGCAAATTCTGACAATTGACACGAGTCAGGAAGATGGGTATGTTGCTCTGTACGAGGGTGAGAAGCTCTTGGCGAGCTTGAAAATAAGCTCGAAAATGCAAACCGCATCTCTTTTACAAAAAATTGACATATTATTAAAAAAGTGGGGTTTCACTTTAAATAATATTGATATTTTTGCTGTTTGCACCGGACCTGGAAGTTTTACAGGAACTCGAATTGGAGTAATTACAGCCAAAACGCTCGGATTTGCCAAGTCAAAACGCGTGATTGGATTTAGTTCTTTCATTGGAAGAACTCCTCCTATCGCCTTTTTGGGGAAACGGAAAATCGCGACCCCAGACGGAGACGACATCATTTACAGCACGGTAGATGATCCAGAAGCGGTTTCGAAGCGAGAACTTGATTTAAGTGTTATTGGCATACACGTTGCAAAAAAAGCCTCGTCAAGTATGCTTGAGAATGAAGAAGAGACGAATATATGCTACCCAAAGACCTTATAAAGGGTTTTTGATTTGGAATTATATTGAGATTAGTGTATAGTTTAACCACCTATACTTGAAATTAAAACAGGAAATCCCTACATGATTACAGTGAAAGTCCGAGTAGGCGAAGCGATCGAAAAATCATTGCGCTCTCTAAAAAAGAAACTTGACAAAGAAGGCGTTATGAAAGCTGTCAAGGCAAAACGATTCTATGACAAGCCTTCCGTACGTGAAAAAAACAAGCAAAAACAAGCATTAAAATACCGTAAAAAAAGAACATAAAGTAACTTATGTCTGAATACTATGAACTTCTTGGTATCTCTAAAGGTGCTTCAGAAACCGAAATCAAAAAAGCCTATCGTAAAATGGCCATTAAATATCACCCCGATAAAAATCAGGGCGATGAAGATGCTGCCGGCAAATTTAAAGAAATTTCCGAAGCTTACGAAGTGCTTTCTGATGAAAATAAACGTAAAATGTATGATCAATATGGGAAGGAAGGAGTACGCGGCTCAGGAATGGGTGGCGGTCCTGGCGGTCCTGGATTTTCTTCGATGGAAGAAGCATTGCGTACGTTTATGGGGGCTTTTGGCGGTGGTGGAGCTCCAGGTGGTGGCGGTGGCGGCGGCTCAATTTTTGATAGCTTTTTCGGATTTGAAGGCGGTCAGAGTGAATCTTCTTATGCAAGACAGGGTGCAAGCAAGAAAATTCAACTTGCAATCTCATTTGATGAAGCTGCAAAAGGCATTCAAAAAGAAGTTACAATTACTAATTATGCTAATTGTTCAAAATGTGATGGTACTGGCGCTGCAACCAAAGAAGATCTGAAGTCATGCTCTACTTGCAATGGATCAGGTCATCTACAACAAACACGTGGCTTTTTTAGCATGACAAGCACTTGTCCAAATTGTCATGGATCGGGAGCAATGATTGCAAAACCATGCGGTGATTGCCACGGATCTGGAAAAACAAAGAAAAAGCAAATCGTTAAAGTCCAAATCCCTGCTGGTATTGACTCTGGAATGCGCATGAAAATGGGCGGTTTTGGTGACGCAGGAGAAAATGGCGGCCCGCCGGGCGACTTATACGTTTACGTTCAAGTTAAACCGCACGAACTTTTTAGACGCGAGGGGGATGATGTCATCCTTACCCTACCGATTAGTTTTATCGATGCAGCTTTGGGATCAAAAAAAGAAATCCCTACCCTTCTTGGCTCAACATATCGACTGACAATCCCTGAAGGATCACAGCCTGGAAAAGTTTTACGCGTAAAAGGACAAGGCTTCCCGAATGTACATGGAAACGGAAAGGGCGACCTTCTAATACATGTACAAGTAGAGACTCCTGTCAATCTTTCCTCAGAGCAAAAAGCAATTTTGACTCAGTTTGCAGATACAGAAAGACCGCAAAACTCCCCTAAATCAAAAACATTTTTTGATAAAATCAAGTCGCTCTTCTAACCCCTTAGATTCTGTTATAACGATTTTGCAATTCTCTTGAAACCGCTGCTGTAGATTGCGCTATTCTAGCTATAATATGACCCAACCTTCTCGATCTTGGCCGATCTGGTCCCGCTACCTGTAATATTGCTTGTGAGATTACCCTTGTAGTTGATCCTACCACTGCATCCAAAACCTGGACTTCAAGTAGAACGCCTTTAGCAATAACTCTCTCTACTTTCTGCAATAAAGAGCGTCGGACCGGCTCTGGCCGAGCAATACAAGTTGGATTCTCTTGAGCAACAAGTCCCTGTAAAGCTACTCTATCCATAAAAACTCCTATAATTTCGTCTTTTAATTAATAATTTGAAGGTAAGATTGTACCATATTATATTTTTAATTACAAGATTGATAACTATGATCATTTATGGACACTCTATATATAGGAGTAATTATTATATATGGCTGACCCTAAGAACGAATTTTCTGAACTTTCTGTCGATGAGTCTCTTAAGAAGTTGGGGACAACTCAGGACAAGGGCCTTTCTTGTGATGAGGCAAAAAAGCGCCTGAACGAGAACGGCCTAAATGCTTTAGAGGAAACTAAGGCGTCTCCTTGGCTTAAATTTTTCTTGTTTTTCTGGGGCCCAATCCCTTGGATGATTGAGATAGCAGCCATTCTTTCAGCCATTCTACACAGATGGCCTGATTTTATTGTAATTTCAGCTCTTTTAGTGATTAATGCTTGCTTAGGTTTTTTTCAGGAGTATCGTGCTGACAATGCTATAGCAGAGCTGAAGAGTCAATTAGCCCTTAAGGCTCAAGTCCTCAGAGATGGCAAGTGGAGTAGTGTTGCTGCTAAAGAGCTTGTTCCTGGGGACATCATTCAAATGAAATTAGGAGACATAGTACCAGCTGATGTTAAGCTAATTGATGGTGAATATCTTTCAATAGATCAAGCGGCTTTAACTGGGGAGTCTCTTCCTGTGAACAAAAAGGTTGGAGGCACGGCATTTTCAGGTACGACTATCAAATTAGGGGAAATGATCGGCCTTGTAACTAATACTGGGATGAACACATTTTTTGGAAAGACGGCTAAGCTGGTTGATGAGGCCGAGGTGAAATCTCACCTACAAAGAGCAATTCTTTCTATTGGAAATTTCTTGATTATCACAACTTTATCTATTGTGGCGATTATTCTGATCATCTCATTATTTCGCTTAGAAGTTGATAAGACGGACCATGAATCTATCGGTGAAATGATCATTTTCCTTCTTGTCTTAGTTGTTGCAGGCATTCCTGTTGCTCTTCCAGCGGTTTTATCTGTAACGATGGCTATTGGCGCCAATAAGATGGCAAAGTTAAAGGCTATCGTCTCTAAACTGATGGCAATTGAAGAACTTGCTGGCATGGACATTCTTTGTACTGATAAAACGGGCACTTTAACAAAGAATGAAATTCGCGTGGAAGAAGTCTATTGTTTCGGACAAAACAACGATCAAACTGTTTTGCTCACAGCCGCTTATGCTTGTAATCTCCATGGAAACGATGCTATTGATCTTGCTATTCTTGCAAAAATTGAAGATAAATCTCTTCTTGATAAACACAAACAATCAAAGTTTATCCCTTTTGATCCTACAAGCAAAAAAACTCAAGTGACCCTTGATGATGGATCTGTTGTGATGAAGGGCGCTCCCCAAATGATTTGTGAGGCAACAAAAGTTCCCTATGATTGGGTTGAAGCTCAGGTGAAAATTTATGCAAAAAGAGGAATGAGAACTCTTGCTGTTGCGAAAGGAAGTGAGGTTGTGGGTCTTTTGGCTCTTATTGATCCACCTCGTGAAGATACAAAAGAAACAATTGCTCATGCACGTGAAAACGGTATTCAGGTAAAAATGGTCACAGGTGATCATATTGATATTGCCAAAGAAATTGCACACACTCTTGAGATGGGAAATAACATTTTACCTGCAGATGAAGTTTTTAATAACGATAAACCTCCAACAATAAAAATGGTTGAAGAAGCGGATGGATTTGCACAGGTATTTCCTGAACATAAATTTGCAATCGTCAAAATACTACAAAAGGCAAAACACATTGTTGGAATGACCGGAGATGGGGTTAATGACGCCCCTGCTTTAAAACAAGCAGATATTGGGATCGCCGTATCAAATGCTACAGATGCTGCTCGTGCTGCGGCTGATTTAGTTTTAACGCAGCCTGGATTGTCTGTCATTTCCAATGCAATCGAAGAGTCTAGGCGTGTATTTGGCCGCATGAAGAGTTATGCGATGTATCGTATCAGTGAAACTTTAAGACTTTTACTTTTTTTGCTCCTTTCTTTACTTGTATTTAGCGACCATCCTCTGACTGCTATTATGATTATTACCATTGCCCTTTTAAACGACATTCCGATCATGATGATCGCTTATGATCACATGTCAGAAGACCATACTCCTATGACTTGGAAAATGTCAGAAATCTATGCGGTTTCTATTACTTTAGCTATTTTTGGAGTTATTTCAACTTTTGGTCTTTTTTGGATTGGAATGAGAATTTGGGAGATGCCACACGAGGTGGCCCGTACTCTTGCTTTCTTTGCATTGCTTTGTGGGGGGAATTTAACAATTTACCTTACAAGAAATAGCGGGGGGTTATTTTCAAAACCTTTACCCAATTGGAAATTCGCACTAGCTACATTATTTTCTCAAGTTGTTGGCTCTCTACTTTCTGCCTATGGTTTAAACACACCTGATTTTCTTGGCATTGGTTGGAAGTATGTGATTTATTCCTGGATTTATATTGCCATATGTTTTGCAATACTCGTATTCATTAAAAGAATTTTATATAAATGGATTAAGCATGAACATTTTTCTAGTAAGACATGGAAAGTACAATCCAAGTCACATCGACAGAAGTGAAGGACTTAGCGAAGAGGGTCGAAGAGACATTCTTTTGCTTCATGACTACTTCAACAAAGAGAAGATCTCTTTCGATGATTCTTTTTGCAGCCCTAAAACAAGAGCCGTCCAAACAGCTGAAATCCTGTGTCAAAATAGCAAGAAGACAAATGACCTTTCTCCCTCTTCTTCTGCTAAAAAGGCATACGACATCATCCCAAAAGAGGGCAATATTCTTGTTGTTACTCACCTTCCTATATTAGAAGATCTTTCTGAAATGTTGGGTGAAAGGGTTTCATTTGAAATGGGGACGTTAGCGCAATTTACAGAAGAAGGGCTAAAGAGGGTCATTCATTTCAAGTGATGAGAGCTAAACACTCTATTTAGAGCAGCTCTCATCAGATCCACAGCTTAAAGAAAGTGGACCAGAACCAAAGTAGGTAATCATTAAGGCACCACCCATTAAAGCAAGGTTTTTCCAGAAGCAATAACCTTGCATCATTTGGGCAAATGTTGTCTCTGATGTCCAAAATGGATGCATATAAAACGTTGTAGGTAAGAGGAAAATTACTATCAACAAAGCCCCAATCTTTGCTCTAAAACCAAGAAGAATGCTTAATCCACCAAGTAGAGCAAGAACACCCCAAACTGGCACCATTACTCCCGACATCGGAACACCCATGCTATCTGCATGATCAATCAATTGTCCTGAAAAATGTTCAAGAGGCTTAACAATAAAGATCATAGAAAATAATATTCTACCAATTAAAAAAACAACTTTCATGACCTATCCCTTTTGATTTTTCTTCTTATCCTAGTTGTAGAAAAACTCTCTCTTTTTTAACAAGCCCTGAATCATCGCTTCAATAGGTTTTCATGCTCTAAAATTTCATAGCCAATCGTTTCTCCCTCTAACACAAGCTTTAAGTGACAAGCTCCGGGGATATTCCCTTCTAGCATTTCCTTTGAAAGTAGCGTAACTACTGATTGCTGAATCAATCTCTTCAATGGTCTTGCTCCAAAAAGCGGGTCATAACCTTCTTTGGATAAATGTTCTAATACTGCATTGTCCCAAGAAAGCTGTATGCTCCTTCCTGTAAGCCTCTTAGCTAAAAGGGTTAATTGAATTTCAACGATTGTAGCCATATCTTCTTGCTGAAGAGGCAAAAAGGGAAGTATTTCATCAAGCCTATTCAAAAACTCAGGTCTAAAGTGACTTTTTAGAATTGGATCGACAGTGTTTAAAATCATCTCTTTAGAGAGCCCTTCGATTTTTTTATGCATAAGATTCTGTAACTCAGCTGAACCAAGGTTTGATGTCATGATAAATATTGCATTCTTACAGTTAATCTTACGTCCTTTACTATCTGTTAATCTGCCCTCATCAAAAATTTGAAGGAGGATGTTAAAAACTCCATGATCTGCCTTTTCAATTTCATCTAAAAGTACTACAGCGTAAGGGCGTCGTCGAATCGCTTCTGTAAGTTGCCCTCCCTCTTCATACCCAATGTATCCTGGAGGAGATCCGATCAATTTTGAAACTGTGTGTTTTTCCATATATTCTGACATATCAAGTCGTATCATGGCATCTTCTTGATCAAACAGTTGCTCTGCAAGCGCTTTTGCTAATTCTGTTTTTCCAACTCCTGTAGGGCCTAAAAAGAGAAAAACGCCGATTGGCCTTGATGGATCATTTAATCCTGCTCTAGAGGCGCGTATGGCATCAGCTACTGCTTTGATTGCAAATGGCTGTCCAACGACTCGCTTTTGAATCTCTTTTTCCAAGCCTAATAATTTTTCTGCTTCAGAACCTAGAATTTTTTGTACTGGAACTCCTGTCCACTTTGAAACAATTTGTGCAATTAAGTTTTCGTCTACTTCTTCTTGTAAAAGCCTTTCTTCTTTTGCACTCAAAACTTTCTGAGCCTCTTTTATCTCCTCTTCTAAGGCAGGAATTTTACTGTACCTAAGTTCTGCAACTTTGTTAAAATCAGAAACCCTTTCGGCCTCCTCTTCTTGAAATCGCATTTTTTCAAGGAGATCTTTTTTTTGTCCTAGTGATTGAAGAATTTTTTTCTCCCCTTCCCATCTAGCATTAAGCTTGCTTAATTCTTCTTTGAGAGTTGAGATTTCTTTATTCTTCTTATCCATTTCTTCTTTTGCACTAGGAGTCTTTTCCCTTTTCAATCCTTCCAACTCCACGATCAACGAGGCAAGAGCTCTTTCTTTTATATCAACTGGCAGCGGCCTACTTCCTAATTGCATTCGGATTAAACTTGCTGCTTCATCAATTAAATCAATGGCTTTATCTGGAAGATTTCGATCAGTGATGTATCGAGAAGATAAGGAGACTGCAGCAGAAATAGCCTCTTCTGTAATTCGAACGCCATGATAGATCTCATATTTTTCTCGAAGACCTCTTAAAATCGCTACTGTATCTTCTTCTGTTGGCTCTTGTACAAAAATCGGCTGGAAACGTCTTTCTAGCGCGGCATCTTTTTCAATATATTTCTTAAACTCATTGAGTGTTGTTGCACCTATGCAATGAAGAACTCCGCGAGCTAGTGCTGGTTTTAATAAATTAGCAGCATCCATCGCGCCTTCACTTGCTCCTGCACCTACAAGAGTGTGAATTTCATCAATAAAGAGAATAATTTCCCCCTCACTGTTTTCAACTTCTTGTAAAACTCCTTTTAATCGCTCTTCAAACTCCCCTCTGTATTTTGCTCCTGCAATCAAGCTTCCCATATCAAGAACCATGACTTGTTTTTTCTTTAATGCTTCAGGAACGTCTTCTTGAATGATGCGCTGTGCAAGCCCTTCAATAATCGCTGTCTTTCCGACTCCCGGCTCCCCCAACAACATCGGGTTATTTTTTGTCCGGCGGAGAAGAACTTGAATCACACGTCTAATTTCATCATCTCGACCAATTACTGGATCAAGCTTTCCTTCTTTAGCCAATTTAGTGTAATTCTTACAAAATTTATCTAAAACTTTAACCTGATTTTCTGCTGTTGGTGAATCCATCTGGCGTCCTCCGCGTATCGATTTTATTGTGTCTTCTAAAGCAATTTGAGAAATTTTGTTTTTTTCTCTCCAAGCTTTGAATGGCTGCGAATTAGATTTTAAAAAAGAAATTAACACGTGGTCTGCACTTATGAATGTATCATTCCATTTTTTACAAATTGTCTCAGCATCTATTAAAATTTGATTTAGTGAAGATGAAATCTTTGCCTCGCCTTCCTGCGCAAAAGTTGGAAGATGAGAAAGGGCTGCCTCTACCTCAACACACAGCGAATCTGTCTTGAGTTGCATTTCTTGTAAAATTGTTTGAAAATACCCCTTTTCATCTTCTAACATCGCAGACAGAAGGTGATTTTCGCAAACTTCAACATGATTTCTTCTTTTTGCTTCGCTGACTGAGCGTTGCAGAGCACTTAACACACTTTCTGAAAAATTTTGCATATTTCCTCCATCTTTCAAAGATAAGTATATCTAAAGCTTGATTTCTCGAATACTCTTTGAAGAAATTTTACACTCTCAAAAAATGTCTCATTTGAATATTAATCACTAATGTGTTACTCTCGTCTCTGGAGATTTTTATGAAAAACACACCTTTAAATTTTTGTAATATTACTGTACAGCCCGGCGAAAGAATTACTGTCGCCCTGCCAACTCCTGAATTATATACCTGCGCTCCTATTTACATGCCGATTCATATCATTCACGGGAAAAAAGCAGGCCCCACCCTTCTTGTCTGTGGAGCAATTCATGGCGATGAAATCAATGGTGTTGCCATTATCCAACGCCTTCTAAAACACTCAAATTTAGATCTTATTCGAGGTACTTTAATTGTCATCCCTACTTTAAACGTCTATGGGATGATGACAATGTCTCGTAATTTGCCTGACCGTAGAGATTTGGACGGAAGTTTTCCAGGCTCTAAAACAGGCTCTTTCGCATCAAGACTTGCATTCCTACTTACTGAAGAAGTTTTTAATAAAGTAACCCACTGTATCGATTTACATACAGGTGAGCCGAACATTTCGAAATTTTCTCAAACCAAGACCTCTCCAAACTCTATTGAAGCAATGAAACTCGCTCACTCATTTCGCGCTCCTATACTACAGCATACTGATTCTCACGAAGGACTTCTCTGGCTAATGCATAGAGAAGAAAAAAGCGTCCCAACAATCATTTATTGTACAGGTGAGGCTCTTAGACTTGACCAGCAAGGAATTAAAATCGGAGTTGAAGGTATTCTTCATGTCATGAAAGACCTTGAAATGATTTCAACAAAAGAAGACCCTGCGCCGATTCAATCTCATTTAGAACTAGAGGCCCAAACTTGGGCTCGCGCTCCATCATCAGGCCTTTGTGAAATATTTCATAAAATCGGCGACTTTGTTCAAGAAGGAGAATTGCTCGCAAAGATTTTTGATCCTTTCGGTACAGATCAGAAAGAAGACCTTCTTTCTCCATGCAAAGGGATTGTAACTGCGACAAACAATCTTCCTATTGTAAATGAGGGAGAACCGATTGCTCAGGTAGCAGTCATTAAAGATTCCTCCTTACAAAACATGACCGCTTGGAAACAAGAAGTTCAAGAGGTTTTATAATTGTCTGACAAAAATCGATTCACTGCATATGGCTTTTTAGTCTGGTTTTTGGCTATAGGCTTTTTTTTCTACGAATATTTCCTAAGAGTCTTGCCCGCAACCGTTGCAAAAAATATGATCGACAGTCTGTCTCTGAATGTTGATCAATTTGCACTTATTGGCTCTGCTTACTTTTTCACATATTCATTCATGCAAATTCCAGCAGGACTTCTTTTTGACAGATTTTCCTCTAGGACTTTACTTGCAACAGCATGTGCTCTTTGTTCTTTTGCCACAGTTTGGCTATCTTTATCACACTCTTTTCTTCCCGCATTTATGAGCCGGTTATTGATTGGTGCTGGCTCTGCATTTGGTTATGTTGCCTTAATGTCTGTAACTTTAAATTGGTTTCCTAAAAAATATTTTGCCTCTCTTTTTGGAGGAGCTCAATTTTTTGGGGCACTAGGTCCTATTGCAGCAGGCGCTCCTGTAATACTATTTGTAAATGCAACTAATGGGAATTGGCGTGGCGTTTTCATGTGGATAGCACTTGCTGGAGCCATACTCACACTCCTCATTGCTATATTTGCAAAAGACAAACCGAGAAACAGCAATGCAATTGTCTTTATCGATAAAAAAGAACCTTTTTCTAAAAATTTGAAACCCCTTATTTTAAAAGCACAAGTCTGGTTTCTTATTATATATGCATCTAATGTGTATGTTTCCCTACCATTACTTGGAGCTTTCTGGGGCCCCTTATTTCTAGAATCACGAGGCTATACCAGTTCTATCTCCGCCCTTATGATTTCTATGATTTGGTTAGGAAAGGCTATAGGAAGCCCAATTTTTGGAAGAATATCTGACCTTGTTAGCCGTCGAAAACCTGTACTCGTTTTTTGTGCAGCATTAGGAGTCTCCTCTTCCCTTGTGATCTTATTAATTCCACATATAAATATCATTGTTCTTGGCTCCCTTTTTCTAGGAATTGGCCTTTCAGGATCAGCTCAAGGGCTATCCTTTGTTGTCTTGATGGAACACGCTCCAAGAGCAGTAAGGGGAACTATACTCGGATTTGGAAATAGTTTTTTAATGGGATTTTCAGCAATACTCCCCCTCTTTACTACAACACTCATTCAATTTTTTGCAGAAAATGGAGTGCTCACTACAGCCGCATTTACAAAAGGCTTAATGATTGTCCCAATTACATTTGGCGTATCTCTTGCTGCATCTTTATTTGGAATCAGAGAAACCTACTGCAGAGATCAAAATCAAATCCATCAACTAAGAAAATAGTTTCTATCTCTTCTATCTAAATTATTTTTCTGCTAAAATAGAGATTTCCTAAAAAACTTTAGAAATTAAATGGTTTTAGAAGCTCCTTTTTTTAAAAAGTCTTATTTAATAACAAAAGAACAAGATTCAGCTCCGATAGCATTATCATATAAACATTTTAATTTCGTAAATCTGAGAGAACTTTATACGAAGAACACATTTGTTAAAGATCACTCCCGCCAAAACATGCCCGGTTCAAATCAGGGTCAAGAGGTTATCTAATTGTCTACTAATAATCGAGTCACAGCATATGGAATTTTAGCCTGGATCTTAACTGTATCCTTTTTTTTCTATGAGTATTTTTTAAGAGTCTTGCCCGCCACAGTTGCAAAAAACATGATCGAGAGTCTTGCTTTAAACGTTGATCAATTTGCACTTATTGGCTCTGCATACTATTTTACTTATGCTTTTATGCAAATTCCCGCTGGCCTACTTTTTGATAAAATTTCTCCTAGGATTCTTCTTACATCCGCATGTGCTCTTTGTTCCTTTGCTACTGTATGGCTAGCTTTATCTCATTCTTTCCTTCCTGCATTTATGAGCCGTCTTCTCGTCGGCGCTGGCTCAGCATTTGGTTACGTTGCATTAATGTCCGTCACTTTAAATTGGTTCCCAAAAAAATATTTTGCTTCTCTTTTTGGTAGTGGACAATTTTTTGGAGCTCTTGGCCCTATCGCAGCCGGTGCACCTGTCATACTATTTATTAATGCAACAAATGGGAATTGGAGAAGTGTTTTCATATGGATTGCAATTGTTGGTGGAATTCTTTCGTTTCTGATTGCTGTGTTTTCAAAAGACAAACAAAGAAATAGTAAAGACATTCTCTTTATCGACAAAAAGGAACCTTTTTTTAAAAGTATAAAACCCCTTATTTCAACAACCCAGGTTTGGTTTCTTATTCTATATGCATCTACTGTCTATGTTTCCCTACCTTTACTTGGGGCTTTTTGGGGTCCATCATTTCTTGAATCACGTGGTTACCCAAGTTCAATATCAGCTCTTATGATTTCTATGATTTGGCTCGGACTAGCCGTAGGAGCACCAATTACCGGGAGAATTTCTGACCTAATCAAACGCCGTAAATCTGTGTTAGTATTTTGCGCAGCGCTAGGGGCCTCTTCTTCATTGATTATCTTATTTATTCCCCACATAAATGTTATTATCCTTGGTGCTCTTTTTCTTGGGATTGGCCTATCAGGCTCTGGTCAAGGCCTTTCTTTTGCAGTCTTAATGGAGCATGCCCCTAGTGCAGTACGAGGAACTATTCTTGGTTTTGGAAACACCTTTTTAATGGGCTTTTCCGCAGTCCTTCCACTTTTTGCTACAACACTCATCCAATCTTTTGCAGAAAATGGAGTCCTAACTACAGCAGCATTTACAAAAGGCTTAATGATTATCCCTATTACATTTGGGATTGCATTTGTAACTTCATTGTTTGGAATTAAAGAAACCTACTGCAGAGACCAAAATAAAATCTATCAGCTTAAAAAATAACCTCTACCCCTTCAAACTTAATTCCTTTTCTGCTAGAATCCAATTATCCGAAAAAAACTTTAGGAATTATATGTTTTGCAGTAAACTTTTCAGTAAAGCTCTAAAGAATAAACGAAAAAATGCTAAATCACAGGCTATAAATTGCGATTCGGAAAATACAACTGTTACTACAGAAAAAAAAATTCGGCAACCACGCCAAAGTACAAAAAAAAATATTACTTAACACAAAAGATTTTACTCTTCTTGCTGTTAGTTTCACGTCGATTTTTTGCAAACAAGCAGCAAGAAGAGCTTCATAAACTCATAGACAAATTCAGCCTTAAGAAATTTAAATTCCAGCCCGTTTAAAGACAATGCTTTGTGCTTGTGAAGCTCTTTTCATGATCAGAGGATCGTAATAGTAGTCCATTATTGCTCTTTGGGCTTCGACATATCCAAAATCACCCTTAAAACCATGTTTTTCCATAATTTTCATATGAAGTGGAAAGATGATTTCAAGAAGATATTTTCTTCGTTCAACCATTGTTATTTCTTTTGGAAAAAGTTTGTTGATTTGATCTACGCTATGAAGAAAATTATCTGATATCATTTCATCAGCTATGTCACAAATGAGATCTTGCGCTTGCTTGAGGGAGATCTTTTTAAACTTAGTGAGGCCAAAAGCTTTTTCAAGTAAAAACTCCCACTTCTTTTCATTGATTTTTCTGAGCTCTACATGCTCACTATTAAATTTCAGAAGCTTATCATTGAAATTGGACAAGCCAATTTGATCTGCTGAAAATCCATGCTCTGCTATCACCGTAATTTGAACCGGTAAAATCGTTCCGATAAACGCCTGCCATCGAATCACAATAGGCTCTTCAGACTCTCTAATTCTCTCAAAATCTACTTCTTTATCTTTAAGCGCCTCAAATATCTGAGACTGTATATCAAAAACTTGGTCTAATGTTAATTCTCTCATAATCGAATCCTTTTATTAGAAAAATTATATCATACAGAGGGTAATCATCCCCAGATTAAAGTTTTTGCTTTTGCTAAAAATTAAGCCTTATTCTAAGGCAAATGCAAGACGTTTACTCCTCAGAACTCACCTGTGAATAAATGTACTTTGTTTCTTGATCTTGAATTGTTTTAAGAAATTTAAAAAGTAGTCAAATTGAACGACTGATTAAAAAGATGCCCAGGGCGGGACTCGAACCCGCACGGGATTGCTCCCAAAGGATTTTAAGTCCTTTGTGTCTACCATTCCACCACCTGGGCAATCAGGTGGTGGAAGTTTAACAAATTTTGGAGAATTGTGCAAAGCGGATTCTACTTATTCCTAAACTTATTCTAAATAAGATCAGAGTATTAGTGAGTTTCCTCATCAGAGTTGACTTTAGCAAAAGGTTCAGCATTGATCTCTTTTTCTTCGAGTTGTTCTCCAGTCTTTGGAGGTTCTGATGCTGTTGAATCATCTAAAGCACTTTCAATGATAGTCGGCACTTCATCTAACTTAAGAATTGACTCTTCTTTATCTTTCACTTTCTTTGGAAGGGGCTTTCCTTTCTTAGCAGCACGATCTTTGCTATCTTCAATTGTAAGCGTTTCAGGAGTGCTCTCCATTTGTCTATATCTTTCTATAGTATCAGAGATTAATCCCGGTGGAGGGGTCAAAAGGTGGCTAAATACAGAAGGTCTTTGAACGTCTCTTAATCCAGATGGCAAAGGAGGTGTTTGTTTGTTTGTCTGACCAGTTGTATTTGTTGGTGTTGCTATAGATGTTTTTGTAGAAGCAGTTGCTTGAACTTGTGGAACTGTTTCACTTGGCTTAGTTCTACCTCTTCTTCCCTTCTTCTTATCTCTTTTTTGATCCTGTAGTTTTGAAGCATCAGCAGTTGGTGCTGCAGTTTCTTCTTCTACTTTAGCCACTTTAGCAGGCTCCTTGCCTCCAGCAATCTTGATATTTTTATCAATATTTGGATTCTTTATGAGGATCCGCGTTTCTTTAACTTCTAAGATTTCAAAATCACTCGCTGGGATGAAGAAAACTCTTGGCTTTTCTTGACATCTGTAAAAAAAAGAGCCACTAAATGATACGACTTCAACAGCATCAACGAGATATTCTTCCCCTTGTGCTGATTTACTACTTTTTAATGAGAGTTTATATCCATCTTTTGCAGATATAATGGTTTCTATAATGGGGTCACGTGTAAAATTCATTCTATACCTTTTTGTCTGTGTTACATTTCATTACTTTATATTGAAGAAATGTAACGCATTAAGTCGACACACCTATTGGCATATCCCCATTCGTTGTCATACCAAGCAACGAGTTTAAAAAATTGGGGCGAAAGTTGAATACCTGCGTTTTTATCATACACTGCTGACAATGGGCATCCAATAAAATCTGACGACACTAGTAGCTCTTCTGTATAACCCAAGATTCCTTGCATATGTGTCTCGCTCGCTTCTTTCATAAGAGCTGCTATCTCTTCTAAATTAGTGCTCTTTGCTAATCTCACTGTCAAATCAACGACAGACACATCGGTTACGGGAACTCGAAAAGCCATTCCTGTTAATTTATTTTCTAAGTCTGGTATCACTTTTCCAACTGCCTTTGCAGCTCCTGTTGAAGAAGGGATTATATTGTTTAAAGTTGATCTTTGAGCTCTTATATCTCTGCCTTTTGCAACATCAACGACTTGTTGAGATGCAGTAGCAGCATGTATAGTTGTCATAAGACCTTCGATTATTTCAAAATTATCATTTAAAACTTTTGCTATAGGAGCAAGACAATTTGTTGTACAAGATGCGTTTGAAATAATTCTATTTGTTTCTTTGTTGAAGGAGGTGTTATTGACTCCCATAACAAACATTGGTGCATCATTTGATGGTGCTGTAATAATAACTACAGCTGAATTTGCCCCACCTGCTTGATGCTTCTTGGCTTCTTCAATTGTATTAAAATGGCCTGTCGCCTCAATAACATAGTCGACAGCTATTTCAGAGTAAGGGATGTTTTGCGGATTACTTTCCGCAAACACCTGAATTCTTTTTTCGTTAACATAAATAAAATTAGAATCGACATGAACGTCAGCGTCAAGTCTTCCATGAACTGAATCATTAAGAAATAAATTTGCCAAATGATGAATTGGTGCTAAATCATTGATAAGAACCACTTCAAATTCTGGATTGTTAACTATAGCTCTAAAAACCAGTCTTCCAATTCGACCAAATCCATTAATAGCTACTCGAATAGCGGCCATTTTACCTCAACTTGCTTATCTTAAGCTCAATGTCAATTCAATTATTCTTTTGTTCTAATGCATTTCATTGTAGTTGAGAATGGCCTAAGTTGTAAAGCCTGAAAATTTTTATTCAACAGACTCAATAACACAAACTGTTGCCCCATCACCAACTCTTGATTTGAGTCTTACAATTCTCGTATATCCGCCCGGTCTTTGTTTAAACTTAGGACCAATCTCTTCAAATAGTTTCTTCACAATCTTTCTATCGTCATTTAGAGGTGACTTATCTCCAGCTTTTACGGCTCTTGCTTCTTTTGAAGTAAGAGTATTAAAACGAACAGCTAACAATTGAACTGCTCTTCTTCTACTTTGTACCGTATCTTCTTTAGCAAGCGTGATCAAAGGTTCAACGACTTTTCTTAGTTCTTTTGCTTTTTCAACCGTTGTTGTAAGTTTTTCATGCAAAATAAAAGACTTTGCCAAGTTTCTTAACATTGCCTTACGGTGAGAGCTATTTTTCCCTAAAGTCGTTGAGTTCTTTCTATGTCTCATTTTTTATCCTATTAAGTGTTCTAGATTTACTAAATCTCTTTTGCTAATTGAATTTCTGTAACCATATCTTTGACATTTTCACGAGTAATTCCATATCTAGTTAGATCCATACCTAGACCAAGACCCATTTCCTCAAGCTTTGCTTTAATCTCATTTAGAGATTTTTTACCAAAGTTACGGAACTTAAGCATTTCTGGTTCTGGCATGATAACAAGTTCTGCAATTGTATCAATATTTGCTTGAGATAGACAATTAGTAGAACGTACAGACAACTCAATTTCAGAGATTTTTAAAGAAAGCTTGTTAATTACAGCATCTCTTTCTGATCTTTCCTCTTCCTCTTCAGCTTCATAAGTGATCGTTTGGAACTTCAATTCGTCAAATACAGACAAATGTAATATTCCAATTTGAGTTGAAAAAGTAAGCGCTTCTTTTGCTGTGATTCTTCCATCAGTATAAACTTCTAAAACAAGTCTATCCATGTCCGTTTCTCCACCAACTCGGCAATTCTCAACGTAATAGTTCACTCTTCTTACAGGAGAGAATGTTGCATCAATGTAAATCTCATTGATACCTTTACTTGGTAGATCTACATTCTCAGCAGGAAGATATCCTCTTCCTATTGCAATGCGGAAAGAAGCTTTTCGTAAAAATACTTTAGTCGCAGTTAATACTTTCGTATCAGGATTAATAACATCAAATCCTGAATCTTTGAATAACTCACCAATTGTAACAATGTGTTGTCCTGATCCTGCATCTAGTTTTTCTTGCGTAATATCTATATCAACAGTATGTGTCTTAATCGATCTTGATTGAGGGACATCATCTGTTGGTAATTTACGCAACAACGCTGTTTTAAGGTTTAGAATGATATGAGTCATATCTTCAATAATACCATCAACAGCCATATATTCATGGGGAACGTCTTCAATAGCAACTGACATAATTGCTGGTGCTTCAAGTGAAGTCAACATCATACGTCTAAGAGCATTTCCCAAAGTATGTCCAAAGCCTCTCTCAAGAGGTTCAGCAATAATTCGGCAAACTTCTCCAGGACTAGTTGGTTCTTCTATTTTTATCTTTGTTGGTAATTCAAATTTACCATACTTAACTGCCATGTCTTAACTCCCCTATGTGGATAACGTGATGGTTTTATACTCTTCTTCTTTTGCGTGGTCTACAACCATTATGTGGAATAGGTGTAACATCACGTATTATTGTTACAGCAAGACCTGCAGAAACAAGTCCTCTAACTGCTGACTCTCTTCCGGCTCCTGCACCTTTTAACATGACTTCTACTTCTTTCATTCCAAAACTTGCTGCTATTTTGCCTGCATCTTGTGCGGCAACTGTCGCTGCAAATCCAGAAGACTTCTTAGAACCTGAAAAGTTAACTTTTCCAGCTGATGCCCAAGCAACTACGCTGCCTGATGGATCTGTAATAGTAACAATCGTATTATTGAATGTTGCTTTAACGTGGGCTACACCAGATGAAATTTGTCTTTTCTTCTTAGCCTTAACCGGCTTTTTCTTCATCACTTTCAGAACTTTTTCTTTCTTCTTTGCCACGAATCATCTCCTATTGTGGATACGAATTACTTCTTCTTATTTGCTATCGTTTTTTTCTTGCCTTTTCTTGTTCTCGCATTTGTCTGAGTTCTTTGTCCACGGACCGGCAATCCCATACGATGTCTAATACCTCTATAACAACCAATTGATATCATTCGTTTGATATTTCCCTGTACTTCACGTCTTAAATCACCTTCCACCGCATAAGTTGTTTGGATGTGAGAAGTCAATTTAGCTGTTTCAGCTTCTGTCAAAGCTTCTGCCTTCATATCTACGTTCAAGTCTAGAGCTTTAATAATTTCTTTTGATCTTGACAACCCAACACCAAATATGTAAGTCAAAGCAATCTCGAGTCGCTTCTTTTTCGGTATGTCAACCCCTGCAATTCTAGGCATAATTCAATTCCTATTTTCTTATTGTTAAAACTTTACTCTCGTTTTTTTTCGACTCATAAACCCATCATATCGATTCATTAACAAATGAGACTCAATTTGCTTCATTGTATCAAGCACAACTCCAACTAATATTAGCAAGGAAGTACCACCAAAGAAGTGACTAATGTTTTGATCTATATGCAATAGTTTTCCAATTAACATTGGTAGTATTGCTATCAAAGCTAAACAAGATGCACCTAAAAAAGTAATCTTATTCATCGTTTTTTCCAAATAATCCTGTGTCGCTTTTCCTTGTCGAACTCCTGGTATAAAAGCACCATTCTTTTTCATATCAGACGCAATTTGATCTGGATGAAATTGTGAAGCTGTCCAAAAGAAGGTAAAAAACATGATCAGCGTTACATAAATTATTCCATAAGCAACTGTTCCTGGTACAAGCATAGAAGCAAAGCTTCCCACAATGCTATTTTTACCCAAAAACTGCGCAATAGTTGCTGGAAACATCAGCATTGCTGAAGCAAAAATTACAGGAATAACCCCTGCATAATTCAACTTCAACGGTATATGAGCATCTGATTTTTTCAATTCTCTTTCTGATGAGACTCGTCTTGCATACTGTAAAGGAATTTTTCTTGTTCCTTGTATGACTAAAATCGTTCCTAAAACAACAAAAACAAAGAAACTAATCAATATTATTAAGGAAGAAAATGTAACTTGTCCCACTTCTTGTGATTCAAGATTTAATTGTGAAATCAATGAACCTACTGTTGAAGGAAGAGCTGCTAAAATACCAACTGTAATAATTAAACTTACACCATTTCCGATACCGCGTTCAGTAATTTGCTCTCCAATCCACATCAAAAACAGAGTTCCAGTCGTCATTGTTACCATAAATAACATGTAAAATAACCATGGAAATCCTAAAAACTTAATCGCTAACACTGGATCATAAATGATACCAGGGTTTGTCGTATTAAGATAGAACGCCTCTTTTGCCATCATGGAGGACTGAAACAAAGCTAAAACAAGTGTTAAAAGCCTTGTATACTTACCAATTTTTCTTTTTCCTTGGTCTGGGTTCTCTTTTATTTCACGTTTGAAAGAAGGCACAAGGGCCATTAACAATTGTAAAATAATAGAGGATGTTATGTAGGGCATCACACCAAGAGCAATGATAGTCATTTTGGCAAAGGCACCACCAGTAAACATATCAACCAGCTGGAATAAATTCTGTCCACCTTTTGTCGCAAACTGAAATGCTTTTACTATCTCTGCTGCATTTATTCCTGGAACTGGGATATACGCTCCTAAGCGGCACACACCAAGCATCAAGATTGTAAATGCAATCTTAGTTCTTAGTTCTTTTACTGAAAAAATATTCTTTAGTGCTTTGATCATTTAATAAGTTTCAAAGTCCCTTTTGCTGTTTGTATTTTCTCTTCTGCTGTTTTTGATACTGCATGAACTTCGAAAGTAATTTTTTTAGTTAGTTCACCGTTACCAAGAATTTTCAATCTAGGCTTAGCTTTACCTGAAAACAAATTCTTTGCTTTTAAAGTATCATGACTTACTACATCGCCTTCTTCGAAATATCTATCTACAAGAGCTAAGTTTATAGAAAACTCATCCTTTTGAAATCCAGCTCTAGAAAATCCACGTATAGGAATCTTTCGGAAAACAGGTCTCTGTCCACCTTCATTTCCTGCACGTCTTTTATATCCAGATCTTGCCTTAGCACCTTTTGTACCTCGTCCACAAGTCTTTCCTTTCGATCCAATTCCTCGACCAACTCTCATTGATTTCTTTTTCGTACGATGAGTGTTTTTTAATTCGTGTAATTTCATATTCTTATGCCCTCCTTAGCGCGAGAGTCTTTTCTCTGTTTTTCAATTGGCCAAGAGCCATAAATGTTGCTCTAACTTGGTTATTTGGATTGTTTCCACCTAAATTCTTAGCAACGACGTCTTTAATGCCAACCATCTCTAATACAGCTCTAACGTGTGAACCTGCAATAACACCAGTACCTTCTGAAGCTGCTTTAATTAATACAGAAGCTCCATCATATGTTGCTTGCACGTCATGAGGTATGGTATCACCAGATAATTCAAATCTTACTAATGAACGCTTTCCATCATCAACAGCTTTTTTAATTGCATCGGCAACTTCATTCGCCTTTCCAAATCCCATTCCTACTTTACCACTGCCATCTCCGACGACGACTAGCGCTGAGAAACTAAATCTTCTTCCACCTTTTACAACTTTCGCACATCTATTGATGAACAAAACTTTTTCTTGTAAATCTGATTTTGTTGTCTCTTGCTTCTGCTTAGTTTTTCTATCTGATGTCATGAATGTAAATTCCTTTTCCTACTAAAATGATAATCCACTTTCACGAGCACCCTCAGCTACTGCTGCGACGCGTCCATGAAATTTATATCTTCCTCGATCAAAAACAACTATATCGATATTTTTTTCTTTTGCCTTTTCAGCTATCTTTTGACCAACCGCTTTAGCAGCTTGTTTCTTATCTTTAATGTTTTTTAAACTCTTATCATACGTTCCAAATCCACAAATTGTCACTCTATTTTCATCATCGATGATTTGGGCATAAATATGTTTTGCAGATCTAAAGACAGATAGTCTTGGTTTAGGAGATTTTATGAGCAACCGTCTAACTCTTTGACTTCTCTTCTTTTTTAACTCTATCGCTTTGGTTTTTTCACTTTCCATCTTTTAAACTCGCTCCTAACTCTTTTTACTTAGATGTCTTTCCCGCTTTTCTTCTTACAACTTCATCATGATATCTTACTCCCTTACCTTTATATGGCTCCGGAGGTCTAATAGCTCTTACTGAAGCAGCAAACTGACCAACGATTCTCTTATCTATTCCTGTAATTGTAATACGGGTATTCTTTTCTACTTCAACTTTTAGTTCTTGTGGAATTGGAACAATATTTGGGTGTGAAAACCCTAAAGCAAGATCTAAATTCTCGCCTTTTACAGCCGCTTTAAATCCAACACCAATTAATTCCAATTTCTTTTCAAACCCTTCACTTACTCCAATCATAGCATTTTTAAGTAAGCTTAAACTTAAGCCTAAAAACGGTCTGTGTTGTAGATCTGGTTTTGCCTTCACTTCAACTTGATTGCCATTGATCTCAATGTCAATTCCATCTAAAAGATCAATTGAAAGATTACCTTTTGGCCCTTTAATCAGAATTTTCATTCCATCAAGTTTTAGCTCTACACCCTTAGGGCACATAATCGGCTTTTTCGCTAGTCTAGACATCTAATTCATTCTCCCTTATTACCATATTGAGCAGAGCAGTTCTCCACCCATATGTTGCTTCCTGGCCTCGGTTCCGTTCATAATTCCTTTTGAAGTAGAGACAACTGATAAGCCAAGACCTCTTCTAATAATTGGAACATCAGACCATTTCACGTACATTCTTTTTCCAGGTTTTGATATTCGCTTCAAGCCTTGAATTAATGATTCTCTTCCTTTGTCATACTTTAAGTAGACGCGAACAATTCTTTTTTCATCATTGATGACATGTCCATTTATAAAGCCTTCTTCTTCGAGCACTTTTAAGATGAATATTATCATCTTGCTCAAACGAACATCAACGTATCGATGTTTTTGTTGGGCAGCATTTCTGACCCTTGTAAGCATATCGGCAATTGGATCATTTAACATTGAGTATACCTCATTATAGTCACTAATTCTTTGGTTTTAAGGGCAAGCCCATTAACATTAATAATTCTAAACATTCACTATCAGTCTCAGCAGTCGTTACAAATGTAATATTCATACCTTGTGTATATTTCATTTTATCTAGGTCAATTTCCGGAAAAATTGTCTGATCTTTTAAACCCAATGAGTAAGATCCTCTTCCATCTGCTTTTCTTTTCATTCCACGAAAGTCAGGAATCCTCGGTGCGCATACATTTGTGAATTTATACATAAAATCGTACATTCTATGTCCACGTAGTGTAACTTTTGCTCCAATTACTTGATCTTCACGTAATTTAAAGTTTGATATCGCCTTTTTAGACTTTGTCATTAAAGGTTTTTGACCACTTATTGCTGTTAAAGCTTGAACGCAATGTTCGATTAATTGTTTGTCTTTACTTGCATCGGCAAGACCCATGCTCACAACAATTTTTGTCAATTTAGGAATTTGCATAGCATTCTTATCGCTATACAGCTTCTTCAATTCAGCTTTAGCACTTTTCTCATAAACATCTTGTAAAGGAGACTTTTTCATCTTATTCCTACACTTTCCTTTAAATTACATCGTACGGATGGTTTTTTCACTTCCATCGCTAGCGCGATAATAAAGTTCTTTTTTTCCATCTTCAGTAAACTTCGTACGCATTTTCACAGCTTTACCTTCAGCACAATAAGCAACATTTGAAATATCAATCGGCGCTTCAAATTCAACTATAGCACCTTTTTTTCCAGTACCTTGCTGTGGTTTTTGATGTTTTTTACAAACATTTACACCTTGCACAACAACCTTATTGCCTTTAAAAGCAGCTATTTTACCTTCTTTGCCTTTTTCATTGCCTGTTACAACAATTACTGTGTCACCTTTTTTCAATCTCATGATAATCGCTCCTTATATAACTTCTGGTGCTAATGACACAATTTTCATATAGCCTTTATCTCGCAACTCTCTGGCGACTGGTCCAAAAATTCTTGTACCTTTTGGATTTTCTAACTTATCATCCAGAACTACGCAACTATTTACGTGAAATCTTAGATACGAACCATCTTGTCTCTTGATCCATTTCTTTGTTCTCACGATAACAGCTTTTATAACTGTTCCCTTTTTAACTGAAGACTTCGGCATAGCTTCTTTTACTGAACAAACAACTATATCACCTACTGAAGCATACCTTCTTCTTGAACCTCGCAGAACCTTAATACATCGAACTCTCTTTGCACCTGTGTTATCTGCAACTTCTAAATCTGTTTCTTGCTGAATCATGTTGTTGTCTCATTCCCTGTTTTAGCTACACGCCATCTTTTCAATTTTGAAATAGGCCTGGTCTCAATGATTGTTACTTTATCACCAATTTTATATTCATCATTCTCAGCATGTGCATAAAACTTTTTATTCACTTTGAGAACTTTAGAATATCTTGGATGCCTAATAGTTCTTGTTACCGTCACAACGACAGTTTTATTCATTTTATTTGAGGTAATAACCCCATCTAACTGCTTTCGCTTTTCCATGATCTTTCCTCTATTCAGTCCCTTGCATCTGTTTTAATTTGACCACAGTTTTAGCTCTGGCAATTTGCTTTCTCAACAAATTGAACATATGCGGTTTTTCAGCCTTCTTTTGTAAATTAGCATTGAAGGTAATGTTTGTGTATTCAGTCCTCCAAAGATCAACTTGATCTTCAAGTTCCTTCAGTGACATTTTCTTCATTTCTTCTAATTCGACCTTAGTCATGTTTCACTCCGCTTTCTCTATGCTTTCACTGATTCAAGTCTTTCAACAAATCGAGTACGAACACTTAGCTTTCCAGAAGCTATACTCATAGCTCTTTGTGCCTGTTCTCTTGTTACATTTCCTACTTCAAACAAAATACGTCCTGGTCTAACAACGCAAGCATAGTGATCAACTGCACCCTTACCCTTACCCATTCTTGTTTCAGCTGGCTTTTTAGTTATAGGCTTACTTGGGAAAATACGAATCCATACTTTTCCTTTTCTGCTAAAGTATCGATTGATCGCAATCCTACAAGCTTCGATTTGAGTAGCTTTAATGTTTCCACGTTCTAGTGATTGCATTCCAAATTCGCCATACACTACAAAGTTTCCACCTTTACTTAATCCAGCTCTTTGGCCTTTTTGCTCTTTTCGATATTTCTGTCTTTTTGGACTCAGTGCCATAATTCATTATCCTCCTGCCTGAACAGCTTGCGCTTTCGGTTGTGACTGTGTCTCACCAAGAGTGATCCATACTTTAATTCCAAGCGATCCATATGTAGTTTCTGCTCTACCTTCTGAATAGTCAATGTCGTATCTAAGATTCTGTAGGGGAATCTTTCCTTCTTTATACCATTCAGTTCGAGCTATCTCTGCTCCGCCTAGTCTTCCTGAACATTGGACTTTAATTCCTAAAGCACCAGCATCCATTGCATTTTGCATAGCTCTTTTCATAACTCTTCTGAAAGACGCTCTTCTTTCTAATTGCATTGCTATTGACTCAGCAACTAAAGCTGCATTAAGGTCTGGGCGTTTGATTTCTTCAACCTCAACCCAAACTTCTTTGCTTGTCAATTTCTTCAAATCATTCTTAATGGCGTCAATCTCTGCGCCTTTTTTCCCAATCACTAAGCCTGGTCTAGCTGTCTGAACAGTAATTTCAATTTTATCACCCATACGTTTGATGACAAATCCCGCTGTTCCTTGGCAACACGGCTTTTTCTTAAGATGTCTTCTGATACGAATATCTTCAAGTAGTTGGTCGCCAAACTCTTTTTTAGAAGCAAACCAGCTTGAACTCCATTTCTTTCGTACTGCTAGTCGAAAACCGGTTGGATGTACTTTTTGTCCCATTACTACTTTCCTTTCTTCTTATCTTGTATTTTATCAAGAATCACTGTGAAATGACTAGTCTTACGTTTAATCATACATCTTCGGCCTTTACTTCTTGCCCAGACTCTTTTATGTACAGGTCCACCATCAACACGAATTTCTTTGATGTACAAATCTTCGCGATTGGCATCAGCATTATTCTCTGCATTTGCAACAGCGCTTTCAATCGTTTTTTTTAGGAGTAACCCTGCTTTGACCTTAGAATAAGTAAGCTCTGTTATAGCTTCCATCACAGGTCTCCCTCTGATGATGCCTAGTACAAGACGCGCCTTTCTCGGGCTTACTCGTACATATTTTGTCTTACAACTTGCTAGTCCCATTGATTTCCTTTCGCTTTAAAGCCTTACTTTTTCGTTCCTGGTTTTCGATAAGTTCTTGTAGGCGAAAACTCTCCGAGCTTATGCCCAACCATGTTTTCACTAACAAAAACAGGAATAAATTTCTTTCCATTATGAACTTCAAAGTTCATCCCGATCATATCTGGCGTTATCATTGAACGTCTCGACCATGTTTTAATCGGCGTGTGACTACTTTCTACCTTAGATTTTGAAATTTTTTTCAACAAACTAGGCTCAATAAATGGTCCTTTTCTCAGTGATCTTGGCATTTCAATTCCTCTTAACTACTATTTCTTTCTTCGATCTTTTACAATAAACTTAGTGCTCTTTCTCTTCGAGCGTGTTTTAAATCCTTTTGAAGGAGTTCCCCAAGGAGATCTTGGATGGTAACTATTTTGTTTACCTTCTCCACCACCTTGACAACCATCAACAGGATTTGTAACTGTACCACGAGTAAGAGGTCTTCTTCCAAGCCATCTTGATCGTCCTGCTTTACCAAGCGACATTAAGCTTTGCTCAACGTTTGATAAAACTCCAAGAGTTGCTCTACAAGTTTCTCTTACCATTCTGACTTCTCCAGAAGGCATTTTCAAAGTAACATATCCACCACTTCTAGCCATAAGCTGAGCAGAAGATCCAGCCGTTCTTACCAACTGAGAGCCTCTTCCTGGATAAAGTTCTATGTTATGTATTGTTGAACCGACTGGCATGTTCACTAAAGGTAGACAATTTCCCACTCTAAGAGGTGCGTTTGGTCCAGACATAACCATGTCATTTTCTTTCATTCCTTTCGTTGCTAGAATGTACATCTTCTCACCGTCTCTATAAGCTAGAAGAGCAATGTGTGCAGTTCTATTCGGGTCATATTCAACAGCAACTACTTTTGCAGGAATGTCGTCTTTAGTTCTTTTGAAATCAATAATTCTATAGTGCTTCTTGTGTCCTCCGCCTCTAGCTCGAAGAGTGATGTGTCCTTGATTATTACGTCCAGAACATCTTCTCTTCTTTGCAAGCAAAGACTTCAAAGGTTTATTTTTTGACTTTCTCGTAAGCTCATCTGTGCTTGGCAGGATCAGTTGTCTTCTTCCTGGAGTTGTCGGATTATATTTTTTAACCATCTTTGAATCTCTCTATAACTAAAATCAATTACACTATTGCTATACTTCTAAATTAAGAGTATCGCCCTCTTTCAATGTCACTACGGCTTTCTTTATTGGCGAGGTCATACCCGCTTTTTTACTGCCTCTAACGCGCTTTTCTTTACTAGGAAGAGTAATTGTATTAACTTTTACCACAGTAATTTTTTGGCTTGCAAAATGTTCTTCAACAGCCTTGCGTATTTCAACTTTATTTGCCTTTGAATCTACAAGGAAAACAAACTTCGGCGTCTTGCATTTTCTAGTACATGCGTTAGATTCACTATCTACTAATCCTTGAAGAACGCTCGATTTTTCTGTAACATGAAGTCCTAACAATGTTCTTCGTTTACTTTTTTGCATCTTTACCTCTTAATAGCGCTTCAAATTGTTCCATAGCAGTATCAACAACAACAATTTTATGACCGACCATTAAATCGTATCCATTCACATTCTCTGTCATTAAGTAAGAAGCTTTCTTTATGTTTCTGATACTTTTCTTAAAATTTAAACGTGAAGAATTATCATCTTCAGTGTGATCTAAACAAACAACTCTCGCCTTTTCCCAACCAAGAGTACTTATAAAGTTGCTCATAGTTTTTGTTTTAGGCTCAGGAAAATACTTGTCAAACTGACCGCTTAAAAACACAACATTTCCTTCATTCAGTTTATCAATCAGAAGATGACGTATAGCCGCTCTTCTTTCCTTCTGATTTATACGAACATGTTGGTTAAACTTAGGCTTTGGAGTGTGAACTCGTCCACCACCCTTATATTGAGGGGCTCCTAAAAAACCTTGTCTCGCTTTACCTGTACCTTTTTGAGCATGAGGCTTAGCGTTTGAGTGATTCAATTCGCTTCTACTTTTTGTGTTAGCTGACCATTGTCTAGCATTTTTTCTTAGTGCTACAATGTAATCTTTAATTGATTGTGTGTTAGCTTTCTCTTCTTCAGAAAAAGAAACAGCAACTTCTTCAACTTGATTTCCGCTAAGATCGTATTTTTTACATTTTACTTGTGTCATTGTTCAATTATCCCCTCTTCATAGCCTTACGGATAAAGACAACACCACCGTTTGGTCCAGGAATCGCTCCCTTGACAACAAGTGCATTTTTTTCTTTATCAACTTTCAATACTTCTAGCCCTTCAACAGTCACTCTTTCATTTCCCATATGACCGGCCATGCTTTTGTTCTTATGAACTCGTCCGTGAGAAGTCATAAACCCACATGAACCAAGGTGTCTTACAACTGGACCTGCTCCGTGTGAACTTACAATTCTTGATACGTTGTGTCTTTTAATAACACCCTGATATCCTTTACCCTTACTCGTTCCACGAACGTCTACGTAAGAGCCTTCTTCAAACTGAGTTGAATCAATTACATTTCCTACAGCCAAATCGCCTAATTCTTTAAGTCTTGTTTCGTGTAGAACTTTCTTTGCGTCCAAGCCTTTCTTAGCAAAATGCCCTGCGTCAGGTTTTCTCATTCTTTTTGTCTGTTTTGGTGTCATTGAACCAGAAGCTAGCTGAACTGCAATATATCCATCTTTTTCTTTAGTCTTAAGTTGTGATATTACATTTGGCTCAACTTCGATAACGGTACATGGATACGTTTTTCCAGAGGTCTTATTGAAAACGCGGGTCATCCCTCGTTTTATTCCACTTATCGTAAGAGACATACTATTTCCTTTTCATATAGCAGTTTCTCTTTACACTGTCGGCTCGCGATTTGCGAAACACGCTGTAAAGATTTAAGGAGAGACTAGGCCTTAAGCCAGTGATTCTCCTTGAGATAAAAAAGAGCGATCGATTTATTTAAGATCTCTCTTGTTGACTCATGCGGAGGAGCATAACAAATTGGTTGATTTTCAGACAAGTGAAAGTAAGAAAAAAAATCACTATTGTTTGCCAGACTTGTTCTCAGCGCGTATTACAGACCTAAAAGCATGAAATTTTTTGAGTTCTTTTATACAAATTACAGAGAGAATGAAGGAAGAAAGAGCTATAACGACCACCCATTCTTGGATGGTAACGGTTTTTTTAGAACGATCTTTCATTTTGAAATCATTATTTTAGAAGCGTATAACCTGCTTCTTTTGTTGAAAACATTAGTTTAGTTGCTTCTACTTTATCGTGAGAATCAAACAAAATATCAATCACAATACCCGCTGCCATTAATGCCATACTTGCAGTAACGAGGAATTCAATACTACCTGCTGCCACAACAATACCAGTTGCAAGAGACAACACTTGCATACCAGAAGATATCACAAAAGCAAAATTCGAAAAGAGTGAAATCCATTCTTTATAGATCTGCGGCTCTAGCTCTACTCTCTCATAGAGATGTGCACTAACTGCTTTATCGATTAAACCAGGCAAGGCAATTAGATTTTGAATATTGTTAAAGCAATTATAACCCCAAAAAAGGACTGACATTGAATGGGCAACACCTTTAAACACAGTTCTTGCCAAACATTTTACCATGAACCAACCTTTATCAATCCCCCAATCCACAAACAACATGGAAGAACTAATCGCTTGGACGGTATAAATTATTTTTTGCACAACGCGATCTCGAAAAGTTTTAACTTGTCGCACCGTTGAAGTAACTACAGAATCTGAGTCAAAAAAACTTTCAATAAATTTTTTGATATAATACGCAACATATAGTATATAGACACCACCGATTAGAGCATCCATTGGAAGAACACGCACAGAGCCTATTTTGATCCCATTTTCATAATAAAAGCTCAACTTGCCTCCCAAACTTGAAGGAGGAGACGGAAAGCGAGATATTGATGATGTGTTTATTATACTGTTCATATACGACGATTATAACAAATGTTGAGTTGATTGCCGATGATTAAAATAGTAATTATCAAAAAGGCGCATTTTCTTTCAAAAACGCGCCTTTCTTAGACTTTCACTACTTATTTTTAACTTACTTACTGAAAGCCACTCTTGCGCCGTTAGCGATTTCAAGAGCATACTGATTCTCTAAATCTTCTCTTTCAATTGCAAACCAAGCAGCTGATAAGACAGTAAACGTATATACAGTAGCTAACCCTACTACCATGTGCATTGTGACGGCTGCTGCACATAGCAATCCTGCAATATTCATGGCATGGAACGCGAATCCAACAATCCCTTTCATGAAAACGAAGTGATTTTCTGTCTCAGAAATTTCTTTAAGCTTTCTGTCCGCAATTTTTGCTATTTTTAGATCTTTTTCTCCAGCTTCTTTCATCGTAAGGACATCGATCACACAAGCAAAACCATCTTTAAAGAACTTTGCCCCAACAATCATCGTTGCATCCAAGATCCCCATCTTCATTAGCCCTGCAACAGATTCCGCTGTTCTTTGAGCAAATTTCACAGAATATCCAAATGCTTTCTCAATTTTTTTCGCTGAACAATCTGCCGTTAAATCAACATACGAACGGAAAGACTTAATCAAATTCGTAAGAGCTTCTGGCATCGCACAAAGCGGCGCTGCAATTTGAGCTGCTTTTGCTATTGGCTTTGTAACCAAAAGTATTCCTGAATCCTTTACGCTATCAAAAAAACTTGCAGCAATATCAACAAGAGATGCTATCCAAGAAAATTGCTTATGCGCCCCTCTCGCATTTTCATACATTCCTATTGTAAAATCACCTTTTTTTGCAGGTGAATACACGCCTGTATCTATATTTACTTCTACTATTGCCATTAACTTCTCCTATGCTTTTCAATAGATTTATTTTTCATTTCTCAATTTGATTTGTCTAAATTTTAGGCCGCCTGAAGCTTGCCTTTTGCAATCATCTGATTAATCTTTAGAGCTGCCTGCCTACTCTCTTCATCACTTCTTTCTTCTGTTACACACTTCTTTGCTAAAGAAGCTGCCACTGAAAACCCACCTACAACTAACATCATTTGACCTGTGACTACTGTTGTTGAAAGAAGCGCAATCAACCCAAAAGAATGAAAAGCAATATCTAAAAGAGCGCTTGCAAAAAGCACATTATTTTCTTTAATTTTCAGCTTCTTCAAAGTTGCATCTTCAATACTCGCAACCGCTCTATCTGCTCTTTTTACATTCCAAACATCCTCCACTGAAGATGTCACATCTTTTACAATTTTCATTAAAGAGAGCTCAACGATTCCGCTAGAAAACAGATTTATTTTCATTAAGCGGTAGAAGAAATCTATACATCTTTGGGAAAGCTTATACATTTGATAAGAAAGCGCTTCTCCTGTCGTAAAAGTTCTCTCCTTCATATAATCTCCACTTTTTTCCCACGCAACCCCAACTTCACGAATCACATCAGAAAAGGAAACTACAGATGCGACATAATAAACACACTTTGTAAGCGGGCCGGTAAAACATGTAAAACAATAGTCTGTGAAAAAATCAGAGTATTTTCCTATGAAATCACTCCAATTCATCAACTCAGAGACAATCGCATTTCTTTCTGTACTGCCCGAATAAAAATCAAATATGGACGAGTGCTCTATCGCACTTACACTACCATCATCATTTGCTCTAATTGTTGTCATACACACCCCCGTGCCTATTCTTTTGTTAGACGGTTCCCCAACCGCCAGCCTTTTCAATTATTTTATTCATCTTCTCTGCAGCAAGTACATTTTCCAAATTTCCTCTTTCGCACGCTACATAGTGAGAGGCTATTCCTGACGCCAAAGATGCAATCCCTACAGCCAAAATCATTTTCCCAGTTATGACACTTCCTACCACTATCGCTACAATTACAAGAGAGTGGTAACAAAGATTTATAATCGAACGAATGACTTTAAAATTGTTTTCAAGTCGTTTAAGATCTCTAACTCTATCGCTTTCAATGTTATTTAATTTTGAATCAGATTCATTCACTTCACGAATAACATAAACATTATGCCCAATTTGGAAAGTCGATTTTAACCCTTTAAAAAAAATCATTTGAAGAGCATCGCCAACTATTTCTAAACGCATTAAGCCATAGACAAATTCTGAAATTCGTTCTGCGACTATTATCATAGTATGAGAAAATTGATTAAACTTAGACCAAGAGACTTCTACAGCCATTGCTTTTGCTTTTTTCACTGCATCAATCGAAAATTTTATAGCATCAGGAAAACAACATATTGTAGACGCCAAAGAACTTGATTTACTAATAGGTTTGAGTATTGTCGTAACGCTGGAGTTAACAAACTCGCCCGTTGACTCACTAATCCACATTAAAGCTTCTGCTAGAGCAGCAGTAGTCTTTAAAGAGCCTCTACCACCTGTAAATAGAGAACGAAAAGGATCGCTTTGCTTTGGTACTGCTACACCATTTACAATCGTTATTCCTGACATCGTTCCCCAAATTAATTACTTAATTACTTGCTTAGAGCAGACTCTGCTGCTAGTACTTGCATTTCTCTTTCTTCAAAGAACTGACCTAATGAGCCGCCTAAAGAAACAAAACCAATAACCAACGTTCCTACTGGACAGAACACCATTCCTGCAATCTCTAACACTGTAACCGAAAGCGAAAGCGCGTTTGACATAAGTGAATACTGATTTTTAGTGTGGTTGTGTTTTATCAAATCTTTTTGTACTTGAGTTAAAGTAGCCTTCCCTTCAGATCCATCTGCAACCACCCCGATGTTGTCATACACATCAAAGAGCAAAGAGAACGACACACTCACCATCGCAAACATTTTAAATATTGGATTTGCAAAGTTAGCAATTTTAAGCGCAGAGAGGAAAACACCTGATGAATAAATATCCATAACTGTATTTCCAAAATCTCTTACAACTTCTTTGGCAGCACCTGCAAACTCTCCTGAGAAAACTCCTGACTGAAACACTGTCTGAGCACATTCTCTCGTACTTTTTAAAAATGAAAAACCATCCCCTAAAGCACTTGTCATTGAAAACGCAGAGGCTGCAATACTTAAATGATTCCCAAAAGCTTCTGCTGTTTCTTGTGTTAAGTTAAAAAAATCTGACGCAACTTCCAGAACATTGGACATCGCGTCATATACGTCGTTCGGGTTTTTTGTGAAAAAATCACCTAACGCTAAAAAACCTCTATCCCCTGCTATATCCGATGATTCTAGTGTGCACTCCATTTAACTTTTCCTTGTTCTATATTTTTTTTCAATTTTGATTGTTTAAGTATCTTATTCTATTACTTTTCGACGGTAGTATATTGTGAAGATACATAAATGTAAATCGTAAAGAGAATGCAAAGTTTTAGAAAAAAAAAGACAACGTAATAAAGAAATTATCTTTATTTACATATATTTGTATTGGAGGAATTTTTATTAGAAATTTTTCAGAATAACAGGCCTAGCAAAGCCGTTAACAAAGTCTTTTACTAACATTTCTTTTTTACCCTCAAGCTGAAGCAAAAGGATACGAATAAATCGATCTTTACATTTTACAACAAATCCATTTTGTCGATCAAAAAACGCTACATCCCCGGCATGATAAGAGCTTGGCGAAAACTCGCCCTCTTCATCTACATCAACAATAGTAGATCTTAAAATTTTTAAATTTTTGACCATTCCATTAATTTCTACATCGCACCGTGCTCCAGGACGTGGGCTCATCCCTCTTATTAGATTATGGACTTCATGAGCAGGTTTTTTAAAATCAATTTTTGCATCGATCGGTAAAATTTTACTTGTGTATGTAGATTTTGTGTGATCTTGAGGTGTTTTCTTAATTTGTTTATTTAAAAGCATTTCTTTAACTACATTTACAAGCAATTGTTTTGAAATTTCACACAGTGAAGCTTCAACTTCACCAAATGTATCATCTCTACCTACACTCATTTTTTTACAAGAAATCACATCTCCAGCATCAAGCTCTAGCGAAACTTCCATAATCGTCACACCAACATCCATTTCACCTGCTAACACAGCACTTTGTATCGGTGATGGCCCTCGATATTTGGGCAAAATACTGGGATGAACATTAATCGTTCCAATTAAAGGGAGATCAAGTAGAGATTGTCTCAACAACTTGCCATATGACACTACGACAAATAATTCTGCTTTTAAGTCACTCAACGCTTTAAGAAAATCAGGTGACGATGCTTTTTCTGGAGAAAAGAGCAAAAGCCCACCCTTTTCCAAAACAAATTCTTTTACTGGCGTTGGGGAGAGTTTTTGCGATCTGCCTTTTTTTTTATCGGGTACTGTTACAACTGCAGATAGAGGAAGATTTTGATCGATAAGTGACATCAATACATTTTTTGCAAATTCGTCACTTCCAAAATAAACAATTGTCATCCTATTTCTACCAGTTCATTCACTATTAATTGATTTTTTTTCACTGCATTCAAAAGTCTTTTGTCTCTTGCAGGGGTTAGACCTCTTTTTGATTCATCGCAAAAATCAATCCATTTTTGAACAAGAGGGTTCATTTCTACTGTCTTGATTATTTCTTCTCTTGCCAACTTCCAAGAAAGCCCCGAAAGAAGTGTCAGCCTGTATGTTCTAATTAACCCTTTTCTAATCTCTCGTGAAATTCCATTGCGCTTTAATCCGATCCAATTGAGTCCAGAAAGTTTTATTGGATATCCAGAACCTAAACAAAAAGGAGGAACATCTGTTCCAACCATTGCTCCACCACCAACCATCGCATGATTTCCAATTCTGCATTTTTGATGAATCGCACAAAGACCACCAAGATTGGCATGATCTCCTACAATCACGTGGCCACCCAATGTCGCATTGTTTGCCATCACAACATTGTTTCCCAAAATACAGTTATGGGCAATGTGACAATAGGTCATAATGTAACATTTGTTTCCAATTACGAGCTTTTCCCCTTCACCACAAGAAGAATTGATCGAAACATATTCTCGAATATGACAATTTTCCCCAATTTCTATGAAGGACTCTTCGCCAGCATAATAAATGTTTTGTGGTGCTCCCCCTATAGAAACAAAAGAACAGATGGTCGTGTTTTTCTTTATATGAACATGCCCTTCAATTACAGCATGATTCTTAATTTCAACACCTTCATCCAGAGTGATGTTTGGTGAATTAAGTACAGAATAAGCCCCTATACGAACACTTTTATGAATTTTCACTTTTGGGTGAACAATTGCTGTTGGATGAATCTTTGTCATTGATTAGTAGATCTCTTTTTAAAACTCCACATTACATACATCAGGGCCTTTAACTAACCCTAGAACTCTTCTTGAAGGAAAGCAAAAAGAATCTCTGCTTCCGCAGCCAACACACCATCAACTGTTGCCACACCTTTCATTCTCCCTCCTCGTTTAGAAATGTGTTCTGCAACAACATCTAAAGTAAGAACATCTCCAGGGACAACAAGTTTTCGAAATTTTACATTTTTTAGACTACTTAAGACAAATAGACCTCTTTGTCCCAACTCATATACTAATACACCACCTGCTTGGGCTAGCGCCTCAACGATTAAAACACCTGGCATGATTGGCTCTTTAGGAAAATGCCCCTGAAAAAAAGGTTCATTGATTGTAAGATTTTTCTGTGCTGTAATCGTTTTCTTTTCTGCGTCAAAATGTGTCACTTTATCAACGAAAAGAAATGGGTATCTGTGAGGAAGACATTCTTTGATTCTTTTAATATTAATCTGAGGCAAAGAATCCCCTGCTTTTTGTGCCGTCATACTTGAACTCCTTCAAAGATTTCATCGTGCGATATTTTGACATTACAAGCAATTTTTTTTGCCAAAATGGCATTCGCTTCATGACCTGATCTTATTCCAATAAAGTGTGCAAGTAAGGGTTGTTTTAACAATGCAAGATCTCCAATCATATCTAGAACCTTATGTCTTACCATCTCATCATTAAAGCGCAACCCTTCTGGATTAAGAATTTCACTTCCTTTAACAACGACGGCACAATCCAAAGTCCCACCCTTAATCATCCCTGATTTCATCATTGCTTGGGCTTCTTCATAAAGGCAAAATGTTCTGGCAGGCGCTATAAGTTCACAATATTTTTCTGTCCAATTTTCATTATAGGGAATAGTAAAGAATTGAGAATTTAAAAGTGGATGATCTTCGTAGCTAAGTGTGTAACTAAATCGCATCTCTTCAGAGGGAAGAGCAATAATATGGACGTTGCCTTTAGACCAATAATATGGTTTGTCAATCGGCATAAATTCTCTTTCAAGCTCTTGATCAAAAAGTCCAGCTTTAATGATCGCTTCAACAATTGGTTTTGCTGAGCCATCAAAAATAGGAACTTCACTTCCCTTTATTTCAATGACAACATTTGAAATTCCACAACCGAAGAGAGCTGACATCAAATGCTCAACACAATGTATCACACCAAGTTCAGTTCCGTCGCTGAGTACTGTATTTCTACCTGAGGCTTTGTAAATTGAGTTCTGCGTGGCCGCAATAGTAATGCATTTGTTCGGGCTTATGATTTTTTTAAAAAGGATCCCCTCTCCGACTTGAGCAGGGAGCAAGGTGATTTCTACATCTTCACCCGTAAAAAGAGCTTTTCCAGATAGAATTATCTCACTTCTAATTGTTCGCTCAAAAAAAACATTTCGTTTCATAAATTTAACTAAAACTATCCAAGGTTAAGAGAGATTAACGTATAGAATCTTTTGTTTCAACTAAAACCCATGACAGATAAATAAGTTGAATCAACTTAAAAACTTAATGGTTTTCGATAAAAGAAAAACAACAACAAGACAAGCGTCGAAATAAGAACAATGAGATTATTTCCCGCAATAGAAAAAAGAGTGGTATAGCTGTATAATCCCAAAGAGGCTGTAACAACTCCACCTAAAGTCTCTCCATCCTTTCCTACGTCCTGCATCACACCTTGAACTCTTCCTAAACTATCTATAGCAGCTGTTATTCCTGTGTTACAAGCTCTTACTACAGGCACTCCATTTTCTATCGATCTCAACACACCTAAGTTGTAGTGCTCTTGAGGCAACCTTGATTTCGGAAACCAACCATCATTTGTCACATTCACTAAGAGCTTTGCTCCGAGTATTCTTGCCTCTCGTATTAGATTACTATACCCTTCCTCATAACAAATCGATACAGCAAGAGGGACGTTTCCATAAAACACTTTTGCTTTTTTCCCTGGAGTGAAAAACGATGTAATTCCATATTCTTCTAGAAAAGATTTCATGACTGGCAAGGGTAGATATTCGGCCAAAGGGACAAGAACTCTTTTTTCATATCTATGAATCGAAGTTCTAAATGGCACAAAATGAAAAGCTGAGTTATACGATTCCTCAAGCTCATCATCAACATCAAGAAGACCAACAACCAACTCACTTTTAAACCGATTAGCAATCGCTTGGGCCATCCACGCGTGGCTAACTTTCCAGTTTCCTTTCGAATCACGAGCAGCCAGGGGCTCTATTAGAGCTGGCAATCGACTGTCTTCTTTAATAATGTCTCTTAACGCTCGTTCATAGTCGATATCAGGATAATAAGCATTTCCCGGCAAGGCAACTTCTGGCAAAACAATCAAATCATAGGCTTTATGCTGCGTACTGCTCAACATATCAAAAATCATTTTCCACTGTATAAATGGATCGATATAAGTCTCTTCATGCTTAGGGAAAGGCCATTTTTGTTCTACTTCTAGTCCTGTTTGAATCAACGCAACCGCGAGATGGTTTTGCAGCAAAGCCTTTTTATCATGATAGTTCATATGAAAAAATCCAAACACAAGCGGCGAAACAAGAAGCGCCACCCATAAACAGCTATAGCCAATTGACTTCTGAACAAATGCTTTGACTCCAATAGATGATGTAAAAATAACCCAAAAAGACAATCCATAAATCCCAAACAATGCTGCCATTTGCATCATCATTGGGTGAGATGTCATGACTAAACCCGTAGAATTAAAAGGGAAACCACATAACACATATAACCGGCTCACCTCAAGTAAAGTCCAAAAACTTGCCATTGAAGCACAACGCATTAATGTCAAATTCCCCTTTTTAGGAAGAAACCATGACAAAAATGCAAACTGAAGAGCAATTCCTGCTGAAAGACAAAGATACACAATCACAATCGATTTACCATGATACTTTGTCGTTGCAAGCCAATCAAGTTGGCAACATTGAACAAAAAACATCCAAAAAAAAGCAAAAACAAATTTTAGTGTTTTTTGGGGAATTCGAAAAAGAAGATAAAATGCTGATGAATAACCTATTATATATGAAAGTCCTGAGAAGAAAAGACCTCGATCTGGCTGCCCTAAAGCTGTAATACTAACTCTTAAAAAAAAGAGAACCCCAAACTTCAGAATCTCAATGAAAAACGACTTTTTAGTTTGAGGATTACTGACTTGTTCAATCTTGGTCATCGTCATCGTATTCAATTTCCTTGGGGATTTTTCTCTTAACCCTTACTCGATCCATTTTTTGAGAACCTTTTCCCATACCAAAAATCACAACGAGACCACCAAAGATCGCCAAATTCTTCAAAAACAACATCATAGCGCGGTTCAATGCCGGTCCGTCTAAGTACCAAAAAGGGTGATAAATCAATGTGGCAATAAAAAGATATATAAGCAGCAAAAATGAAGCAAGCCTTACACGGAAATTAAAAAAGAGAAAAACACCGCCGATCAATTGCAATACAATTCCAGTGATCAAAATAACGGGGACAATAGATAGCAATCCTGTAAATATTTCCCCTATTTGGTTTGCATTTCCAGAATACAGCTCCCAATTTGCTAATGCAAAAGAAAGGTCCTTTTCTGCCATCTCCCAATAAAAAATTTGAGACAAACCAATAACAATAAAAATAATACTTACAAGACTTCTTCCAAGTCCGGCTATAAATCTGGCATAAATACTCATATATCTTTCTCATATCGCAAAAGACAATAATTCGCTATACTTTCCACAATTAGGAAAATTTTATGATAACAAACTTCAGGAAAAATCACATACTTTGTTTTTATGACACTTGGGACGAAAGACCAGGGCTTCCTCTTGACGCCGTTCTAAATCAATACCTTAGAAGAAACAAAGCGATTGGATCTACCGATCGGAAGGTTATCACAGAAAAAATTTATTCAATTATCAGGTGGAAAAGTTTAATTGACGCACACCTTCGAAACAATGAAGAAGAAATAAATTGGGACAATCGCTTAGATTTTTCTTTAAACAATTGCTTACGAAAGGCAAAAGATGCTCCTTTTGTGCAAGAACATGAAAAATACGGTTTTTCAAAAGATCTATTTGAAAAGCTTCACATTTCTATCGGAGAAGAAAAAGCTAAAGCTTTTTGTGAAGTCAATCAAACCCGTGCCCCCATCTTTATTCGTACAAACCTCTGTAAAACAACAAGAGAGTCTCTCTTTAATGGTTGGAAAAACCGCTATGATGTCTCCTTATGTGAATCAGCAGAGAGTGGAATCATCTTCCACGAAAAAATCAATTTTTTTGTCCTACCTGAATTTACTAAAGGCTTATTTGAGGTTCAAGACGAAGGGAGTCAGATGATTGGCAACCTAATTGATGTGAAGCCAGGCGAAGAAATATTAGATTATTGTGCTGGTGCTGGCGGCAAAAGCCTTGCCCTTGCACACAAGATGAAAGGTAAAGGTCAAATATTTTTATACGATTTACGTCTAAAAGCACTTCAATCAGCAAAAGAGCGCTTAAGACGATGTGGCGTACAAAATGCACAAATCATCAAAGACACAAAAAATTTAAAAAGATTGAAGAATCGGATGAATTGGGTTTTGCTTGACGTCCCTTGTTCTGGTTCTGGAACTTGGAGAAGAAAGCCTGACCAGCGCTGGCGCTACTCTGATGAAATGCTAGAACGTATTGTTCTTGAGCAAAGAACTATCTTTGAAGAAGCTCTCAAATACGTCTCTCCAAACGGAAAAATAGTTTACGCAACATGTAGCATCTTTCCTGAAGAAAATGATCTTCAAGTTGAATACTTTTGCAAAACACATGGATGCACGCTTGAATCTCCTCCATTTAAATCATTTCCAAAAGAAGGAAAAATGGATGGATTTTATGCAGCTGTCATTTCTCCTTGAAAAAATCTACCTAAATAAGGATAATTGCCACCATGTTTAGGAACCCTTCATTCAAAGTTATATTTAGTCTTGCTGTGTTAACATTATCACAAGTAAGCGCATCCCCAATGTCATACGGAAATAATTTTCTTGAACATTCTGGGAAAAAAGCACAAATCATTGTAAATAATCGACCGCTTGCGAAAATTAATGGAAAAGTTTTTTCCGTAATGGACGTAAAAAAGCAAATGGATATTTATCTTGCAAAATCATACCCACAAATGATGGATGATCCCGAATCAATTCTTCAATTCTACGTACAGAATTGGAGACCCATTCTTCAAGAAATGGTCGACAATGAGCTTATGCTTATGGAAGCTAACGAACTTGCATACAAAGTTGAGAAACCATTTATTCGTGAAGAAATGGAACAAAAATTTGGCGCGAATGTTAACGAGAGACTTGAAGAATTAGGACTTACTCCTACTGAAGCAGAAAAACTTGTTGAAGAGGATCTTATCTGCAAAAGCATGATGTGGTACCGAGTTTGGCAAAGATCTATGAATAAAATTACACCTCAAGTTGTATACGATCATTACGTAAAACATATTGAAGCTTCTCCAAGTCAAGACGAATGGACTTATCAAATGTGCACCATCCGAGGAAAAGACTCCGAAGCAACTGCACAAATAGCAAAAGACATACGCTCAATTTTTTCTAAAACTGGGACAACCTTAGGCTCATCTCTTACTGACGCAGTAGCAGCTGTATCGAAATTACTACCTTCAAGCGTCAACATTAAGCTATCTGATGACATTCAACTGACATCTCAACAACTATCTGCTGAAAATTTATCAATACTAGAAAGCTTAAAGCCAACAGAGATCTCTGAACCAGTTAGCCAAAAAAGTCGTTATGACGATCAAACAGTTACACGACTGTTTCACCTAAAAAATCATACAAGTAAATCACCTCCTTCTTTTGAACAAGTTTCTAATGAAATTCGTGATGCACTTGTTGGAAAAGCAAGCGAATCTGTGAGACAAGAATACTTGAGCAAGTTAAGAAAGCGTTTCTGCTGTGAACACCTTGTGATAGAAAAAATGTACGACCAGCAAACTAAGCTTTTCATTCTTCACGCCTAATGGACCTTCGAAATCTTAGTGAACTAAAACTATATTTAGGCACACATAAACTAAGATTGCAAAAGGGCCTATCTCAAAATTTCATCATTGAAAAAAACATTCTAGACAAAATTGTAAGCTCTGCTGACATCAAAAAAGATGATCTAGTGCTGGAAATTGGACCAGGGCTTGGTGCAATCACGCGAACTCTTCTTGAAAAAGGAGCAAAAGTAACAGCTGTTGAATTAGACAAGGCTTTTGCAATCGCACTCAACGATGTTTTAAATCCATGGGTTGACCAATTAACGGTCATTCATGGTGATATTCTAGATCAAGAATTTTCAACTCCTATGAAGGTTGTATCAAATATACCATTTCAAATCACTTCCCCTATCTTCTCTTTCCTAGCTCAAAGAAGACACCTCTTTCAAGAAATCGTTCTTGTCATACAAGACGACATGGCAACAAGGATTCAAAGCAAAGCTGGCACAAAGCTGAACAATTCATTTGCGATTTTTTCTCAATTTTACTTTTCAATAAAGACATTATTTAAGATTTCTAATCATTGTTTTTTTCCTAAACCCAAAATTGATTGTGCTGTTATTTCATTAAAACCACATGCAAACCTTCTTTTACCAGAAATGGATCACGACAAATTTTTCTCTTTTGTACGTGGCTGCTTTGCTCATAAAAGAAAAATGCTTCGCTCAACACAAAAGCATTTGGGAATCCAGAATGAACTGATCAAGATTGGACATAAAGAAACTGCTAGAGCAGAAGATCTATCTTTAAGGGATTATATAACACTATTCAGGATTCTTTTTCCCACCTTGGAACAATCTAACCCCTAAAAAAACAAAAAGACAAGCTCCAATAATCGCCCATTTTGGCCTAAGAATTACTTTTTTTTTAACTTTGTCTTTTGCATATAAATCAACAGACAGCAAACTTTTATCATTGATTCCTGTTAATTCAATTGTAGCAACTTTAGTTCCTTTTCTAATTGGCAAGGTTAAGTTCTCTTCCCAGACAAGTTTTGAGGTAACTTTTGGCTCTTCAGATGCAAAATACTCAAGAAATACATCTTCATTTAGGACGGCTTGAAGTGTTTTTTTCGCCTTAGGCAGGTTTTTTTCAAAACTTGTTTCCTCTTTAGCGAATAGGAGTCTTTTTATTTTTTCTTCTTGGAATGCTGTTTCAAACATATGTATAACATCTAAATATCTTTGCTTCCAGTTAGGACTTTTATGAAGGGCTGCAATGAGGGTTCTTTCCCCATTTGTTGCCGCAGCTATAAGATTATATTTACCAATCTTTAACTGTCCTGTTTTTGCAAAAAGGGTCTTAGAATAGTAAAGTTCATCCCCTTGCCGCAATATGCATGAATTGCTTTTCCAGGTTTCTGCTCTTTGTAGATTTGTTCTAGGCTTTGTATAAATACGTTCTGTTGCTAATTTCATAAAGTCTTTGTTATGATAAGCAGCTTTTCCTATGAGGGCCATATCATACGCACAGGAATAATGTTGTGGGTGGTGCAATCCATGCGGATTCATGAAATTTGTCGCCTCGGCACCAACCGTTGTTACCCAATCGTTTAAGTTTGAAACGAATTCATTAATTTCTCCTGACATATGATATGCAAGAGCGTTACATGCATCATTTCCTGACTTTAATAATGCTCCATACAATAAAGATCTAATCGAAAGGTTTTCTTTATTTCTTATATAAATCATCGTGCCATCTGGCTCAAGATAATGTGCTGGAATTTGATAGTTATGTGCCTTTTTTTCCTGCTCTGTTGTTCTCATTAATGCTTCGGGGAAAACAGTCACTATCTCATCAAGAGATTCTGCCTTGTGTTCTAAAATATATAAAATTGTTGCCAATTTCATCGTACTACAAGGATAAATCTTTGTTCTTGCGTTCTTTTCAAAAAGGACTTTTCCAGTCTCAGCATTGATTAATGCTGCATAGGGAGTTTCAATCTGTATCTCTAATGAATAACAGCAGAACAATTTGCATAGAAAGAAGAGAAGAATCTGGGAAATTCGCATACTTTTATCATTGCTGATTTATTCTTTTGAATCAAGAACGTAAACAAAAGACTTAGGATAAGTAAACTAATAAAATAAAAACAAAAATTTACAAAATTCAGTTTAAATTAATCCCTTTAGTTCGTATGAAGAAAAAGAAACTAAGATCAACTACCCTGGCTATTAATGTTGAATCAAAAAAAGCTTGAAAAGTCTTATACTCAGTTCACTTCCGATTTAGGAAAATGGCTTCAAGATGGCATCATCCATGTTGACCTCTCGCTTTTGAAAAAATTTGATCTTTTAAATAAAACACCTGAAGAAGAAAAGGAGCTCCAAGCTCAATTTCCTTTTTACTTTCATGTTGTGGAAAGCAATGAGAAAGTAACTCTCTTCAACAATCAATTTGTTGTCTGGATTATTCCTAAAGTTATTGATGACACACCAACTACGTTGACATTGATAGCTTTAACAACTAACGAAGAGCCAAGACTTGAAATTGTTATCTCCTCGTCAGGAGTTTACAACACACCTAAGTATGTATTAAAAGTCTTAAGGCATTTTCTTACTGAAGTAATTGATACAGAAGAAGAAATTGCTTCTATAAGTCGCTAAATTTCATTTTTGATTGTTAACACATTTGTATCTTTAACTCTTTCATAGAAAATATGGTCTGAAACTTTCTTCATGAAATAGATCCCTAATCCACCGACCTTTCTATCATCGAGATGTTGCTTGATATTTGGATCTTGAAACTGAAGAGGATTGAATGGTTTTCCCTGATCTTGAATCTCAAACTTTAACTCTTTATGCCCTTTATCAAAAGCCACATGGACTTTTAACATCCCTTGATTTGGTGCATAAGCATGAAACATAATATTTACTATAGCCTCTTCAAGAGCTAATTCAATATGCTTTTTTTTCTTCTCGTCGATTTTATAGCAATCGAGTTGTCTTGAAATCCAAAGCATTACTTTTGATAAATTCGAGACACTCGCTTGAATCACAATTGAATCTTCCATCTCTATTCTTATAGCATGAGACTAGATGTGGAGTATAGAAATATTTATTTAAGAGGCGGAGCACGTCTTAACGCTTCCATTATATAGCTTGCAAGCGTTTGTGAAAGGGGCTGAAAAGACTCAATTCTAGCTCCCTCCTCAGAATCTAATTGTCCTAATGAATATTGCAATACTGATTGAGCATCGCCCTGTGCATCATTGAATTCTATATTCTTAATGGCCGTAGGATTGACAAAATCATAATCTGCAAAACCTTCTATTGTATAGGGAGATATAGCATTTTTATTCTTCTCAGTATCATAAAGAGAGACTTGAGCTTTTACTTTTCTTCTCCCTTCATTGGGAAATAATCGTTTAATAAATTCCCCAGTGATCGGCTTTTGATCCCATGTATATCCAATGGTTTCATTTGAATCTGAAATAATTTTGACTTCAAGAGAATATCTTGCTGATGCTGAAGACGAATACCTAAATCCAGGAGACTCAGACACTACCTTAGCTAAATCTGCACGTAGATAGCCATTTTCATCACCTCTAATAAGAGGGATGTTTAATACTACAGTTTCATTTCCTAGTTGATTAGTGGGGGTTCTGTATCCACAAGAATGACAGAGAGTAGCAAGCAAAAGACTTAAAGAAACAGTACTTAAACGTCTTATTATTGATCTACGTTTCAATTTGTTGATCAGAAGGCTCATTTGCATCAACACCATTTCGATCTAATCCTTCTTCGCGTTGTTCTACAGTTGTCATACTAACTTCTGATAATGCAAGTTTTGCAACCGCTTCTCTTGCATAAGAAGACTCAGGGTATAATCTAGCAATTTTCTCGTAATACAATTTTGCTGCACTATACTTCTTCTTCTTTTCAAAATATTTCGCCGAGATCCACAACTCTTTTGCATACAGATCTTGCATTTTTACAAGCAAGGCTTCCACTTCAATAATTCTATCTTCACTCGGGAAATCTCTTTTGAATCTTTTGTAATTAATTCTTGCTTGTTCCAAATAATCTTTATCTGGGTAATCACCTTGGCTTTGATCAAAATAAACTTTTGCGATTGCTAAATAGCTTTCAGGTGCCATAAGGTTTTTCGGAAAACGTCTAGTGACAGATCTATAAGTATCGATAGCTTCTTTATATTTTTTTTCTGACTTTAACATACCAGCTTTTCTATACATTGCTTTTGCTGTAATCTCATGATTAGGAAGAGTTTTGATTACCTCATCATACAAAGCCATTGCATCTTCCCATGCGCTCACCCATTTTGGTAATTTCTCTACTCCAAACATATGACGGCCAGAGCCCATTTCAAATTCTTCTGCAATTTTGTATTTATACACAATGACATCTTCGAAATACTTTGGGGTCGCATATTTTTCCAGAAATTGAGAAAAATATAAGTTTGCTAGATCAAAATCTTTTAAATTGAAATAGGAAACGGCAAGATAATATACTGTATCAGCTGCAAATGGTGACGATGGAGCTACTTTAATAATCGTTTTGGCATCTTCTATAACTGATCGATATTCTTTTTGATTAAACGCTTTTTGCATTGTTCCATATCGAACTTCAAGACTAACCGAATCAGAATCCTTTGCGTTTAACTGCAATGTTGTCACAAAACAAAAAACTAGCGCTGCTGCTCTGAGTAGTTTGAAGGTGCTTAATTTTGAAAAATATACAGATAATTTCATATAGGTGCCATTTCATGTTTACGATCGTTTTATGGGACAAAGAGTACTCTTTATTTACAAATTAAGTCAACTGCTGAGACTAGCGTCTCCAATTCTTTCTTCAGCTCTTCTGAATAGTTCACACCTAAAGTTGATTCTACTTCAACTCTTCCAACCCCTTTCCCTTCGTTTAAGAAAACCAAATGGAAAGTGTCTTTTCCGCCATGCGTTACTAATATTTCTTTTAATCTTAAAATTTCACTCATCGAGATTTTATTCAAATCTACTCTCATTGTAACATTTTTCTGTGGTTCGACTGGTTGAATTTTCATGCTTTTTTTCTTCCCTCCCTTTGGCTCAGTCATAGACATTCTTAATGCCGACTCAAATGCCGCATCTATCTCTCTTCTCGCTTCATCATTGAAACCTGTTAAACTGGCAAGCGCCTTACAACCGATCTTTAAACCTTCATCACGACGATCAACTTGCAGCACTCCGATAAGAAGAGCATTATCATCTAGAAGAGAAGCTTTTTCATTGAAAACATCTGGCCAAACGGGGAGCTCAAAACGTTCTATCCCATTACTAATCGTCATAATAGCAAATTTTTTCTGCGTTCTTTGTGAGATACGAACTTGCAATGTATCGACAATAAAAGCTGCTTTAAAAACTTTTCTATCAGGCATTTCTTCAACCATGCTTAAAGTTTCACAATCTATGCTTGCAATAATCTCTTCAAACTCATCAAGTGGATGGCCTGTTACATAAAAACCTAACAGCTCTTTCTCAATACTCAATCGCTGTAATTTATCATCCTCTTCAGTACATTCTGGTGCTTCATAGGAAATAAATGCATTTTGCGTTTCAACACCCTTTCCTGATGAAAAAAGATCTAAAACGCCTTTTTCCTTTTCCTTTTTCTCTCTAACAAAACCTTCAAAGTGTTCCATTAAAAATATCGTCAACTGCCTTCTGCTCCAACCTGTAAAATCAAAGGCTCCAGAAACAATCAAATTTTCAATAACTTTTTTTGAAACCTGCGTTAAATCAACTCTCTTTAAGAAATCAACTAAAGAGGCAAATAAGCCCCCTTTATCACGCTCATTCACTATAGTCTCAACAACACCCTCACCAACACCTTTGATCGCACACAAAGCAAAGTGTATCCCTTCCTTGGCTGCTACAAACGTTCTTGTTGACTCATTAATATGTGGCGGGAGGATTTTAAATCCCATTGTTTGACTTTCTCTAATATGTTTTGCCACTTTAGACAAATCTGTCATATCGCAAGTCATCGAAGCAGCAAGCCACTCTCCAGGAAAATTCGCTTTCAGATAAGCTGTAACATAACTGAGGTATGCATATGCTGTCGCATGCGATTTGTTGAAACCATACGAAGCAAACTTCTCTATTTTATCAAAAACACTGATGGCCACTTCTTCTGGAATACCCTTACTTACAGCTCCCTTACGGAATTTGTGTTTTTGGCGCTCCATTTCTTCAGCATCTTTTTTACCCATTGCCTTACGAAGCAAATCCCCTTCCCCAAGAGAGTATCCAGCCAATAACTGAGCAATCTGCATCACCTGCTCTTGATAGACCATAACCCCGTAAGTTTCATTCAGGATATCTTTAAGCAACTCGTGGTCATATTCGATCTTCTCTTTACCAGTCTTTCTCGCAATATAAGATGGTATCATCTCCATTGGACCAGGTCGATATAACGCACCAACCGCAACGATTTCCTCAAATCGATCTACCGAAAGCTGAGCAATCAAGTCTTGCATTCCGGTCGATTCTAATTGGAAAATACCCATTGTTCTTCTCTGATTCAGAAGATCAAATGTATTTTGGTCATCAAGAGGTAAATTTACCCAATCAACCTCTATTCCACGAAGCTTTTTGACTGCATCTACAGCTTTTTGAATACAAGTAAGTGTCTTCAGTCCTAAAAAATCGATCTTCAACATCCCGACTTTTTCAACGGGCTTCATTGAGTATTGGGTAACGTAAATGTCAGAGTCTTTTGAACTACATACTGGTATATGATCTGTTAAAGGTTCTCCACAAATAATTGATCCAGCAGCATGAATACCTGTATTACGAATAGAGCCTTCGACTTTTCTTGCGAAATCAAGAATACGCTTTGTCTCTGCATCATCTTCATACATTTGCCTCAAGTCTTGATCAATCTCAAGGGCAGAATCTATCGTTATTTTAGGATCATCAGGAATTAAAGCTGCGATAATATTCACTTTAGATAACGGGATAGATAAAACACGTCCTACATCTTTAATCGCCATCTTTGCTTTCATCGTACCAAAAGTAATGATTTGAGCAACACGGTCCCTACCATACTTTCTCAGAGTATAATCAATGACCTCTGATCTTCTTTCCATGCAAATGTCGACGTCGATATCGGGATAGGAAGGTCGTTCAGGGTTAATAAATCTCTCAAAGAAGAGATTAAACCTAAGTGGTTCAATATCCGTAATTCCAATCAAGTAAAGAATAATCGAGCCTACCCCAGATCCCCGACCAGGCCCCATGGGGATTTTGTTGTCTTTTGCCCAAGCTATGAAATCTCGTACCGTAAGTAGATAATCCCCCATCCCTTTAGAAGTGATCACCCCCAACTCATATTCGATTCTTTCTTTTACAACATCTAGAGGCTCTTTATTTGGGTACTTTTCCTGAACTTTTTTAAGAGCTGATTCCCCATATCGCTTTTCTATCCCTTCAAAACTTAATAGCCGCAAATAATCTTCTGCTGCTTTCAACCTTTCTTCTTGAGTATATTTCTTCCCTTCCAAGATGGGAGCTTCAAAGACTGGGTAAAATCTTTTAGTGAAATCAAACGTAAAATTACATCTGTCTGCAACTAACTGCGTATTTTTAATCGCCTCGGGCAAATCAGAAAATAATTCTTTCATTTGATCTGGAGACTTAAAATACAATTCATGTGAATAAGTCGTTTGTCTTTTTGGATTAGGAATACATACTTTTGGGTTACCAAACGCATCTTTTTCCCAAATTTCGCAGGGCTCTCCAGAACTAACATTCATTAGAATTTCATGCGCTTTAAAGTCGGAGCGTTCTGCATATCGTATGACGATTGTTGCAAAAAAAGGAAAAAATCTAATATTACAGAAATCTGGAAGACCTTCAATGAAAACTAA
>CAYGJD010000012.1:0-52169 GCA_964350315.1 uncultured bacterium
GTGTGCAAGTTTGCCCAAAAAAAATCCCACTCACCCAATCAATTGCAGAAGTAGGTCGCCAAGTGACAAGAGAGTATTTCAAAAAGAAATTTGGGCTTCCTGAAAACGAAGATTAAGAAAAATTGGCTCAATGAACGAGAATTGATGTGCGATACTCTGAAAAAGTTATTGGAAGTTCAACTGTGTGGACTTCAAATTCAGACCTAAGTTGCTGAACAATCTTTGTTACAAACTCTTTTTTACCAACATGTGGCGCAAGTGTTGTGATAAAATCTTTGTGGGGGCGATTTTTTCGATACTCAGGTTGTCGTTTTGGGTGAAGAAGAAAATTCATGTTCTCAACTTTAAAGTCGTGTAGAAAGGTTGTGTGGTGTAACCACCGATTTTTTGTAAGATATTGAGCGTTTCCGCCTACTTTTAGATTTCCAATTGTGTAGTCATTTTCTCGTAGTTGAAGGTTTTCGATTCCAAGAGCTTTTTTGTAGAATTCCATTGTCCAGTTGAGAATAGGTCTTGGAAAAGCTTCGATAGCAACAGCATCTTTATTGATAATAAAACTTGTAAAAAGAGTCTCTTGATCGACAAAAACAGTGCCCCCACCAGAAAATCTTTGTATGATGGGAATAGATGCTTTTTTGGCGAGAAGAAGGTCTACCCACTCATCTGGCTTGGAGGAGAGTCCCATAACAATCGCATCAGGTGATCCAATATTAATGATCATCCAATTTTGATGGTTTGTTCTAAGAAGGCCCTCTTCAATTTTGAGTTGTTCAAGAATGGGTTTGTTTTCAAGGATAAGTAAGTTTATTTTCATCGAGTTTCCAATGAAGAAATATCGCTTGTCTTGACAACGCGGTATTTTGTTCCTTGAACTGTTTTAAGAGTAAATAACATTAGATATCCACCAGGCATTGCATCAAGAGAAGAAACATCTGAAATGATTGATTGATCGCGCAGCACAAACTTTATGCTTGAAAGACCTCGTATGTTTAGAGCTTCAAATGCATTAACCCAGTCCTTTGCAACAACGTTTGGATCAACAATCATGATGTCAGAGCTTTGTCTTTGAGCGGCAGCTGCAGCTTGCTTTGCCTTGTCTGAATTTTGCTCTTTCATGTCGCCGTATATTTGATTCGTTATATCCTTTGTTACAGCAGCCGATGCAGTTTTCTGCTCTTTTTGAAACATTTGTTTGCTTCCTTGTGAGAGAAGCATGCTGTCTTCTGGGTCTTTGTCATTCATGGCAGCATGAATAAGAAGGGGGGAGATAAGAAGAATTGCTGTAAATTTTTTTAACAAAATTGCCTCACTTATCTGTAGATGATAATTTGGTTTCCAGTTTCTTTAGCAATCACAGCAGCACTTCTTGCATCATTGATCATATCTTTTATATCTTTGTAGACAGGGTTTCTTTGTGCAGTGATCCCGATGGATAAAGTATACTTTTCATCACCATTTTTTGAGTTAAACTTTTCGGATGATACATCATCTTTCAAGCTTTGTGCAATCATAAAACCTTTTTTTGCAGAAGTGTTGTTACAAAAAATGATAAATTTTCCTGACCCAAGTGCGAAAAGCAAATCATCTTTTCTCAAAGAAAGTTTAATATATTCAGTCATTTTTTCATAAGTGTCCTCATCAAGTTTTTCCATTTGGTCGACAGATGCAATCATTGTGACGATGTATCCTCCCTCGTTGATCGTTTTGTAAATAGGACTAAGGGCATGTTTATCAAGCAAAAATCGATGTTTCAGAGAGGGACTTATGTTTGATTTAGAGGAAGTCATTTTTCCTGCAAGAATATGTAGTTTTGAGGTCATTTCATGGTATTTCTCTACATTTTTAAGCCTGTCAAATACATCCTTATCTTCAAGAGGCTCACGAATGAAGTCATTTGCTCCAGCTTTTATAAGCAAATCAATGTACCCCTTTTTTAATTTAGCAGTGATAATAATGATTGGTTTGTCATAGTAGTGGGGCATTCGTCTTATATGTGTAAGAAGAGAAAAAATAGTCTCACCAAAGTTCTTGTCATCTATGACAATAACATCAGCAAACACAAACTTAAGGTCATCAAGCTCGAAGTCTTGGGAACTTAATGGAGTTATAAAATAAAATTCCTCGAGCTTTTTTTTGAAATAGATAGGGTAAAATGTTGTGTCAGTGATTAGCGCGAGAGATTTTTTTATCACTGGCTCAGGCATAACGACCCACCTCGCCAAAGCAAAACCAGATGATAGAGCAAATTTGAAGGATGATATATGTCCAGAAAGCTGCAACTAAGCTAATTGCGCCAATAACACCAAAAAGATATTGGAGAAAGAAGGCTCCGGTAAAAGTAAGAAGGTTAAGTCCTGTTGTTGCTCGGGTAGAATATTTACTTGGGAAGTGAAGAGAAATTGAAGTATAGCCGATCATCGGGAAAAAACTGAAAAAGCCAAATAAGATCCAAAGGATATAACTTCCTGGCCAGACTTTAGAGACTATGAAAATTTGTGTTAAAACAGAAAGAGCTGCGCCAATTGCTGCAATCCACTCCATTTGCCCCTTGAATTTTGAGAAGAGAAGAGAGAAGAAGCTTGCAACAGGAACAGTAAAAATTGTTGCTACGCCAATAGCCAAAAGGAATAAAGAAATGGTTTTTGAATCAGCATTTATACTCTCTCTTAGCCAAGGAGAGATCCAAAAACTTTGCATTGAGAGCAATGCTCCAAGAGAGAGGGTGATCATAGGTGCTATTTTCCAAAAATAACGCTCGGAAAAAATCACTTTTAACCCTGAAATTTGGTCTTTAAGTGTTGTTTGATGAGGGTTTTTTTTGAGATCTGGAACAAAGATTAAAATGATTACGGCAATCGCTAGTGTAATCATTCCCATAGCGATCGAAATAGTGCTCCATGAAAAGGTTCTTAAAAGAGCTTCAGTAGGTAGAGAAGATCCAACTGTTCCTAAACTTCCTAGAGAAAAAGTCAGACTGTTTAACATGGGAAGTTCGCCCTTATTAAAAAACAATCGATTTGCTGTGAAGGCAATCATCAGCCCACCACCAAGGCCAAGTCCCATAAGTGCCCGTCCAACAACAAGTAAAGCCGGTCCTGAGGCGAGTCCAAATAGAATAGAGCCGATCCCCACTATAAAAAAAAGTCCACTTTGGGTTCTTCTTGGGCCGTAGTGATCACAAAGAACACCGGTTGGAATTTGCATTAGGGCAAAAGCAAGAAAATAAAGAGAAGTCACCGTTCCCATCATGTGAGTTGAGATCTGCGTGCTATTTTCAATCAGAGGGGAGAAAACAGAACATACTGTGCGAAAATAAGTTGTGATGAAGTATCCCAAGACAAATGGGGTAAAAACTTTTAAAATTCGCGAGGTAAAATTCATGTGTCATCTCTCCTATTATAAGCACATCAAAGAAGGGATTTTGTATGCAACCCCCATCTAGATAACAGAGGGTGGTTTGCTTTAAACATTAGAGATGAAAAAGGTTAGAAAAAATTATTTTATAAGCAAGAAAGCGGTGGCTGCAAGGTGTTTATTTACATGCGGATGCTGTTGGCGGGGAGCCGGCTGGCTTTTTTGCATGTTTTTTTAATGCGACAATCAAGATCGAAATATCAGCGGGGGTAACACCTTCAAGCCTAGAAGCTTGTCCAAGGTTGTCGGGGAGAATTTTTAGTAATCGCGCTCTGGCCTCATTTCTTAAGCCGATGATCTCCTCATACTTAAAAGTTATGGGAATGGGGTGTTGGTCTAATTCTGTTAGTTTAAGAATGTCTCGATTTTGTCTATCGATGTACCCTTCAAACTTCAGTCCAATTTCAATTTGTTGATGAGCATCCTCTCCAAGATTAAGAACGTTATCTGGGAAGAGTTCAAGAAGTCTTTGATAACTAAAATCAGGCCTCTTGAGTATAGAGGACAAAGTGTTTACTTTTTCGTCGTAATACTTTGAAACGTTCTTCAAGTGGTTGCTGCCTATCTCAATATTTTCACGTTTTTTGCTAAACGTTTCGTATCTTTTGTCATCGATTAGACCAAGTTGAAACCCATATTCACGAAGTCTTAAGTCTGCGTTATCTTGTCTGAGTAATAGCCTGTGTTCTGCTCGGCTTGTAAACATGCGATAAGGCTCTTTTAGATCTTTTGAAACAATATCCTCGATCATTACGCCGATGTATGCCTCTGATCTTTTTAAAACAAAATTGCTCTCACCACGAATAGTTTTTACGGCATTGATTCCTGCGATAAGACCTTGTGCAGCCGCCTCTTCATAGCCAGTTGTTCCATTAATTTGACCAGCAAGAAAAAGAGAGGGGATCGTTTTTGTTTCAAGAGAAAGTTTTAATTGCCCGCTTGTGATGTAGTCATACTCTATTGCGTAAGCAGCACGCATAATTTCAGCCTTTTCAAGACCAATAATTGTATGAATCATTTCATATTGTACATCAAAAGGAAGAGAGGTAGAAATTCCATTCACATACATTTCGTTGGTTAAAAGTCCTTCAGGCTCTAAAAAAATCTGGTGGCGATCCTTGTCGCTAAAACGGACAACTTTGTCTTCAAAAGAAGGGCAGTAGCGAGGTCCGACCGATGAAATTGATCCTGAATACATAGGAGAGCGCAATAAATGCTTAAGTGCAATTTCTTTTGTTTCATTCGTTGTATAAGTAATCCAACATGGAACTTGCTTTAGTCTTGACTCTTTCTTGTCAAAAGAGAAGAAAACATCATCTTCACCAGGTTGCATTTCCATTAAAGATGTGTCAATCGATCTTGAGTTAATGCGTGGAGGGGTTCCTGTTTTTAGTCTTCCAATAGAAAAACCAAGTTCCTCTAATTGAGCAGAAAGACCAACAGATGGCTTGTCGCCACTTCGTCCACCTGAAAAATTAATGTCTCCAATGTGTATTAAACCGCGCATGAAAGTTCCAGAAGAAAGAATAACAGCGCTTGCTCGATAAGAAATTCCCTCTTGGGTGTTCACGCCAACAGCTTTTCCATTTTCAATAATAAGAGAAGTGGTGGTGCCTTGTATTATGGAGAGGTTAGGTGTATTTTCAAGAGTCTTTTTCATCTCCAGAGCGTACATAGCTCGGTCAGATTGACATCTAGGAGACCAGACAGCAGGGCCTTTTGAACGATTTAACATTCGGTATTGAATGGCACTGCGATCAGCGATTTTGCCCATAATGCCGCCCATCGCGTCGATTTCACGTACGATATGGCCTTTTGCAGTTCCCCCAATAGCGGGATTGCAAGACATTTTTGCAATTGTGTCGAGATTCATTGTTAGCAGTAGAGTGCGCGCGCCCATACTAGCTGCAGCATGTGATGCTTCGCAACCTGCATGGCCCGCGCCTACAACAATAACGTCATATGATTCTGGGTAGATCCACATAGGGCTACTTGCTCTTGTGGCGATCTCTACGACTACGCTTTTTGCGCTTATGTTTATTCATTTTCAGCTTTCGCTTCTTCTTGACAGAAGACATACGGCTCCTTGGTTTTCAGCTGATATGGTACTTAAAAATGGAAATTTCGTAAAGGGGATTCTGGTAAAATAATAATTATGTGGGTGTAAAGGCCGAGAAAGCCGAGTTGTTTGAATTTGAATTATTGCCCATCGAGCCACCTGCTTCAGGCACATAGTTGCGAAATTGCGCAAACTTTTTTCGAAAAGTAAGGTGAACATCACCGATTTGACCATGTCGATTTTTTGCAATAATAACTTCTGCCATGCCAGGTTTGTCGTTCGGATTGTAGTAATCACGTCTGAACATGAGCATCACGATGTCAGCATCTTGCTCAATCGCACCAGATTCACGTAAGTCAGAAAGCATTGGCCTGTGGCCTGCACGCTCTTCAACTTTTCTAGATAGCTGAGAACCGCATAAAATTGGAATTTCAAGCTCTCTTGCTAGGTTTTTTAATAGACGAGAAATTTCAGAAATTTCATTTTGTCGGTTGTCTGAGCTGTAGTGTCCTCGTGATCCAGAGAGAAGTTGTAAGTAATCGATAACCAAGAAGCCAATATTGTGCACTTCTTTCATTCGGCGGGCTCGAGCTCTTAAATCTGTAATTTTCAATCCAGGCTGATCATCAATGATGATTTTATGTTCTTTTAGGCGATTAGCTGCTTCAACTATTTTTTGATATTCATAGCCATCAAGGGAGCCCGTTTTGATTTTTTCTGATTCAACTTCAGCTTGAGAGCAAATTACTCGGTGAAGTAGCTCTTCTGCCATCATCTCAAGAGAAAAAACGCCGACTGGAATGTTGTGATTTAGAGCGATGTTTTCAGCAATGTTGATAGCAATAGCAGTTTTACCCATTGAAGGGCGTCCTGCGATGATAATCAAGTTTGAAGCAGAAAAACCATTTGTTAATTTATCAAGGTCTGTAAAGCCTGTCGGAAGACCAGTAATAAGAGGTTGATCGCTGTCGCGGTTGTGAAATTCTTCTTGCCTTTCTTGCAGTTTTTTCAGGTAGGGGAGTTGGCTTGTTGCTCTTGTGCCAGACAAAATATCTTTGATCTCAACGCCAGTTGTCATGTTTGCGCTCTGGCTAATCTTAAAAAAGTATTCCTGAGCTTCGTCAAGAGCTGAATATACATCTTCTGGGCTTAAAAGAGCTTTTTTCTCAGTCTCTTTTGCAGCGTGGATCATTTGTCGTAAGATTGATTTTTTTCGGACGATATCGACATACTCTTCAACATAAGCAGATGTTCCGGCATACTGAGCAAGAGTTGTTAAATAGGAAACACCTCCAGAAGAATCAAGTTTTCCGCTTCCTTTAAGGCTTTCTGCAATCAGGTGAATATCTGCTGGTTTGTCGCTTGTAAAAGCAAGATTCAAAGCACCAAAGATATTTTTATGTTCTGGAAGATAGAAATCGCTTTCATGAAGTCCGTCTGCTGCAATGCTAAGAGCGCTTGAGCTTGTTAACATGCATCCAAGGACCATCATTTCTGATTCTTTAGATTGAGGAACGGTGGGGATATTATTTGTCATCAAAACTCCATCGGAAAGAGAGGGATTCGAACCCTCGATACCCGTAAGGGTATACTTCCTTAGCAGGGAAGCGCTTTCGGCCACTCAGCCATCTTTCCACACCTCGTGATTGCATCACGTGCAAACAAATAAAGTGTGGTCAGTATAGATTGTCGCCATATTAAACTCAAGTTTTTCTACTAAGCGATCCATCAAATTATAAGGGTTTAAAAGATCGCCTGTATTTTCAAAATAGTGCTTACAATAGGCAAATATGTCAAGTCAGATCGCATTTTTACGTAATAGAAAAATGATAGATTGTGTATAATTTTTCTTACTTAATTGTCAGTTAAGCAGCTGCTAATAAAAACAAATGGAGAAAGATCATGGAAGGATTGCCAAGTATAGGGCCACCCGTAGTCACAGATACTGGAGCTACCAGAGAAAGGACTAGAAAAGCTGATGTAGAAGACGATAAACAAAAAGTGACAAAAGTGGCAAAAACTGCTTTGGGTCAGAGGCCAAGCTGTCCACCACCTGCTCCGAAAAAGGGCGAAAAAATTAGATGGAATAGGTTTATGAAGGCTTGGGTAATTGTAACAGCAAAAGAACCATCAGTAAGAAAGACAGGTGATGTTGTTTTAGCTTTTGTTGGTGGTCAGGAAGTTTATCCTGATAGGAATGGAGTTATAAATCCCCAATAATAAAATTAATAAGGAAATAGTTTGGATTCTTTAGCTAAAGAACTGCATGTCTATCGGTTTGTGCCCTTAGAAAATCAATCAAGCGCGCCGCCACCCTCTCCAGTTGATGAGGGAGATGAACCTATGTTCTCAGATGTTTTTAGTTTTGATGAAGTTAACCCTCAATATCGTGAGCGCCCTAGTGTTGATCTCTTTAGAGGTAAGTATGATATAGGAGCAGAGGATGATATAGGAGCAGAGATGGAGTTGGATGAAGTAGGGCAAGATGGGGCCCCTTTCCCACTTTGCGATCGAGAGATTGAAGTCCAGTCTCACCAAGCATTGCCTGTGGCTGCTCAAGTGACACAGGTGTTTTGGGAGAAAATGGCCGCTATTGCTTCTGAGCCGCAAAAGTTTGATAGAAGAGCTCTACGACGTGGAGTTGAGGGTATGGGAAGAGGACTGGTTGCATCATTTAGTGAAAATGGAGAAACCGAGAAAGCAAGAAGGCGATTCGAACGAAGTTCTCCATATGGAATAGTACTTGATGCGATCCAAGAACGAAAAGAACACAGAAGAGCTAGCGCACAAGCATATTTTAACTCTCATCAGTGGTAATTGAAAAAGACAGAACATTCACAGGAGGAATTTATCGACCCGCTTGGTAATGCATTAGGACCTTACTGGAATGTTCCTGTAGATAATAAGGAAGAGCGTAAGAGCCGTAGTAAAAACGTATGAGACCCGATGAAATAGAAATCGGGAAAAAGCAGCTAAAAGTGGGTCGAAAGAGAGAGTTCACGAAGCGGGACTCTAAAGTAATTGGTGTTGCAGAATCTACAATTTCTAATCAATGGAGGCGTGAATCACACATCCCTCTTATGCCTCTTAATTCAGAAAAAAAATGGGCAAGGTATGTTTTTCATAATGGAACGACTCAAACAACGCAAATTTGGAACTGAAGAAGAAAAAATTGGGATGATGCTAGGCCAAATGTGAGTCAACAAACTTCGTCATCTTTTCAATTAGAATTTCCTCAAAAATTACCAGAGTTAAGTGTGTTAGAATTAGAACTGGAATTTGGAGAAATCGATCTTGATGTTCTATTAGCCTCATCCGATGAAGGAGAACTAAATCTTGACATTCCTTAGTTAGTCAAGAAGTGACGTGAATGATAGCTGGCGTCCATTGATTGCGTTCCAGTAAGAAGTGTGGACTGATCCATCTGGATTCTCTATCGTAATACAGTAGATAGGAAGGTATACGTCTAATGTATGGCGAATAGCAAAGTCTTCTCCAAATGCAGATGTTGCGATACGTTTAATCTGGCTATGAGAGAAACGTTTTGGCAAGCGCTCGTTTGATTTGTATGATTTTGTTACGAGGCGGTCATCAATGATCGTTTCTGGTCTAACAGCAAGACGAGGCTTTTGTAAATGCAGGCGGTATTGACTTCCAGATTGTACAACAAGCTTTTTTCGACGACAGCCGTTTATCCATCCACCTAAAATGTCGTTTTCAACTTGTAAAACCCGTAAAAGAGTCTCACGATCTAAAACCCCACCTTTTTCTGAAAGGGCATTGATGACTTTAAATTCATTTTTTTCCAAATTGGCATTGATACAATCAGAAAATCCGTGAGTCTTCTCCCATTGATTTGTATTGAGGACCATTTCTCCTTCGAGTAAATCCCAAAGAATAACTCCTTCGCCAGTCCCTCTTTCTCCTTGTGCATATTTAACTTCCATAAGCAAATAGGGGGAAAATTTTATGATCGGCTCTAAAAAATGGTGTCTTTCATCTTTTAGAAGAGTCTTTTTGTTGATGTCCATGATCTGCTGTGCTGAAAATCTTGCTTCCAGCGTGTGGAATGATCCGCTGTTAACATATTCCATCGCTCTGATACGGAGCTCTGGGTAATTTAAATTTGCCCAATACCCACCATATCCAAGACCTGCAAGTGTCAGTAGTGTAGAAATGATTCTCATAAGGCTCATAATACCCTTTTTTCTTTTAGATTTTCAAGAAGGAAAAAACATAAACAGGGAATAAATCGGTTAATGTTTTAGAAACTTTGTATACTCAAAGCAATTTAAAGCTAAATATGGTAAAAATTAAGTATTAAAAGATAATTAATAAAAAAGATAATAAATATGAATAAATTAGTCATTACAATGATAGATGGAACTCAGTACGAGAAAGAGTTTTCACAAAGCTCGCTAGCTGAAGCGTTTCTTGCTAAGCTTGAGATGTTTGATGGGTTGTTTATCGATCTAAATAGCAAAAATGAGGGAGAGGCTTCTCTTCCTGTTAGAATAAATCCTAAATATATCATGCGCGTTGAAGAAGAAGATGATGGGTATAAGGATGAATTCTATCCGTTGAATAAGTTAGCTAGCTAAGATTATTTACGAACAAGAATAAAAGTGCCTACCGTTCTAAGTGCCTAGCCTACAGATGTACAGATTTTGCAAGTTTTAAGAACTCTTCTATATCCCTATTAAGCCTGTCTATAGCACCCTGCCAAAAGTCGATCCGAGTGAGATCGACTCCAAGGTGCTTCTTAGCAAGCTCATCAACGTTCATAGCTCCAGTATCCTTAAGAAGTGCGATATACTTTTGTTCAAAGTCACCACTTTCGCGAAGGTGTTCATAAACACCTAAACTAAATAGGTATCCAAATGTATATGCCCAGTTATAAAATGGTTCATCTGTAAGATAGAAATGCATTTTATAAGCCCAGAAGTGGGGTAAGTATGAATCAAAAGCTCCAGCATAACCTTCTTTTTGAGCTTCAACCATCATTTCTGAAATTTCGTGAGGAGCGATGAAACCTTCCTTTCGCTTTTCATGAAATGCACAATCAAAGAGAAAGCGAGAATGTAGATCCATGTTAAATGAAATGTATTGCGTAAGCTTTGCATCGAGTAAGAAGAGTTTTTCTTTGTCTGTTTTAGCATTACGAATAGCATTGTCATGCACCATCATTTCGCACATGGTAGAAGCTGTTTCAGCGAGATTAATCGGTAATTTGCGTCTCATTGCAGGCAGGTCTTTCAAGGCTTCATTGTGAAACGCGTGGCCGAGTTCATGTGCAAGTGTTCCCTGAGATCTAAGTCCTGGTGAATAAGTCATTAATATTCTTGATTCTTTAGATAGAGGCATTTCTGCACAAAATCCACCTGCTCGTTTCTTCTCACTAACAGAAGCGCTCACCCAATTTTCAGTCATCGCTCTTTTTGCAAAGTCGCCCATGATTGGTGAAACGCTGCTGAATAAGTCGATGATGGTCTTAGCAGATTGCTCATAAGATATTTTTGTTTCATTGCTTTTTCCAACAGAGGCTCTTGAATCTGCATAAGTGGGCTGTTTTTCCCCGATCAGTTGAGCTTTTGCTTTTAAGTATCTGACCAGAGGAGCTTTATTTTTTGCGACTGCTTCCCACATTGAATCAAGTGTTTCTCTCGACATGCGATTTTTTGTAAGAGTTTCTTGTAGGTAGTCGTCCCAGCCACGTGCTTTATAAGTTTGAAGTCGAATATCAACAATGTTGTTGAGAAGTTGGCCAAAAATATTTTCTCTTTTTGCTAATTCGTTCTCAAGAGCGTCTAGGGAACTAATTCGTACATCTCTATTTTCATTTCCGAATAAGTTTTCTAACTGGCTTAAATTGAGTTTTTTTTCTGCCATCTTGAACTCTAATTCACCCATGTAGGTGAAATATAGGGTCATTAAACCGTGAAGTCCTGATGTGCTAAGATCTCCAACAAGAATTTCTTTTTCTGTTGTCATTTTGTCTTTTGCAGCTTTACGCCGGTCTTCGATATAATACCGAATGTCTCCTAAAGTATCTGTGATTGATGTAAATTCTTCATCAGACATTTTTAGAAGAATCTCATCAAGCTTGAGTCCAATTTTATTGAAGTTAGCATAAAGTGATGAAACTCTTGCTTCAAGTTGTGTGGCATCGCCATCAGAAGTGTCTATTCCAGTAAGACAAGCAGTGACATTGCCGGCCTCTGTTAAGCGGTCCATGATTTCTTGGTAAGGGGTAAACATTTCAGGAATTTCAAAGTTGAAGTTATTGATCTTTTCTTCGACGTCGTCTAGATAAAGGTGGAATTCTTTTGGTGATGTAGCAGCGCCCTCTAGTAGATTATCTAAATCCCAGTCTAGTGAAAACATATAAACTCCTTTGATTTTGAGATTGGAGTTTAATGTGTTAAGTATTTATTTGTCTACTGCCTACTTGATAATGAGTTTTTGGATGTTTTGCTGTAAAAGCCTTTAAAACGATCTTTGCAACGGCTTCTGGTGGTTTGGATTTCATGTTCTTGTCATGAGAGATCATTTTAGCAGCAGAGATAAACTGTTCTTTATAGAGCATGCGGCATTCTTCTGAAAAACTTGTTAAATTGCTGTTTGCAGAAGACATTAAGCTGCTTGAAGTTTTTGTGATAATTGATGAGGGATTGATTGTAATTACATCAACATTCCAAGGGGAGAGTTCAAAGCGCAAACTCTTTGTAAATGACTCAATGCCAGATTTTGTAGCGCAAAAAGGGAAAGAATAAGGGGTTGTTAAATGAGCATTTCTAGCGCTCATATTGATAATTCTTCCTTCACTTTTTCTAATTTGAGGGAGTAATGCTTTAGTTATTTGAATTGTTCCAAAAAAGTTTACCTCAAAAACAGAGCGAAGGCATTCAAGTGACATTGCTTCGATCGGCGTAAACTCTTCAACACCAGCGTTGTTAAGGAGTCCATATAAACCTTTATCTTTCACTAAAAGATTTATTTCTTCTGCTGCATTTTGTACTGATTGACTATCAGTTACATCAACAAGAATGACATGGCTACTGTTTGAAAGATTTTTTCGAAGAAGTTTTGCATCTTCTTCTTTCCTAACGCTTGCTATGATTTGAAAACCGGCCTTGTCAAGGGCAAGAGCTGAGGCTCTTCCAATTCCAGAAGATGTCCCAGTGATAAATATTGCTCTGCCTTGTTCCATGTAGCTTGAGTATGATTTTTGCCTGATTTTTTGCAAGATTACAAAATGAGGAGTCTGTATAATCGCTACTATGGGATGTAAAATACGCGTATTAACAGATAAGACAATCAATCAAATCGCAGCTGGTGAAGTGATTGAAGACCCCTCTTCCGTTGTAAAGGAGTTAGTTGAGAATGCAATCGATGCAAGGGCAACGTCGATTAAGATTGAAATTATGGGTGGGGGGCATTTTCAAATACGTGTGATTGATAATGGGTCTGGAATGTCAAGAGACGATGCTTTTCTCGCATTTGAAAGGCATGCGACATCAAAACTTGTAGACGTAACAGATTTACAGAAAATTGTTTCCATGGGATTCCGAGGAGAGGCGCTAGCTTCTATTGCAGCCTGTTCGAAGGTTGAGCTTATTTCTTGTGAAGAAGGAGCCCAAGTCGGAACAAAGGTTGTGATTCATGGAAGTAAAATGTTTAAACAAGAGTCGATTTCTAGAAGTCATGGGACAACCATAGAGGTTTCCTCTCTTTTTTATAATATCCCGGCAAGAAAAGCTTTTCAAAAGTCGACGGGTCAATCAACAAATGACATGACTAAAATGGTCACAAGACTTGCTCTTGCTCATCCAGATATTGCACTTGAACTTATTTCTCATGGTGAGAGCCTCCTTAAAACAACTGGAGATGTAGACCATGTGATTGAGCAAGTTCTTGGGGTAAATTTTTCTTCTCAAATGAGAAAACTTCAATATGAAATGAATGATTGCAAAATTTCTGGTGTAATCTCAACGCCAGAGAATACAAGAAGAAATCGAACAGGGCAGTACATTTTCATTAATCATCGCCCGATCAATTCAAGTGTGATTTCAAAAGCTGTGCAAGAAGCCTATGGAACTAGACTTTCAACAAGTGAATACCCACTTTTTGTGTTATGGCTAGAGATTCCTTCTCACTTGATAGACGTCAATGTCCATCCACAAAAAAGTGAAGTGCGTTTTCGAAATGAGGAAATGGTCCAAAACTTAGTTATATCAGCGATTGGAAAAGTTTTTGGAAGTGTGGAAGCGATTTTCCATTCTGACAAAAAAAAATTAGACAACTCCTACACTTCGATGAATTCATTTCCTAAATACCCGAGCTATCCAGACAAACTCTCTGAGCCAACAATTAACTATGAAGTTCATCTGACAACGACAATGGAAAAGAAACGCCCTCTTTTAGTTCTAGGAGTCTTTGATCGATTTGCGATTGTACAATTTGAAAAAGGAGCGACACTTTTTGGGGAAGATGAGTGTCATGAGAGTTTAGGTTTTATCGACATGCATGGCGTAGAGAAAAGACTTTTATTTGACCACATTCTTTCTCTTATTAAATCGCATAAAGAAAGTGAGAAACAACAACTTCTTTTTACTGAAACATTTGAATTTACTCCTGCAGAGGCGTCACAAATAAAAGAGAAAATGCCCCTTCTTAATCAAATGGGGATTGGAATTCGGGAGTTTGGAGACCACACGTTTGTTGTAGAGTCTCTTGCAAACCACATTGAGATGGATGATGTACGGGATTTAATTCTTGAGACATCTCCAAAAATGAATGAAGAGGGACTTGCTAAAAAATTTCTCGCAAAATTCCGAGGAAAAAAAACTTATCTACATAGTGAAGTGATCTCGATGGTTGAGAAATTATTAAAAAGTTCTGATCCGGGGTATTGCCCAAGTGGTAAGCGTTTACTAAAAGTGTTTTCAGTAGAAGAATTTGGAGATTGGCTTGGAAAAAACTCAGCGAATTGAGGCTTTAAAGAAGAGAAAGGATCTTTATTACACATGTAATGTGATAGAGATTGAATACCTCCTCTCAAAAAGAGTGTCACGAGGTACCCTTATTATTGGAATGGGTGAGGCAGCATTTTTTGTTGACTCACGCTACCGAAGTGGTTGCCAAGATTTGACATGTGTAACGGTACACAATGAGACTTTTGAATCACAAAAAGAATTCATTTCCAAATTGTCGCCAAGTTGTATTGTTTGCGATCCTAATGAGTTGAGTGTCAATCAATACCGAAAGTTAGAAGGGCTCCCCCTACAAGATGGTTCGCCAATTTCACAAATGAGGGTGATTAAGGATTCAGATGAATTGAACTTGCTGCGTAAATCTGCCAAGCTCAATGCAGCAGCATATAGGCATCTATTAGACAGTCTGAAAGTTGGAATGACAGAAAATGAGGCCGCATGGAAGTTTGAAGAGTTTGCAAGAGAAAATGGTGCAGAAAAAATGGGGTTTGGGCCAACAGTGGCTTTTGGAAAAGGGACAAGTATTCCTCACTATCAAACAGCAGATGTTCTGTTAGAAGAGGGGATGCCAGTGTTAATTGATGTTGGTGTTGTAAAAGATCATTATCACAGTGATATGACAAGATCTTTTTTCTTTTGGGGAGAAGATGCGGAATATCAAGAAACTCTAGATCTAGTCGTTTCTGCACAAAAAGAGGCGTGTGCAATGTTAAAGCCAGGAATTCCCATTTACAAGATCGACCAGCACATTAGAAATCGCTTCAAAGAAAAAGGAGTGGCCGATGCTTTTTTACACGGAACAGGCCACGGATTGGGGTTGCAAATTCATGAATCACCAACTGTAAATTCTCAGGTTGATCCTTCTATCGTATTGAAAGAGGGAATGGTGATAACAATTGAGCCTGGCCTTTACTTTGAAGGAAAGTGGGGCATTAGACATGAAGACACATTGATTATTACGCATAATGGAAGTGAAAATCTTTATAGCGATTTGTATGGGAAGGAATAGACATTTATGAAAGTAGGCATTGGACAAGATAGTCATCGGTTTCTCAAAGAAAAGACAGAAAAAAAATGCATCATTGCGGGAGTTGTTTTTGATGAAGAGTTTGGATGGGATGCAGACTCAGATGGAGATATTGCCTATCATGCAATTTGTAATGCGATCACTTCACTCACACATGTCCCAATACTTGGTGGTTTAGCAATTAAAATGTGTCACGAAGAAAAAATTACCGATAGTAGGGAATACTTGTTAAAGGCAATGGAGACATTGGGAGGGCAAGAAGTTGCACATGTTGCTTTAACAATAGAAGCAAAAAGACCCAAGATGCAAAAAAAAATCGATTCAATGCGAGCAAATGTTGCAAAAGTGATGAAGATAGAAGTTTCACAGGTCGGAATTACGTGTACCTCAGGGGATGGTCTTACAGCATTCGGCCGAGGTGATGGTGGTCAATGTTTTTGTATTTTAACTGTTGTATAAGAATTCTAGATATATTCAAGATTCCTTATCCTTGGTCATTTTCACTAAATGGTGTTCAGAGCAATTAGATGGATGGTTAAAACTCTTTTTGTGTTATGGTCTATTCTATGAATTTTTACTATTCCAGTTAGTTTCATTGGTGAGCTAGGTTGTTGTTCGATGAGACTTATTAATTCAGCATGAGATATTTGATTAAGCATCTGTGGTTTGAGGTTTGTTGTTATATTAAATTTAAAGAATGGTTGTCGAGATTCGCTTAGTAAAAAGACATCAATCGGAATATTTTCCATGCGTAGAGGATCCTTTGGTTATTTATTTTCCTTGTTTGGAAAAATTGTGGTAATTTCCGCCTCAGTCATCTCTGTTTTTGGAAGGACAGTCATCTGAATTTTTGCTGTTTGCGTTGTCGGATCAAGAGGAAATACAATTTTTCCACTAAGGGTAAATCGATCTGTATTCCCTCTTCCTCCCAATGCATCTTTTAACAGATCAAGAATTCGATCATTTGGATACTCTTTTAACGTTGTTTGATATCTTGATGGATCTATGTCAACCTCACAGGAGCCAACACTAATCGTATTTGTTTCAGAGATTGAAAAAAGGTTAATTGAGTATTCAAGTGCAACACGCATCAATGAGTCCTTTTAGTGTATTATAGATTAAATGCTCTTATTAATGCTTTTCTATTGTTTGATTCTACGTTGAAACATAGTTCTGTTCTATCTTCAACAGTTGAAGAAGTTCTACAAGTGACTTTAAAGCCAGTTAAAGGAGCGCTTGATGTTGGGTGAAGAGCATTTTGAACAAGAAGAAGAAGAGCAGAGTTTGCCAATTCTGTGGCCTTTTGGTCTGCATGACCTAAATCGATTGTAACGATTTTTTTGCCGTATGTTATTCCTGTAACACTTCTAAAAACAATGTTTGCAGAAAAAGTGTGTTCAATTTGAGCTGCTGCAGCTTGTGCGACTTCCATATGTATTTCCTTGTGATGATATTGTTGAAAAATTATTTATAAATTCTTGCAAATAATAAAAATGAGAAGAGAAGCTTAAAATTACTCGAACTATTCATATTGCAAGCGGAAAAGCATATAAAATATTTAAGTTTTTTACAAGAAAAAATTGAACGTTCCAAACTTTTTTATTAAATAATACGAATAGCCTTATTTGAATATGTGGGATCCTTTTCGATAGGAAATTTTCCTGGAGTGCAACAAAAAATCCTTTTGCTTGTATAGACAATTAAGCCAACAAGGTTTTTCAGGTTGCCTGTTACAAATTGATGCATGGAATCAAAGAAATGGTAGCCGATAACTTTTGTACTCCAATAAGCAAGCTCAACAGGAATAAATATTAATGAGCTAAAGAAGGCATAAGCAAATGTTAAAATTAAATAGGCTATTTTTTGTGCTGGCGTGCCCAATTCTATTTGTTCTGTTTTAACTTGTCTAAGCTGATATGGTGTTAGTTTTTGGAATCTTTTTCGATCAACAATTCCATAAGTTGCCGCTGTTGAAAGGTGTTGAATCATTTCTGGATTTACATATGAGGCTTGGTTTGCCTTTAATCGACCAATTAGAGCAGGACTTTTCAAAGACATAATTTTTGTTTTAGGTAGATTTGCAATAAATGAATCGGGGAGTTCGTTGAATAGAGAGTCATCTGAAATAGCAGCTATTTGTTCATCTTTTAAGTCTGTAAATCCAGCTTTAATGAGTAAAGAGAGATCTTTTGGATTTGTAATTTTCTGCAATCTATCTTTTGCTTTAGGATCTTTAACCCATGAGACTAATTGCTTACTAGAGCAGTTTGTGACTTGTTCATCGGTTAGATAAGAGATAAGGCCTGAACAAGGGGGGAGGTCTTTTGTCATTTTGGGGTTTAGGTATTTATACATAGTTTTTTCAAGAAGAGAAAAAATTTGGGGGTCTGTGATGTCTTTAAGTTGCTGTCTTGTCATATGATCTACAAACGTTTTAGTTACATCTCGTTTTTTAAGTCTTTGTATGTAGGGTGCAGGTAGGTTTTGCACAAACCGTCTTCCTTTTGGACATAACTCTAGAGCATCCTCAAAACTTAATAAGTGGATTTGTTCTGGGGTAATAAATTGTCTTAGTTCCTCTGGAAGTGCATCGAGGTGTTCAACTTGGTTGAGATAGCAAACAAAATATTTTTGTTCAATCGTCCAAGCAGAGACAACGTCTGGTGTGACATTTCCAAGTCCTGTAAAAACTTTAAATTGAAAATCTCTCTCTAGAAGTTTTTCAACTTCACGGATTTTTGAAAGTCTTAGGTGCTGCTCTGATAGAAGCGGGAAAAACTTGAGGTAAATTAGTTGTATGAATCGTTCCTTTATTTCAAGAAGTGACGAATCTTTTGAGAGCCAATTCATATGTTTTGAGAGGTGTTCAAGGGCATAGTCAAGATTTCCACTTAATAGATTCAACTCAAGCAAGAGTTGCGCTAAAGAAGTCTCTTCAGAATTAAATTGCTCTTGATTTCCTGCATGCATCTGTCCACACGGAAGAACAAGCCAAAAATTTTGATATTTACTCGGATTAGCTTCAATTTCAAGTTTTAAGGCCATAGCTTGTCTTTGTGATACAATAACTCCTTTGTGGCTGCCCAATTCAGCATTTCTAATTACAAGAAGATACTTTGAGGGGGGCATCGATCGGCTGAATAGAGCTGTTTTCTCAGAATAAGGGGAAACATGTTCTTCAGTCATCGTAAGATTTGATGAAAAAATTCTACCGTATTCTGCTTTGTACCCTGGATTCGGGAAATATTGATTGGAAAAGACTTCTGTCATAGGAATCGAAGTCTCAGGGTGTCTGAAATTTAAATTCTGCTCATTTAAAAATGCAGAAGCATTAAATTCTTCTGGTGGGCGGTCGTGTTCGGGAAATCTTGATTGCATTGACATTAGTTCATTTTCAATCTCTTGATTTACTTCTATTTCAGACATTTGATCCTCATCAAAAACTTGTAAGATGGCTTCTATTTCAGTCTCATCATCTGTAGCAATTTCATCAAGTCGAGAAACGGCTTTTAAAACTCTTTGAGGAAATTGATCTCTTGTTTCAATTGCAAGGCTTATAATGGCCTGATGTTCAGAGCGAACTTCATCTAAGAGTGCATGAGGTAAACCTTGGGCGTTAATTTTTTGCGCAAACTTTTTATAAATCACATCTTGTTCATGTTTCAAGAGTTCAATAATATCAAAAGGTTTTTCAAGACTACCGAAGGCCGCAAAAGGACGATCTTCACTATCAATAAATAGAAGATGCGAAATTGAAGCAACAAGTTGATTGATTGTGTTAAAGTTTCTTCTTGTGAACTCCATTTCAAGCAAACGCTTTCTAACCGCGACAATACAAGCATTTGAGAGCATTTTTCTAAACGATTTGAGTTTTTTTCGTGCAATTGTTTCTGCTTGTTTGATCAGCATTTGTTTTACAAGAGAAAGATATTGGCCCTTCAAATTAAGAGCAGAAAATGGAGTTCCTTTTTGTATTGAAGGAAAGAGTGTTGTCTCAAATTCAGGGATAAGAATACGTGATTTTTGACCATTGAGGAAGTTTCTTAAGCGCATGATTCCTTGTGAACCATCATCTAAAGAAATATTAATGCTCCAAAGGATCGCATATGTTGCTAAAGGAAGTGCAGGTGCATCAATTCCAGTACAATGACGTTTATCCAGAAACAGGAAAAATTTTCCAGCAACAAGGCCATATTTTTTTAGTTCATTTGGTGTTAAGTCAGAAATTAGATGGGGTTTTTCTTCCCCTCTTTTGAGAATTGCAGGAAAATCAGCTGTTGCAGAACCATTATGGCGCGTATAATAGACAACTGAATCGATGCCTCGAGTTTCCAGAGACTGAAGGATTTCTCTTGCAACCGTATCATTATCGATATCATTTAGGTGAGAACCCAAGTCAAGAAGTCCAGTTGCATCTCGATTTTGATCGAGAATTTCTCCGATCATATCTCTTGTTGTTGTGCTTTTTAAAAATTTGATTGGCTCTTGTTTTGAAACAAGAGCATGCACGACAGCTGGATTAACAGTCTTGTCAATGTGTTCTTGCTCTTCTCCTTGTAGAGAATGGTGAAGTAGGCAGGCAGTAGGTGTTCCACTCATTCCAATGAAATTTCTTACTAAAGAGACAGTATCCATGGCATTCGCGTTTAATCTTTGCGGATGATATTGCACATAACGATCGATAGTTCGATCTTCAACAGTGAAAAGAAGAGTAGTATTTGCCTCAATCATTTCTCTAATTAAGAGTTTATTTTCTTCATACTCACTAGGAGAAATCCCAAATAAATCGCGGCAAATTTTTACGCTAGGCGTTTCTTCGTAAGGGAGGTGGCGGTATTGTATATACCAGGCAGCTTCTTCCTCATATTGAGCAAACAGGTAAGCAATTTGCTCTTCTTTGACTCCAGAAATCATCGCTGTTAAATAATGAAAAATAAGGCTTTCGTAAGGATTTCCGAACTTATTTATAGAGGGCGTATCAAGACAAATATATGGAACAACTTCACCAGGTGCATTAGGATCGCGACTACGTCCAAAATTTTCATTTTCTGTTTTATTGTTTAGAACAAAGGGGAGAAGATTGCTAAGAATAAATTTACTAAGAGCAATTAATTCTGCCGATTTTTTTTCTTCAGGATCTAAAGATGTGCTCAATTCTTTCAGTTTTATAAGAAAGTTATAATCATCACGTAAGTCAACTGGAACATTGGGTCGATCTTGTGATAAAAGTAGTTGTGCTTCAAAGTTCATCTCATCTTTAATATAACGGATTAAGTTAACTTGATCTTCTGCTTCATTTAATCCTAAAATATCTAGTTGAGATAAGAGGTTTGCAATGACAGGTAAAACTTGTTCTCTATAAACCTGATGATCGAACATTTTTTGTTGTGTGTTTGTGTCGATGTGTAAGAGAGCTTTAATTTCATCCATGTTTAAAACCTTCATAATTTCATTTATGAGAGTTCTGTTTTTTCTATCGAGTTTTTTTGCTTCTCCATTTGGAAAGTTAAGCTCAAATGTAATATCAAGAATAGAATGAACCTCATCGCCAAGCGCAATCCCATGATTTTTAAAAAGAATTAAGATTTGCTTGAGCAGTTCAAGTTTTAAAAATAGCTCTTTGGGCACATCGTACTCATCTAAGGTTTGTAAGGTGCCAAGTAGATTTGTAAATTCCAAGCCAAGCGTTTGAATGGTATCAGGACAGATAACTAAAACTTTAGGAGTAAGATATGATGGGCTCGTCTGGAGTTCTTGTAGTAAGGCAAGCGTTTCTTGGAGACGATCTAAAGTAAGATCGTTTCTGTGATTACTAAAAGTGACAAGTTCAACACCAAAAGCAGTTTTTAAAGAGTTTCTTAGAGTTTCACAAATGGTTGGATATTGGAATGCTGGAGTGATTAATATTGGTATTGTATTTGAACCCGTCATTTTTGCTAGAATATATGTAGCAACTACAGTCGTCTTCCCTCCTCCCATATTCATGCCGATAGTTGCATTACGATCTTCCTGAAGGTTTCTTAGAATAAACTGTAATGTTTTTGCTTGATCTGGAGTCGTTCGTAGCATGATTTGCATAGTGTATTCAAAAATGAGTCTTTCGGGATCAGCTGTAATATCATAGTTACTGTTCTGACTACTAATTTCTTTGAGTTGTGACAGGAGCTCAATGATGGTTGGATGTATTACTACGTTCTGTTTATTAACAGCTTGATTTGTATGAGAAAGTCCAAGTCGTTTCATCTCACGTTCTAGTTCAGATGATTTATTGACTAATCTTTCAAGTTGGTCTAATTCGACACAATATTTTAAGTATTGTCCTGTTAAATTGAAGATCGTTTGAATTTGATCTTGAGAAAGAAATTTATTTGCATTTTTGTAACCATTAGGTTCTTTTCCAAAAAAAAGAAGGACTAAATTATCAATTGTGAGGTCTGGTTTAATGCTGCCTAAACGAAGAAGTTCTTCTTCAATGCCAAGCTTTAAATCTAAAGGACAATAGTTTGCAAGATTCAGAAGCTCTTCTTTTAACCTCGATATTTCAATTTTACCAAAACTTGCGAGTTCTGAATGTTTGCTTTGAATAGATGCAAGATCATTCATCGATAAAGAGGGAGTTCTTTTTTCTCTCCTTCCTTCTAGCATTCTTTCATAAGAAGCTAAAAAATCATCTGTAGTCGATCTAACGCAAGCTTGCATTTCACTATCTTCAACCGTAACTACGCTTGAAAAACCCTTAAAGTGGTGTTCTTCATGTGGATATAAAGCAGCTAAAGTGCAAGAATCTGTGATAAATTCTTTGAGCTCCAAAAGAGCTTTTGTAGATGAGGGTGGTTGCGAATCCATCGCACACTCAATTGTAAGAGGGGTAGAAACAGAATTTACATAAGGAGATTGTGGGTGGAGTAAAGCTACTGGAGTTAGGTGAGAGTCAGCAGGAATTTCTGCACTAAATCGCCTAGGGAGTTCAAACGAAATAGTGGTCTCTGTCTCCCAGTAGAAACGGTGATTGTGCGAAAGATTATCCAACCAAGTTTTAAAACCTCTCTCTTCGTCTTCTTGGGGGGTGCTTTTCATAAAACTATAGGGTAGTCTTTCCGGCTGGTACTCCCAAGGAAAATCGTAATTGGTGCTATTTAAGACCTTCAAGAGGAAGATTCCTATAGAGCGGACATCGCTAGATAAAATGCATGAAATGGTTAACATGGAGTCGACTTTTTCCCTATAGGCAGGATTTTGTTTTGCATGCATGCATGTCGCGTATAAAGTTCCCAGTTTGCTTTTCCATGAAAACAAAAGCATTTGAAAATGTTCAAATGTTAAATCTTCGGATTCAATTGGCGTAGGTGAATTTTGGTTTGGCCGAAAATAGGGGATTGCGTCTGACGTTGGGAAAGTGGTCGATAAAAGATCAGGGGTATCTTCAAATGCAAATGTTTGAGTTTGCTGCACTTTTTGAGCTTTTTCATATAGGAAATTTATTCTTCTAACACTTCTTTGGTGATCAGAGCTTCCTCGATCACTTTGTAAAAGGCTCAGAATGTAACGTTCTTGTTGTTCTGTAATACGGTATTCAAGAGGAATGTTTGGAAGCATTTCTGTATATCTAAAATATTGTTTTTCTAAAAGAGACTTATATTCATCGCGGATTTCTTTTAATTCTTTAGGGTTTTTTTCAAGAAGAAATAGAGCTTTTAGTCCCAGTGCAATCCCTTCTGGGGGTTTGGAATTTGCGCATGCAAACAATGCAAGTTTTCTTAAAGTTTTTCTGCATGTCGAATTAGTTAAATCAAGAGAAGTTATATGGCTTATGTAGTAAAGAGCTTGAGAAAAATTGGACATGGCAATTGAAATTAGGCAACATACGGCAAATTGATCTCTGGTTGCAGGCTTGAAGCTTCCATTTTCTGTTGGAATAATATAGTGGTCAGTTGTTCCAATTTCAATAGGCTCATCCTCTGAAGAAACTCTTAGAAGGTCTAGCCTGAGGTCTTTTGTTTTTTTGTCTCTTACAAAAGGCACATCAGGAATAATAATGGCTTGTTGTCCGGTTTCGCTTTCTAATTCGATGTAGTCATAATAAGGACTAATATTTCCTATGGTTATTTTTGTGCTCAAAAAAAATGTTTTGTCTTGAGTTAGATGCCAGCGGGTTCCCTTTTGAAAGAAAGAGAGATTTTTGAATCGAGGGAGTCGAAGAACGCTGATCCCATTTTCGTTTATTTCCATGTGAACGAATGTGGGGTCTTCAATGCTACCAATAGTTGAGCCTGGATCTAGTCGTTTGACTTGGTGGCCAAAAGTGTTCTCTAAACCATCTCTTGTTTGAAGGTATTTTTTTTCTCCAGTAGTCTTATCAGTAAATTGAATAAAGGAATCGTCTACTGACCAGGCGTGACAGGTGATGATAGTTGAGAGGGGAATAATGGGGGATTCAATCTGTGATTCATTGATTGTAATGCTATAAATTTTATGGAGTTTATCTTGTGGAATGTAAGTACACCATCTATCGTCGATCAATTTTTCTAGTATTAAGACATCCTTTTTACTGCCTCTTGAAACACGGTAAGTGTTGTTAGTAGCATCAGTAATTAATAGTGATTCAACATCTTGTTTGACAGAGAAAATCTTGTCTTTGAATACTACAGGATAAAAAGATTGAGCTAGTAGACTTTTGAGTGATATAGAGGTGTAAATTTTTCCGTCAAAGCTTCGGATCTCGCCATTTGAAAGGCAAATTTGTGCTTGCTGCGTAGCAGTTTTACCTTTAGTAAATGTTAGGGTTAGATTCTTTCTTTCGCAATGGACTTGTCTTGTCCCAAATAGAGCAAAGGAAATTTCAGGTTGTCTCCCCTGCGATTCTACCTGAGTAATCAAAGGGAAAAGATGAGGAAGAACTTCGTGATGAACGAATTCATATAAAAAACTTAATTCACGATGAGTTTCTAGCCTTAGCGCATGAATATGAATCCTGCACCAAGATACAATCATATTTACAGGATTTGCCTCATTAATTTTAAGAAGGGTTGCTTCATAAAAAGCTGCATGTAGATGGACAAGCGATTGACTTTCAAGTGGCAATTTTTCTAGATGAATATGCTTAAAAAATTCGTTGATGTGCTGTTTCAGCAACGTCTGAAACTCTTTTGGACAAGCATATCTATATGAATAGGAAAGGATTTGAGAGGTAAATCGAATAGAAAAAAGAGCCATTTCAACATTACTTTCATTAATGTTATGCAAAATAGTTTTTCTGTGAAGCTCTAGAAATTTAATGCACTGATTCTGGAAAATAGGAGTTCGCAGTTCTTCTTGTAAAGGGAGGTTGCTCATTCTTATGGATCTTTCTCTATGTGAAAGAGGGGATTTAAAAAAATGGTGCTCAAATTTTGATCTAACTTCAGGCTCAGAAAATTGGGCGAAAAATCTAGTTCCATGATCAAGAAGATCTATTGGTCGAAGGAGGTCATTACCAAGAGTGTGCCTAAAAAATAAATTTGACAGCGTCTCAGAGGTTGGAGAAATTACATGCACCACGGAACGATCGGTTGGTTCTATTTCAACAAAGGTCTTAAAATCGGCCCTTCTAAAGCATCTTTGTAGCTTTTGATCTGCTAAAGTAAGTTCGTTAAGTTGTAGACGATGTAGATCTTGAGATAGGTTCCTAATCCTGATTTTGGCTTTTTTTTCATGAACAGTTAGGTCCATGTGCGAATTTGATCTATGGGGCTCTTTTTTTTCTAAACAGTATAAGTGAAAGTTTGCTTTCTGCACGGCTCGGAAAATTGGAGAGATAAGCATCTTATCTTCAGAATAGGTGTCAAATTTTGTAAAAGCATCAAGAAAATCATAGTGGCGTGGATTTGCATTTCTAGGTCTTTCCCAAGTCGAACCAGAACTTCTATCGAGGCTTTCATAAAACTCGTTTTGGCTTTTTGTAATATTATCTGCATGTGGTTGATAGAGGCGATGAAAATATTGTAAAATAGGGGGGAAGTGACTGGGTTCAGAAGTTGGATAAGAAACTTCCCAATTTATTTCGTACGGATGATTGAGAAACTCATGTTCGTAACGGCTAATTTCATTCCATCTTTCTAAGTCATCGATAGATAAAAACAATTGATGAGGATTTCTTTCATCGATTAAATCCTGCGTTCCAAAAAAATTACCTAGTTCGGGATCTACTTTTGAACATAAAAAATGAATGTAAATATAAAGAGAGTGAATGGTATTTCTTTCTTTTGCTGAAACTTGTGGGAATCCAGCCTTCTGAGAATATTGATTTAAAACGTCACTTAGAAAAGTTATAAGTTCTTGTGCGCGCCCAGCGTGAGGTATAGACCAAAATCGTTTTCCATCTCCCGTATTTGGTAGAGGAATATTTAAGAAAAACATTTCTATTTGAGCCTTTAATAAGGGGTTGTTTCCATGACATTCATACAAAGTAGACATTATTTTTGCGACGTTCAGATCTGCTTGAGTTGTAAATTTCGAAGTATCCAATAGAGGAAAATTTCTGTGATGTTCTTTAGATGGTGAGACATCTTTATTTGTAAAACGTGAGGGACTAATCTTAGAAGATGCGTGTAAATCAGGACTTTTAACAACAGTCGTATGAGTTAAGAAGAACTCTTCTTGCTCTTTCTCTATCCTGCTTATGTGTGCAAGAAGTTGACGTGAAACGTCAGCTGCTATTAAACACCAATCATCGCCAAAATCATATCGATCAGTTCCTTTTGTCGCCTTGCTTGCCAAGTTTCGTGCTGCGTTTTTAGTAAATTGTCGAGCTTCAGAGGCAGACTGGGTTATTTCACTGAAGTCTTTATCAAATTTCCCGCTGAGAGCTAACTTTATTGATTCAGAAGTTATAAAGTAAACCATCCTTTTATAAGATTTTTTTCCTAAAATATCATATAAAAGAGCAAGTGGAGCTTTTAAGGCGCATGTTCCTGAATGTTGGCCTGTAATAAAATCGCTGAGACTATAATCAGTTAAACGCCTGCTATTTTCAAGTCCCTTGAAGATAAGTAAATAAAGAGAATCTTCTGAGAAAGTTTCCTTTTTGCAGTTTGAGAGATTATAAAATAATGAGAATAAAAATGTATCAGAAAGGTGTTCTAAACGAACCCCTGTAAAAGTCATTTTTGGTGCAATTTTAGTTTTTATACCACTTAGAGTCTTGGCATGAAATCTTGTGCCGTCACCTGTATTAATTACAGAAAAGGTAAAGTAGCGCAGATCTGTACGCTTAATAAGATAGATAACTGCGTGGCCACCTTTGTCAGTAACATATCCACCAGGAAGAGCTAATTCTTCGCCAACAGATAGATTTTCAATAGTCGTTTTGTACTCCCTTGAAAGTTCGTGTACAGTTTGAGGTGAGGTTGCGCTAATAATTCGATTGTCTTCAAGTTGAGAAAGCAAATGGATGGCTCGGTCGAGCTCATTTTGGGGGGCAGTTTCATCCCATAAGGCGTGCAGTATTAAAATATCTTTCAACACTGTTGCCCAACGCGAAGAATTTCCTCCTTCAAAATGGGAGCTTGCTAAAGTGTTGTCACAGTTTAATTGGAGAAACTCTTTTAAAGTAAGATCGCTCAGTCTAGTTCTCGGGGCGAGATCTATTTGAGAAGTTAAAGCTTCAGGAGCGGCTTGTGCTAGTTTTCGGCCTGTCTCAGGGTGTTGTGCAAGCGTTTTGCCTCTTCCTGTTACTTCCATAGTTAACATCTCCAAATTAATTGATACATAAAGTGTAACTTAATTAAGAGTTTGTGTGGAGAAACAAAATATTTTTTAATTCTAACTAATAGACATCTAAACAAAAACGTTTTTCTTTTTTAAGAGATTTAAAAAAGATTTTAGCGTCCTCTTCAGAAAGTTGACCTTCTCTCATAGCAATATTTTGAAGCTCAAGGGTGACATCCTTTGCCATATTTTTTGCATCGCCGCATATATATAGGTGTGCCCCTTGATTAAGCCAGTCCCAGATTTGTGAAGAGTTTTTTTTCAATTCATCTTGTACATAACATTTTTGTTTTGCATCGCGAGAAAAGGCAAGACTTAATTTTAAGAAACCAGATTTTTCCCATGCGACTAATTCTTCTTCATAGTGAAAATCAAATTTTCTATTTCGATCTCCAGTAAAGAGCCAGTTATTTCCAAGCTTTTCATCTTGAACGAATCGTTCTTGAAGAAATCCGCGAAGAGCTGCAAGTCCCGTTCCAGGTCCGATTAAAATAACAGGCGTTGTACGATCTTCTGGAAGCTGAAAATTATTGTTTTCCATCAAGAATAAGGCAACCTTTGAAACGTTAATTTTGCATCGATGTTTTAAATACCCAGCTGTCGTGCTTTCTTGAATACGGCCAGCATGTTTATAGCTAAATGATGCAACCATTAACTCAAGTTTGTTGTTCTTCATTTTTTGTGCAGAGGCAACGGAGTAATAGCGCGGCAATAAAGGTGGAAGAACATCGCATAATAATTGGATGTCAATTGCAGGGGACCAAAAGTCAGAAAGAAAAGAGATGAGATCAGATTTTGCAGTATAAGCAAGAAGATTGTCTTTTGATGATAATATGCTTGTGAGTAAATCAGACGGGTTAAGCTTTTCAACTATTTTCAAGTGATTTGATGAGATTTTTTGCAGGTTAACTTTTTTTCTTAGGAAAGCTTCGATGGTCAGTGAGCCTTCAGATCTTTTGTCATATACAATGTGGTCTTTTTCAAGCTCTAAAAGTATAAGAATTTCTTTAACAAGTTCAGGAGGGTTTTGGGGATAGATGCCAAAGCTTGAACCAACTTTATATGTAATTTCTGAATCGCTTAAATCTAAAACGACATGAAGATTCTCTTTAGTAGAACCTTTTTTGCTTAAAGAGCGTACTTCAAGTAGCGTCGCTTCATAAGGACGTAATCTTGAATATTGCTTACTCTCTTTACTTTTTTCTATCTGATCAGTTATCTTCATATTATGAAAAAAATACTTTATTGTTGCTTTACTGGTTTACTTTTTTTTCTTGTAACGTCTTGTGGCATGGGCGGTTATCAAAGAAATTATATCATTTCTGAGAAAGACCCTGACTCTGCAGTAAAAACAAATGAGACAAGAACTTCGCCTAAATAAGTATATCATGTTAGTGGTTTTATGTCTTCGCGATAAGTGTGGAAAGATTTTTTGATTGATAAGCCTTTTCAAGGTTCGTCATCTTTTTATTTGAAATCCCGCCTAGAAATTCAATTGCTTGCAAAATGCGCGCACGAGATCTGTGCTGGCCAAGAAGGACGACTGAGTCAAAAAGTGGAGGGCCTTGATGTTGAGCCATGAAAGTGCCAAAAAATAGGGGGATAATTTCTTTTTTAAAGTTGACGTCAAAACTCAGAGCAAGTTCTTTGCAAGTCTCTTCAATCGATGTCCTGCCCCAGTCCTCTTTTTCATCCAAAGTCCAAATCAATGTTTGCAAGATCGCGCAAGAATCATCCGGTGTTAAGTTGCGGGGACAGAGCAATTCATTTGTATAGGTCAGGTGGTTTGTGAAAAAGAAGTGACAAAGGTCCATGAAGTCCCCGAATGTCTTAATACGGGTATGTACAAGAGGCATAAGTTTTGCCATAAATTCGTCATTAAATCCCCAGTCTCTAATGCGTGGCCACAAGTCTTTTTCTTCAATGGAATTAATAAGGTACTGTTGATTGATCCAATCAAGTTTTTTCATGTCAAAAACTGCGCCAGAAAGTCCAATTCGCTTTATATCAAATGTCTTAATTACTTCATCTAAGAGGTAAATTTCCTTATCTGCTGGCATGCTATACCCCATTAGGGTAAGAAAATTGCGGAATGCCTCAGGGAGGTATCCACTCTCTTTATAGAAGTGAGCTGATGTGGGGTTCTTTCTTTTGGATAATTTTTTGCCGTCAACTCCTAGAAGTAAGGGCAAGTGCATAAATGTAGGGGGAGTGTAGCCAAAAGCTTGATAGAGAAGGATGTGTTTAGGAGTTGAGCTAATCCACTCATCGCCGCGAATGACATGTGAGATTTGCATTTCGTGGTCATCAACGATATTTGCTAAGTGGTAGGTTGGAAATCCATCAGATTTGAGAAGGACTTGATCATCAATATCTGCACAAGGGGCAGAAATACGCCCTTTAACGGCGTCCTCAAAAGAAACTTCACCCGTTAATGGAACTTTTAGGCGAATCACATAAGGCATGCCCTTTGCTTCAAAATCGGCAATTTCGTTTTCTGTTAAATTTCGATGTCTTCTGTCGTATCCTTGTCTTCCACCAGTTTTTTTTGAGATCATTCTCATTTCGGCTAATTCTTCTGGTGTAGTGAAGCATTTGTAGGCTTTGCCAGCTTTAAGGAGGCCTTCTACAGCTTTTTGGTAAATAGGAGTTCTTTCTGATTGTCGATAAGGGCCAAAGTCACCGCCAACGTCCGGACCTTCATCCCATTCAACACCAATCCACTTTAAAGATTCATAAATGCTAACTTCATATTCTGGACGTGATCTTGCTTGGTCTGTATCTTCGATACGGAGAAGAAATTTTCCCCCGTGATGCTTGGCAAAAATATAGTTAAATAATCCCATGTATAGAGTTCCTACATGAGGAAATCCAGTTGGAGAAGGAGCTATTCTTGTTCTGACTTTCATAAGGGAGAGATCATACCCGATTAAGCGATTTTGAACAAGCTAGGATGCGCGTTTTGATTGGTAAAAAATTAGTTCTTTCATGATGTTTACTGTTTCATCAAGTTGGAGGTCATTTTGACCCACGAGACGGAAGTCAATTTCATAACGATTTTGTTTTTTAATCTCTTTTAGAAAGGACTGATAGTTTTGACTTTGAACAATTCTTTCCTCAGAATTTTTCGAGAGCGGTTCCACAAAAGTTAAGATTTCAACGCTTCTTTTTTGTATGTTATTCCCCATGGCTTTTCGCAGTCGCATGCGATAAAGAGGGTGAACATCTTTGAAGTCGTCTTGGTAGCTTGGCGCGATTGAATCAGCATCAAGAGCGTTTTTTGCATACTTCTCGCCAATTTCCATTTCAGAAAGAATTCCAGGAACAATGATGTCAGATTTAACTCCAACTTTTTGAGGTGTTTTCCCAGAGACAGTATGATACAATCCTCTTGTAACTTTGTACTCACCTTGAGGATTGATTCGTTCTGGATTGCTTCCCTCAAAGGTAAATGTTTGATAAGACCCTTTTCCAAATGAAGTTTCATCGCCAATAATAAGAGCTCGTCCGTAGTCAGCTAGAGCTAGTGCAACAATTTCTGAAGCAGAAGCGCTTGTGCGGTTGATTAAGATGATTAGAGGGCCATCCCAAGCCACATTAGTAGAGATATTTCTTAAGTGCTGTATTCGACCAGTACAATCCTTAATAGATGCAACGATTCCGTTGTTAATGAAGAGTCCTGTGACAGAAACAGCTTGAGGAAGAAGTCCGCCCGAATTATAGCGCAAATCGAGGATTACGCCTTTTAAGCGGTTCCCCTTTTTCATATCATTTAAAGCTTCTTCTAAATCGCTTGTTGAAGAGTGAGCGGGATCTTGATAAAAGGAATGGAGAGCAAGATAGCCGATAGTTCCATCACCATAAGGAATTGTGCGGGCTTCATAGCGGCTTTCCTTTAAAACGACTTCATCGCGCATAATCTCGATGTCAATTCTTGCCTCGCCTTCTGTTTCAACGTTTTCTCGTAAAACAGTCAGTATTACAGGCGTTCCTTTCTCTCCTCTAATTAAGTCGATAGCTTCTATGATGTCTAATCCTATAACAGGCTGATGGTCAACAGCGATCACTTTGTCGTTAACCTTCATGGATCCTTCAAGGTTGGCAGGTCCGCCTTCTATAATATCAACAATTGTGAAACCATTCAGATCGTCTCTTAGCTGTGCCCCGATCCCAAATAATCGTTGCTGGACCTGAATAAGGAACTGTTTTGCTTCTCCAGGGGTAAAGTATATAGTGTGAACATCAAGAGAGCAGGCGACAGCTTTTAAAAAGACCGTAAGCGCTTGTTTCTTTTGTTCTAGTCTAGACGTTTGTACAAGGCTCATCTCATAATTATAACGTCTTTTCTGGACTCTTTGAAAAAAAATGTCTCTTTGCTCCTGAGTGGGAAGCTTCTGAGCAGCATCACCTTGGATTGCGCGGATATTGAGCAATTTGAGTTGGAGCTCGTCTGTAGAAAGCGCCCAGCTGGCCTCATGGATCTCTTTGGGAGTCATACGCTTGGAGGGAGGGGCAAGTGAAGATATGCGCTCTTCGAGCAAATTACGGCGTTCTATAGCCGTTAACATAGTAGAATAGATAGCTTCAAATTGATCAAATTTTTGATTGTTATAATCTGTGACCACACTTTCAAGGATCTCATCTGTAGGATAAAGCCAAACGGCTACCTCATCTGTTGTCATATACGATTTTAATGGGTCGAGTTCGTCTAAATAGTTAGAAAGAGCTCTTTTAGCGATCTCAGGCGACATTTCTTTATATTTGATGTGAGCGCTAAAGAGTTCCTGAGTTTTTGAATGAGCATCATAATTTGTGATGTCAGGAGGAGTGACCTGAGCGCTTAGGAAGGCAGAATGCCCCAAAACAGCAAATACTAACAAAATCTTAAAAAATCGATAAGTCATAAAATCCTTTTTTAAAGGCCTAAATCGGGATCCTACCTGAAGTGTAGGGAAAAAGCGAATAAAATTTTAATCGAATAAAAAAAATCAAAAAAGTGGTACAAATTCTTTTAAAACGTTGAAAATGTCGATTTTACGTCATAAATTAGTTGCTATCAATTCATTTTTATGTAACAATTACTTATCTTAAAGGGCAGAAAAGTAATTAAATATGACAAATAGCATCTAATTCGGTCGTAAGACAACTCAAGTGTTTTAAGACATAACTAGCTGTTATTAAACGTCAAGGATGAGAGGAGGAGAATTACCATGGATCTGACAGAGATGGATTTCGTAGAAGCGGAAGATGCTCAAAAGTCAAACAACATGAAAGTTGTGTCCATAACGGAAGCGGCGCGCATTAATAATGTAACGCGGCAAGCCATTTATGTTGCTATTAAGCAAAAGAAGCTTAAAGCTCATAAGGACTCAACACGTTGGACTATTGACTTAGAAGACCTAGAAGAATATCGTAGACAAAAGTATTCAAGAGCAAAATCAACATTCAAGGGTGAGCTACTTTTTGATAATCAAAAAGGGTATTATTCTGTGAATCAAGTTGCTAAAATGCTTGGCGTGCCTGCACAGAAAATTTACTATGCAACACGTATTGGAATGCTTAAAGCAACAAGAAAAGGTGCTGCCTGGGTTATTCATAAGAGTGAATTAAAGGATTACCAAGAAAAGTACCTAAATAGAAAAAGTGAAGTAACTGCGTCTTCTATGGAAGCAATGTAGTTAAATCGCTGAATGATATTGACAGGGTAAAATATATTTGTTCGCTGAATGGTTTCAGTTGAACGCGAGACTTTTTGTCTCGTTACTTTCCAAATTAAAATAAAATTTTACCTTCTTTATGTATTTAGCTCCTTAGTAAAGGAGCTTTTTTTCTTTTATCAGGGTAAATGAATTTCATCTTAAATATAAACTCGTCGGTTTATTCTTCATCAATTTTAAAGTCGCGTATTTGTAGTTGGATTGAGGCTTTATTTAAATAGATGTTTACTTGTGGAGTAAAAGCAATAAGTAATTTGAGGTTTTTTCTCATTAGTGCAGGTTTTTTATGAAGCATGTTAAAGCCGATTCCTTCAAGAAAACGATCATTGTCTTCTAGCGAAAGTTTCAAGTGTTTACGACCCACAATTTTTGGAGGTAAAACTTGTTGTGCGACAGTATAGAGAATGATTTGAGGGTTTTCCATGCCATATGGTTCTAGAAGAGAAAGAGACTCAAGGAATTCAAAGGTGAGGTCTTTAAAGGAGACGCTTGCATCAAGATAGAGTTTAGGGAAAACATCTTGATCTTTCAAAGAGTGGCTAGCTGATTCTATAAATTTCTTTCTAAATTCTGGGATGTTTTCTTCTTTGATCGTTAACCCTGCGGCATAGTCATGGCCGCCGTAGTTCATAAGCAGGTTGTGATTGTCTTTGAGGGTTTGTAAAACAGGGAATTCTGGAATTGTTCTAATAGATCCCTTACCAACTCCTTTATCACGTGCGATAATGATTGTAGGTCTATTATACTGCTTGGAAATTCTTGCAGAAATAATTGCGATGATTCCTGAGTGCCATTTATCAGAGTCTAGTACGATCGCTTTTTGTTCCAAAATAGATGGATTGGCTGCGATAAATTTTTCGATGTCGTCTGAATCTCTACGTTCGATTTTTTGACGAGCTTGATTCATTACATCAAGTTCTTTTGCAAGGCTTTCAGCTTCCATGACATTTTGTACAAGGAGAAGCTCGATTCCTTTTCTTGGATCATCAATTCTACCAAGAGAGTTCAGGCGGGGAGCTACTTTCGATGCAATATCAATGGTGGTAATATTTTCAGGATTTACATCACAGACGTGAATAAGTTTTAGAAGGCCAATTCTTTGAGTTTTTCTGAGTTGTTGAAGGCCGTATCGAACTAATATCCTATTTTCTCCGCGCAAAACACCCATGTCAGCAATTGTGCCCAGTGCTACTAAGTCAAGGTAGCGCTTTAAATCGATTAGATCTGCTTGTATTTCTCCCTTTTTAACAAGAAAGTTTAACATGGCATGAGCAAATTTAAAAGCGACACCAACACCAGTTAAGTCTCGGTTAGGGTATGTTGATTTAAACAGCTTGGGGTTTAATGTAGCAATGCAATGGGGGATTTTATCTGTTGGTTCATGGTGGTCTGTAATGATGACATCGATCCCTTTTTTAGAGACTTCTGTGACCTCATTTGCTGCAGTAACGCCGCAATCTACTGTAATAATAAGAGAGCAGCCCTGTTCTTGAGCGTAATACATAGCATTTAATAAGATGGTGTCTCTCATAAGATTTCGGTCTGGAATAAAAAACCGTACCTCAGCCCCAAGTGTCCGAAGAAAATCAACAAGCAAAGTAGTGCCTGTCATTCCGTCTACATCGTTGTCTCCAAAGATGAGAATTTTTTCTTTGTTTTTTATAGCTTGGTGGAGTCTTGTGGTAGCTTTTTCAATATCGAGAATTTTTTCAGGGGGATGAAGTTGGGGGAGTTTTGCGTACAGAAACTTATGTACATCGGACTTCTTTTTGTAGCCCCGAGAAACCAAGACTTGTGAAGTAACGGGATGAATGTGAAATTCAGTGACAAATTGATTAACAAGCGTCACATCTTCTTTAGGATAGACCCAAAGAAGTTCCCTCTCTTTTTCTTTTGTTGACATCTTTCAGCATAACCCTTCCAAAGTTGTTGGGTCACAGCCTAAAAATAAATCACTTGAAGATCTAGTGGGTATACTTGCAGAGACAAGTTTCTTTCTTGTGTTTAATAAGTCCGAGAAAGATGTTTGTCTAAAGTATAATCCAAATCTGTTGTACCAGATTTTCAGTAGTTTCATTTTAAGGTTGCTCCAGCATGGTTTTTTAGCAGGGAATTCGCCATTTCTCTTTTATTGTTTGTAAGGTTTGATTATGTAAGTAAGTTCTTTAAATTTCAAAATAAAAAGAACTTAATACATATGAATATTTAGCTCGAGTCTCTTAAGCCCGGTCAATCTCTATGGTCGTAGGTTTTTTTTCATGCGTAAATTTGTGAAAAAAGACCAACAGAGTTGTTGCTATAAAAAATGTAGAGAAGGTTCCGATGATCACGCCAATAGCCATAACAAGCGAGAATCCAAATATAGAGCTTCCTCCAAAGAAAACAAGGGCAAGTAAGACTAAAAGAGTTGTTAGTGAGGTCATTACTGTTCTGCTTAAGGTTACATTCAATGCATCATTAACGATGCGCTTAAATGGCCTTTTTTGCTTAGTAGCGATGTCTTCACGTATTCTATCAAAAACAATAATCGTGTCGTTTAAAGAATATCCAACAATAGTCATAAGAGCAGCAATAGTGTTAAGGTCGATTTGTACGGGAATCCTACATACATGTAAAATTCCAATTAGTCCAAGAGTAATAAGAACGTCAAATGCGATTCCAATGGTTGCACTAATTGCATAAGTAAATTCAAAACGTAGTGTGATATAAATCAATATTGCAGCAAGAGCTAAGAGTAATCCATAAATGGCATTATTTCTCATAGAACTCGACATTTGTCCACTTATGCTTTTGAAATTTTGATCAAGTTGCGTCAGTGATTTTTCAGTAGGCGATAGTCCCTCTTTATTTAGAGCATCAACAAGCCAAACTAAACGAGGGTTTGTCTCGTATGTTAAGGCTGTTATTGACTTAACGTTAATCTCAATAGGCATGTCAAAAAAGGGCCTACCATATTCATTCATGCTGGTAGAGAAGAAAATTCTTAGGTGGTTGGAAGGAACTAGTTGTCTTACTGAATAGTCTTGTGATGAGGCTCCAGATTGCATTAGAGCAGTTTCTATAGACTGTTTGTAGTCGATTTTCTCATCTTGCTTCATTTCGATATTAACAGCATATCCACCTGTAAAGTCCATGCCAAGAATCGTAGCTCTCTTTTGGAAAAGAAAGAAGCTTCCAAGCATCACTATGATAACGCTAGAGATAATGGCTAGTTTTCCATACTTTAGGAAATTCCAATTTCTTGGGTGAATCCAATTGGCCATTGTGAGTTTTTTGTTTTTCCCCCTCTGTACCCAAGTTGAGAAAAAGTACTTCGTCATAAATAATGAAGTGAACATTGATGAAACAATACCAACAATTAAAGAGACGGCAAATCCCTTGATCGGGCCTGAATCAAAATTCAGTAAGATAATGGCAGCAATGATTGTTGTAACGTTTGAGTCAATAATAGCAGAGTATGCTTTTTGATACCCAGCATTGATGGCAACTTGTAGTTTTCCAGTTTTCGCAAATTCTTCTCGAATTCTTTCAAAGACAAGGACGTTTGCATCAACAGCCATACCAAGCGTTAAGATAACCCCAGCAAGCATTGCTATTGTTATCGTCGCTCCAATATTTTGTAATGTGGCCCAGATGATCACTAAGTTAAAGATCACTGCAATAGAGGCAATAACCCCTCCAAAGCGGTAGTATCCAACCATCATTGCGATTACAGCCAGTAGGGCGATAGCTGTTGCGCCGATACTTTGTGCGCGTTCTTTCATTCCAAGTTCGGGGCTAACGCTAGTTTCAGATAATACTTGCGGAGCAAAAGATAGTGAGCCTGCTTTTAAATCAGAAACTAGGCGATTTATCTCTGCTTGAGTAAATTGTCCTGAGATAGATCCGTTTTGCTTAATCGGTTCTTCAAGAACAGGAGCTGATACGATATAGCCATTTAAGACCACAGCCATGCGCCAGCCGTTGCCGCGTGAATACATTTCATAAGGCGTTCCTGCTACATTATCTTTTGAAAATGCTGAGGTCCAAGTGTATAAATTGTTTCTCGGGTGTATGCGCGAGCCGTTTGGTAAAGTTTGAGACCCCTTGATTTCAAAAACTATGAAGTTCCCTTTTGATGGATCATAGCTTGAATGTACGTTTTCAAGATTTGAACCTTCAAGAGCAATGTTCTTAAATGTAATCATTAGGGGGTGCGACTGTCCGTGCCAGTCAGTATATGACTCTCCACGATACATCGAGATTTTGCTTATTTTATCATTGAATTCGCTAGAGATGTCTGGCTCATATGGGTTCATTATTTTTAACCCATTTTCATAAACAGCTTTTGCAGCCTCGCTTCTTGGGTTAGGAGCGTCTCCATCCATGGAGTCGCCATATAAATGAGACCAAGCAATTCGATTGATTTCTTCTACGCTTTTTTTCCCAGTAACGACAGCTTCATTCCAAACTTCTGTTAAAAATTGATCGGCTTCTGCGCCGATTGAAGGGCTTGCAGGAGAGAATTTTTCATTGACGATATGAAATGCCATTGAAGAAGACTTTACAAGGTCAGATGCTGAAATGTTCTCTGCTCCTGGAAAATCAAGTGAAATATTGGAGCCTTCTTGTCTAATACTAACGTCTGACACACCCATTTTGTTAACGCGATTGTATAGTTCGTTAATGCCTTGTTTGATGTCAGCTTCGTTTGTAACAATTTTTCCGTTAGCATCTCTTAGTGCAACTTGAACGTTTTTGCCACCTTTTAGATCAAGACCCCAATGTAGGATTTTTCTCTCGTCGCCACGGAAATATTTTTTCGTGCTCAATTGAAGATTGTTTAAAAGAACATTTGAAGTTGGCTTTGGTACATCGTATTTTTTTCTATTTGTTGGATCAGATTGTGCAGCGTTATATTCATCTTTCCATTTAAGAAGTTCTTGATGTTCCTCAGTCTCAATTCTATTTAAAGTAAGTAGTCTCTCTTTTTGATCGGAAAGTTCAAGTACTGCCCATTTTTTAGTTCCATGAACTGAAAAATTCTCTCTAGTTGCTTTTAGTAATGGGAGAAAGAAATCAGAAGCTTCAAAAATATAATCGTCAGCATACTGTGAGGATAGAGGGTAAGTTGTTCCAGGATATCCTGAAAAACCATTTGAGCGTAACAATTTTGCTAAGCTATCAAAATCTTCTCCAGCAGTTTTAGCCTCTTTTGAGTAAGGATCGTCCTGGAATTTTCGATAGATTTTCCCTAAGTCTTTTGCAATTACATAAATTGAATTTGCTTTGAACCCTGCGGAAGGATTTTTTGAATCTATACTTGGGGCATAAAGCACAAGGTTGAAATTCTTTTTAGCGCCTGAAAGTTTTTGATACTCAGACCATCCAATTATTGGATATGACTCTCGTTTCAAGTCGACAGAGGAAGGGCTCCACATTTCAAGTAGCATATGCTTTGTATGGTCATACTGTGCTTTTGCAACTTGAGAAAGCTTTAAAGCTATGAAACTCGTGCTGTTAGGGAGATTTTTTAATTTAACAACGTAGTCTTGGCCTACAGGAACAAGTTCTTCATCAGTCCATCTAGAAATTTTAGCGATTTTCCCATAGATTAATTGATTAAGTCCATCTGCGCGATCTTTGAAGTTCGGATCTTGTTCATACTTTTTCTTTAGAGCTAAAATGTCTGATTTCAACTTCAAAGTGAATGTTTGCTTTTGTAGATCGATGTTGATAGATTCTAAAATGGGATCTGTTTTTCCAAAGCTTAATTGATAGACTTTATCTTTATTTAAAGTTGAAAACGTTTTAGTGATTTCACCTTCTATTTCTTCTGATTTCCAAGGAGTCGGAGAGCTAACAAAAGCGTCTTGATGCATTTTAATCGTTGTAATCGTTTTAAGAATTCGCTCTTCTTTCCCTTTTAATGTGGAAATTTGTGTTGCGACTACAGTTTCTTCTGTTTGATTTTTTTCGTTACTTTTTGTTTCAAGAGAGATTCGTTCAAGTTGAAGGCGGTCTTTCAGAGAGTTAAAAGCTTCAATTAGCCTGGTTGTTGTATTAGATTTGTTGCTGATAGGGCCTTGCATTAGGCGGCTATAAAATCGTTTTGTGATTTCTGGATAGCCAGAAAATACCCGGTCAATGGTCAGGATCGTTTGTGAGAGCATCGATAAAAATTCATCTGATCTTGGTGTGCCAACTCCTTCCAGGCTTGCTACGACATACCCAGCGTCGTCTGAGGGGCCGCTAATGCTAAGTGCAAATTGAAATAAACGGTCCTCTAAAATTGCAAGGTAGTCTTTTGTTGGTTCGCCATTTTCGCGATACATTTTTGAATAAGAGAAATATTGATCAGGTTGTTCTGTGTTAAAGAGAATAGGAATTTTTCTTTGTACATGTACGATGTGAGAGTCTGATTCTTCTTCTGCTTGATGGATTGTTGCAGAATCGTCCTCGCTAAGAGTTAGTTGAGCTGGATAGAATGGAATTAGTTGTCCTGCTTGCGGGAGGTATTTTTTGAATTTTGTTGCGTCTGCATTCGAAGAAAACTGCAATTCGATTAGCTGAGGATTCTTTTTAATTGGGGAGACTTTGAGGGGGTTCACGCCAATGAGAGTATTGAAAGAATTGATCCATTCTAGACAATTTGGCTCTAGCTTGTTAACACGCTCCAACATAGAAATTGAAATTTGTTTAGCAGATTTTTCATTGATTTCTTCGTTTAAGGGTTTTGCATAGAAGAAGATTGTCGGTAAGATGTTGTAAAGTGCTAGCAGAGAGACACACACGATTATTGCTAGCTGAAAACCCTTTCGTTTTTTCATTTTAGTCTTTCCCCAAGTCAAGTTTTAATTGAAGAAAATAATACCTTACTTTGCAATTCCTTGCAACAATTCTAGGCTTCTTATCATATTAAGTAAAAAAAACATCGAATGTTCGCGCGAAATAAGTAAAAGTGATACAATGGAGCAATATTTTTTTAATTGCCATTGAATAACACTGAAGAATCATACATATGACACAAAACATTTGTGACCGCTCGCTTGCGGAAAAAATTGAATTGCTACACAAAGAGCGAATTCCAGAGCATGTTGCAATTATTATGGATGGCAATAGAAGATGGGCACAACTTAAAAAAGTTCCTGCTGAGCAAGGGCATTGGAAGGGTGCTGAAACTTTGATGACGATTTTGGAGGGAGCTTGCGAAGTTGGGGTGAAAATTTTAACTGTATACGCTTTCTCAACTGAAAATTGGAAAAGACCTAAAAAAGAAATTAATATTTTAATGGAAGTTTTTGAAGCATATTTAATTAAAATGCGTTCTGAAATGGTTAAAAGTGGAGTTCGATTAGAGTCTATAGGTCTTATTGAAAAGTTTCCACCTGGGGTAAGAAATGCTCTTGAAAAGGCAAAACAGGCGACAGCCCATTGTAATAAAATCATTTTGGTTTTGGCTCTGAATTACGGAGGAAGGGCTGAAATGACAAGGGCTGTGAAAAAACTCTTGTTTGATTATTCACAAAAAAAGTTTAAAAGTGAAGAGTTGAGTGAAGAAATGTTTGCTTCTTATTTGGACACGAGTGCTTTTGTTGATCCGGAATTGTTGATAAGAACAAGTGGAGAAAATCGAATCAGTAATTTTTTGTTGTGGCAGATTTCTTATGCGGAGGTTTATATTACAAAAACTTTATGGCCTGATTTTACGAAAGAAGATTTTTTTGATGCAATTCATGAATTTCAGAAGAGGGAAAGGAGAGTAGGGGTATGATGGCCAATTTTGTCGATTTAAAGAATCGACTTGTTCTGTCAAGCATTTTAGTGGTTTTAGTGGGTTCGCTGATTTATTTTGCTCAAAATAATATCATACAGTTCTTGATATTTGTTTCTATTGCGGCATTAGCGATTGTTGCTATTTGGGAATATCTAGGGATGTTAAAAACAAAAAATATTTTTCTCCCTTTTTGGTTGCTTGCAATAGTTGCAGCTTTTTTTATCTTTGCGAATTATATGGCAATTCTGCATTTCAGTGTCTCTATAGCATCTGCAATGGTTGTTACTGCAGCTTTTTTTGCTATTTTTTTCTATTATTTTGCTAAGATTGAAGGGGCTCTTGTAAACATACCGACCTGTTTGTTTACTGTCTTTTATGTAGTTGTTCCTCTTGGTTTAATGTTAAGAATTTTATACCCGGCATCAATTTCAAGCCTCTTTGTTGATGGTAGAGTCTGGGTTGCTTATTTAATTATTGTTACTAAAATCACTGATGTTGGAGCCTATTTTTCTGGAAAAATGTGGGGGAAAAGTAAGCTTGCTCCGCACTTGAGTCCAAAGAAAACTTTAATAGGTGCTGTTGTTGGATTTTTTTCAGCTATTCTTGTGAGTCTTTTTTTCTGGTGGATTTCAAGCATGACTCCTATGAATTTATTTCATTTGACGTTGCTGCAAGCAATTATCTTAGGAGGATTGATCGGAGTTTTCAGTCAGTTAGGTGATTTGGCAGAATCTTTATTGAAGAGGGATGCCAACGTGAAAGACAGCAATAACATTCCTGGTATTGGAGGTGTTCTTGATATGCTCGATTCACTTTTATTTACGATACCAATTGTATATTTATTTCTTAGGACGATGCCAGCATGAAGAAACATTGTGATGTGCTTGATCGCAACATAATAATTACTATTGATGGACCTTCTGCTTCAGGTAAGTCTACTGTTGCGCGAGAAGTTGCAAAAAAATTGGGATTTGAACATTTAGATACTGGAGCGATCTACCGCGCGATTGCAGTTTGGTGTGATGAAAATGGATGGAATGAAAACGATTTCAAAACGTTCGTTCCACGGCTGGGTGAAATTAAATATGTTGTTGATGTAACGAAAAACAGAACCCTGTATAAATTGAATAACAACATAATTAATAATAAAATTCGCTCTCCCCAAATATCTCAATTAGCATCAAAAGTAGCTACGATTCAAGAAGTCCGCAATTATGCAACAGAAATACAAAGAAAGATTGCAGATCAGAAAAGCATAGTTGTTGAAGGAAGAGATGCGGGGAAGGTTGTTTTTGTTAAGGCTTCAGTCAAGATTTATTTGATAGCCTCTTTAGATGAAAGGGCAAAACGAAGACTTACTGAATTGAAATTGAAAAACCCAGAAAAGAGTGATGATTTTACGTTAGAGGATACTAAGAAAGAATTACAAGAAAGAGATAAGCGGGACAGAGAACGCGAACACTCTCCCATGCAGCGTGCTGTTGATGCACAATCCATAGATACTACAGGATTAAATATCACACAGGTGGTGAATATGATTGTAAAAATCGCAAAATCAAGAAGACCGCGTAAGCCAAACATTGTTTGGAAATGGCTTATGGGCGATAGGCGCGCTCAAACAAATTTAGTCTACAAGCTTTCATTTTTGTTAACAACGGTCATATATAAGGTTTTCTATCGTTTAAAAGTTTATGGCTTAGAAAATTTTCCACTAGATGATGACTGTGCGACGATTGTTGCTCCAAATCACTCCTCTTTCCTTGATCCGCCAGCAGCAGGGATTTCTTGCCCTTGTGAAATGCACGCGCTTGGGATTGATTATCTATTTAAAGCTCCAATTATTGGTTGGTTCCTCCCAAGAATGAATGTTCATCCTGTTGCAAATGATGTTACTGATTCTAAGATAATTCGAATGATAGTTTCATTGTTAAAAGAGGGGAGAAACGTTTTAATTTTCCCGGAAGGAGCAAGAAGTCCAGATAATCAGCTGCTTCCTTTTAAAAGAGGGGTAACAGTTTTGGCGGCTCTTACAAAGTGTTCAATAACTCCAACATACATTGATGGTGCGTATGAATCTTGGAAGCGGGGGAATTTGTTTCCTAAGCCTTGGGGTAAAATTTCTATTGTGTATGGTAAGCCGCTCTATTGGAAAGATTACGAGAGTAGATTTCCTTCGAAAAGAGAGGCAGAACGCGAAATGCTTAAGGACTTAAAAGACCGTATCCAGGAAATGAAAGATACTTTTAAAAGAACCTAAGCGGTTTAAAAAAGTGTTATTTTAACCTTATAGATTTCGATAGGTTGCTGGCTGCAAAAAACTACTGTTTCATCTGTTTGAAAGTGAGCACACAAGCAGCCCTTTTTCTAAGGTGATTTCAAAAGAGCCCTCTTCACAACGATTTGAAAGTGAATAATAGGAAGAGTCAATGATTGTGTCTGTCAGCTCCCATTTTAATCCTTTAGAACGTGTTACACTAACTTCTCCAAAGAGCGGAAGAAAGGAAACTGTTGAAAATCCAGCAGGACATTCGACTGTTTGTTGACCAGGTTTGAGTGCAAAGATTATTTCATTGTCTGTAACAAAGTGAATTTCTTCTTCTTGGTACCTCTTTAATATAAACAAGTTGGCAAGTGTGTGGTCTGTATACCCTCCTAAGCCACCAAAAATCGATACGTGGGGAGAGATCTCAAAGTTGCAATAATCAATTGCAAGCTCAAGGTCTGATTCATCTTTTTCTTTTGGGCATTTCACAACCTTAACGCTAGAAAACGAGTCGCTTAGGTCAACGGGGGATGAGTCCATGTCTCCGATAATAATATGAGGGATGATCTCAAGAGCAAAGCAGTGCTTTAGCCCGCCGTCAACAGCAACAATAGTTTGATATGTGCTTACTTTATGAGCGATCATACTGTAATCATCGACATTCCCATTGGCAAATATAGCAGTTTTCATGGTTCCAAACGTTTAAATCATAAAAACCTAAATTAACAGAACTAGAGTTGAGTTGTCTAGAATAAATGGTCTTCAGTTCTTCTGTGCTAGATTCTATTAAAAATTGATAAGTGTTATTATAGATTAATAATATTAATAAAATAAAAAAATGGGGTGTTTATGGAACTGACAACTTTGACTAGTGAATCTCTTCAACGAGTGTTAGTAGATCCAGGGTTTAAAACGATCTTAGTTTCAGCTACATGGTGCGGGGCGTGTAAAGCTTTTGCTCCAATTGTTGAAAACATTGCGCGTAGTTCACAGAGTCCTGTTTATAAAATTCATGTAGAAGATAATCCGAGCGGTATTTTTCTTGGTCAGAAGGTTGACATGATCCCAACTCTATTGTTTGTGCGAAATGGGATAGTGAAAGAAAAGCTTGTGGGGATTTATGGTGCTGAAGAAGTTCTCGCAAAGATCAAAGACTTATCTGGAGAATAAAACCAAGGTTTGATAAAATGGTCTCTTAAGCATATTTAGGAGACTTAGAATGGCCGTAACACAAATTGCATTAGCAGACCTTCAAGAAAAAATATCTGGAACAGTCCTCACGATAGTTGATTTTTACGCTGATTGGTGTGGTCCTTGTAAACAACTAACTCCTATCCTTGATCAAATTGAATCAGAAGGTTCAGGTAATTTTTCAATTCATAAAGTTAATGTTGAAGAAGACGAGTTTCAAGATTTTACCGCTACCTTCAAAATTAGCTCTATTCCAACAGTTTTGTTTTTCAAAAACGGTAAGGTTGTTCATAGCTTTATCGGTTTACAAGATAAGCAAAGCATAAAAGAGATGATTGAAACCAATCTATAATTTGGCGACTAGAGTTTTTCGACTGTTTCTTAGTGCTTCATATAAAGCAATAGCTACTGCGTTAGAGAGGTTTAAGCATCTTGCATCGCCAAACATTGGTATGGTAACGAGTTTACTTTCCCAACGAGAGTAATATTTTTCTGGTAGCCCCTTTGACTCGCTACCAAAGATTAAAGTTGCCCCTTCGCAATAATCTACATCCCAAAACGAATTCTTTGTTTTACTAGTGAAAATATAAACAGGTTTTGTGCTTGTTTCTATCTGCTGTTCAAATTCATCAATTGTCGAGAGTTTGATGCTCACGTCTGCCCAGTAATCTAATCCAGCTCTCTTCAGCTTCCGGTCGTTAAACTCGAATCCTAAAGGTTTTACTAAATTGAGAGGAGTGTTTGTTGCTTTACAAGTTCTGACTATATTCCCAGTGTTTTGAGGAATTTCAGGATTGAACAAGGTGATGTCTATGTTGTGCATTTAGAGTTCTCTTTTGTGTTCAGAAGGGGAAAAGAAAAGAGCGGTCTCTGGGAGGAGAAAAAGACCGCTCTTTACAGAGTGTTTATACGCTTTTTGAGCCTGTTCTACCGAATAAAACTATCTGATGCCATCAAATGATGTGTCAGATGTAGCAATTTCTTCAGCGTGGTCATCAAACTGTTGTAAGTTCCCGTGCGTTTGAGATGTAGCAGAAACTACAGCCTCTTCAGCTTTTGGTGCGTTTGCTTTTACAACTTCAATTTCAAATGTTAGAAGAGAGTTTGGAGGTAAAAATCCAGCTTTTCCATACCCAAATTCAGGGTGGATGTAGATTCTTCTCTTTTCGCCTTCTTTCATTCCAACAATTGATTTGTTAAATCCTAAGATTGTTTCGTCTAAAGATATAACTTCATCTTCTTGAGATTCGCCAAAGACTTTGCCATCAATAAATTTACCTACATAACGGATCATAGGAGAATCGTGTGGCTTAACTTCTGTGCCTTGTCCTTCTTGAAGCAATACGTAGTGAAGTTTTCCTTTTTCAACGACAACAACATTTTTTTCTTTCGCATTCTTTGTAAGGAATTCTTCTGCTAGTTTTAAATTTTCATCGCATTGAACTTGAAAGGCGTTTTCTTGCATTAGAGAGATTGCTTGAATGCATTCTGATTCTGTTAGAGGAGAAGACTCTCCTTTGATGCACTCTTCAATTCCTAAGATAACTTCTTTTAAATCAAAATTTAGGCCAAGTGATTCCAAGTTTTGGCCAATAATATGTCCAAATGCTTTTGAGATCTTGCGAACATCTTGTTCTACTTTAGGTTCAGGAGTTTGTGCAATTTTTTCTGCTTCTAAGGGGGTGCTTTGTTTTTTATCAGTGTTTTGGTCAATAGCATATGCAAAGCTCGATGTCAGTGCGAATATCGATGCAAAAGTTGCTACAAATTTTTTCATAATGTTCTCCTTTTTAGTAGGACCAATGTATAGTTCTTAAGATTTTTATCCAACTCTTTTTTTATCTAGATTCTTAGTGCTCTAGGAGCCTTATATATAGTTGTAGAGGTGTTATTTCTTTACTTGAACATGTAATTCATCCAATTGATGTTTAGAAATAGCGCTTGGACAGTCCATCATTGCATCTGTGGCGCGTTGTGTTTTAGGGAAAGAAATAACATCACGAATAGAGGTTGCATGTGTGAGTGTCATTGCAATTCTATCTATGCCAAAGGCGATTCCGCCATGAGGGGGGGTGCCGTATTTCAATGCGTTTATGAAAAATCCAAATTTTTGATTGATGTCATCTTCTGTAAGATTAAGTAATTCAAAAATCTGTTTTTGTAGTTGATCGTCATGTATTCTGATCGATCCCCCGCCTAGCTCAAAGCCGTTTAGAACGAGATCGTATGCGTTAGAGCGGACTTTAAAAGGGTCTGTGGAAAGCAGTGGAATATCTTCTTTTTTTGGAGATGTAAAGGGGTGGTGGACGCTTGCTGGGGCTCCAGTTTCTTTGTCTTTTTCAAAAAGAGGGAAATCAACCACCCATAAAAGCTCCCATTGCTCTTTAGTCTTGAGGTTCATCAAGTCTGCAATATGTCGTCTTAGATGGTCGAGTGATTGGTTAACGGTGTCTTTGTCTGCTGCAGCAAAGAGGAGAAGGTCGCCTGTTTTTGCGTGCATACGCGTTACGATTTGTTTTTGGAGGTCTTCGTTAAAAAATTTAACGATGCTTGAAGAGGGACCATCTTCTCCCATCTTCATCCATGCGAGTCCTTTTAAGCCTAGCTTTCCAACAAAAACAGTGAAATCATCGATGTCTTTTCTTGAAAAGCGTGCGCCATCTTTTACGCAGATGCCTTTAACAACGCCGCCTGCTGCAACTTGTTCTTTAAAAACTGAAAAATCAGATTGTTCTGCGATGTCTGATAGGTGATGAAATTCCATTCCAAAGCGCAAGTCAGGTCGATCAGTGCCGTATTTTTCCAAGCATTCGTGGTATGTCATGCGCCGAAATCCACGGATAAGCTTGATTCCCAAGCATGAATCAAAAATAGAAATCATTAGATCTTCTATGATGTTGATGATGTCTTCTTGATCTATATAGCTCATTTCAACGTCAAGTTGAGTGAATTCAGGTTGTCTATCTGCACGTAAATCCTCATCTCTAAAACAACGAGCAATTTGATAGTAACGATCCATTCCGGAAATCATAAGAAGTTGTTTAAATAACTGAGGTGACTGGGGAAGTGCGTAAAATTTTCCTTCATGAACTCTTGAAGGAACTACGTAGTCTCTTGCGCCTTCAGGTGTTGATTTAGTTAGGATAGGTGTTTCAATTTCGTAAAAATCTTTTTCGTCAAAAAAATGTCTAATTGTTTTAACGATCTTATGGCGGAGTGCTATTTTTTCAATTAAAGTTCCGCGTCTGATATCTAAATAACGGTAAGTGAGCCTGAGGTCTTCATTTACATCAATGTCTTCATCGCAGATAGAAAAAGGGGGAGTTTTTGACTTTGAAAAAATGGATAGTTTTAGAACTTCTATTTCAATTTCACCAGTAGCTAGTTTTTCGTTTGTCATTCCCTCAGCACGCGCTCTTACTCGGCCCTCAATGGAAATGTTCCATTCAGAACGAAGGGCTGCAGCAAGTTCATGGGCTTGCTTGTTTATTTCTGGATCAAAGACTAGCTGGGTTAGTCCGTATCTGTCGCGCAAGTCAATAAAGATTAGGCCGCCGTGGTCGCGTCTGCGGTGTACCCATCCACATAATGAAACAATTTTGTCTGTGTCGCTTTTTCTAAGTTTTCCTAAATGATGAGTTCTCATCGAAGTCATGTGGAAGGTTTTTTCTTTTTGTGAGTTCATGTCGGTATCCTTTTAGAAATCTCATTTAGATAGGAGATTGGATGTTCCATTTCTTCTCTTGTTGAGAGGTGTTTTATTTTTATTTTAGAATTGTTTAGCTCCTCGTCTCCGAGGATGACGGCATATTCTGCCTGAATCTTTTCTGCGTAAGCGAGAGCTTTTTTTATGTTAGAGCCGCCCTGGTAAAGCAAAGAGCTGTGTTTTCTTTGTCTCAATGTAAATAAATGAGGTAAAAGATATTTTTTACACTTCTCGCTCAAACCAATAAGAATGAACTCAGGGCCTTCATTAAATACAGGTTCGTTTTGTTGGGAGAGTAAATTTTGGATAACTCGTTCTATTCCTGTAGCAAAGCCAATGCCAGGGAGATCAGGGCCACCCATTTGAGCGATTAGATTATCGTACCTGCCGCCTGCTCCAAGAGTGTTCTGCGCAGCAGAATCATCATTTGCAACGACTTCAAATACTGTGTCACAATAATAATCGAGGCCTCGAACAAGATTGTAGTCTATTTTGTAGGGGATTTTTAATTCATCAAGAATGCCACATAGCGCTGAAAAATGGTCTTTTTGCTTTTGTGTTAAAAATGAAGAAATGTTTGGGGCGTTCCTAACAAGCGCGATGTCTTCAGGAGCTTTTGAGTCAATTATGCGCATGGGATTTTCAATTAGCCGTCTTTGGCTATCTTCTGAAAGCTTTTCTTTTAAAGGGGTAAAGTGTTCTTGAAGCGCCGAAGAAAATGTGGTTCGTACAGATTGGTCACCGATCGAGTTAATAAGTAGAGTGAGGTTTTTTAAGCCCACTATGCGATAAAACTCAAGAAGAGCTGAAATCGCTTCGATGTCAGTTGAAACATCATGAGAGCCTATAAGTTCGATGCCAAATTGATTGAATTGTCTATAGCGACCCTTTTGAGCACGATCATACCGCCAACATGGTCCAATATAAAAAAGTCTATTCACTCCTTTTTGATGGAGAGAATTTTCTATAAAAGCGCGAATAACAGGGGCTGTGAGTTCTGGTCGTAGAGTTAGTGACCTACTGGCTTTGTCAAGGAATGAATACATTTCTTTTGATACAATGTCGCTTGTTTCTCCAACAGATCTTAAAAAGACATCTGTATGTTCAAAAACAGGGGTGCGTATTTCAGATAGGGCATATCTAAAAGCAACGTCTCTTGCTGCACTTTCTACAGTGTTCCAAAGGAGAGGCTCTCTCCATGCATCATCTGCGCCTGTGTGGATGTCGTAACATCCCTTTACTCTCTTGTAATTCATAGGGTAAAAAATACCGAATTGAGGTGTTAGATTGCAAGGAATTAATCTTTCTCTAACATGGGCTCTAAGATCAATTTTAAAGTGCGATGCCAATCATAGAGGATGCTCTTGGGGCCATTCAAAACTGCATCTTCGTGAAGCTTAGAGAGAAGATCCATAAAAGGAAAAGGGAGCCATTTTTCACCAGCATATTCGTTTAGATAGAAACCAAAGGTGTGCTCACTCTTTTTTGGGTATTGAAAAATTTGCTTCATTACTGTTTTCAGTGTTTCAATATGTTTAGGCGGCTGCATTAAAAGGTCAGAATCGTTGATATATTCTATCGTTTGATGCCAAAGTTCAGAAAGAGATTGAACAAACTTGTAGTTTTGACTTTCATTATGATCCATCAGCACTTCGAATTTTGAGCAAAAGGATTTTAAAAGGTTGATTAAAGTCTTTTCGCAAACTTGTTTATTTTCTTTTCTTTTGCCTAAAAAATCTTCTGTTAATTCTTCCAATAACTCAAGAATAAAGAAATAGGCCAGCATGTCAGAGAGAAAACGTATGTTTTTGTACGTAATAATACGTGTCTCTTTATCAGGAAAGAGTGTCTGTATTTTAATGTTTTCTGGATCAGACTTATCAAAATCTTCAGGAGAATTGTAAATGTTTCCCATAAACAATATTTTATACTCGGATCTACTTCAAGTAAATATAAAAAAAGAATTACCTTTTCCCTTGTTTAGAAATGAGTTGACATCGAGCTTAATAGCTCGTATTATATCAGCTTAGATCTGAGATCCAAGCTATGTATTGCAAGTAAATCAGGAGTCCTTTTGGGCATATTTAACTTTTTTAATCACGCTCCGTTTAAGGAAACTATTCGCGATGAAGCGCGTGTTAAAAAAGAATATAGATATTGGCGATTCCGTATATTTTATTCGATGTACATTGGCTATGCCTTTTTCTATTTAACAAGAAAAAGTTTTACTTTTGTAATGCCATCAATGATTGCCGACTTAGGGTTTACCAAAACAGATTTGGGAATCTTAGGCAGTATTCTCTACATGACCTATGGAATTAGTAAGTTTGTAAGCGGAATTATGTCAGATCGGTCTAATCCTCGTTATTTCATGGGGATAGGATTGATATTGACGGGTGTCTTCAATATTTTATTTGGCTGGTCGTCTTCAATTTTTTTCTTTGCTCTCTTGTGGGGTTTAAATGGTTGGTTTCAAGGATGGGGGTGGCCTCCGTGCGCTCGTCTTTTAACGCACTGGTATTCTCAGTCTGAAAGAGGAACATGGTGGGGGCTTTGGAATACATCTCATAATGTCGGTGGAGCGCTAATTCCTCTCGTGGTGGCTGTGATAGCCCAAATGTTTGGTTGGAGAATGGCGATGCACGTGCCAGGGATTATGTGTATCATTGTTGGTTTATTTTTGATAAACCGATTGCGCGACACACCTCAATCATTAGGTTTGCCGGGAATTGAGAAGTATCGATTTAAGCTTGGAAAAGAAAAAGAACTTTCAGAAGATGATGAAAGTGATAAAACGATTTCTAGAAGACAATTACTTTTTGAATTTGTTTTAAAAAATAAATATATTTGGATTCTAGCGATTGCATACTTTTTTGTTTATATTGTAAGAACTGCAGTAAATGATTGGGGTCAACTCTTCTTGTATGAGAAGAAAGGCTTTTCTGAGATAGCGGCTGCTTCTTGTATTTTTTTCTTTGAAGCGGGTGGTTTTTTAGGAAGTTTAGCTGCAGGTTGGTTTTCAGATAAAATTTTTGGTGGTAGAAGAGGGCCTATTAATGCACTTTTTGCACTTTTTGTGACATCTGCTGTGGCCGTTTTTTGGCTTGTTCCTGTTGGTGGAATTGTCTTTGCCTCAGCTATAATGTTTGCTATAGGTTTTTTTGTGTTCGGGCCACAAATGCTTATAGGTGTTGCTGCAGCTGAATTGTCTCATAAAGAGGCTGCTGGTACCGCAACGGGTTTTATCGGATGGTTTGCATACTTTGGTGCAGCTGCTGCGGGATATCCGTTCGGAAAGATTACTCAAGATTATGGATGGGAAACTTTCTTTGTCGTCTTGACGGCATGTGCGCTTATTTCAACTCTTTGCTTAATCCCTCTTTGGAATACAAAAAGAAAACAAAATTTTCCAACAGATGATAAAGGAATAAAAGGATCGGGCAATAGCAATACAAAAATTGCCTCTTCTGGTCCTAGTGAAGAAGTTGATAAAATGGTAAGAGAAGTTTCTATCGGTCGATCAAGTGGAAAAAAAATGACGAATAAGTCTAAAGGGAAAAACTAGTGTCAGCTAGGATTTTGGTCTGAAGCAACTCTCTCACATTTTTAGGTATAAACTTATATGTCATACATTCCGTTACATCTTCATTCACAATATTCAATTTTAGATTCCACACTTTCATCACAAAACATCGTAGGAAAATGCAATGAATTTAATATTACATCTTGCGCTCTGACAGATTTTTGCAATATGTACGGCGTTGTAGAATTTCATGATGTTTGTTTGAAAAACTCAGTCAAACCAATTATAGGGTGTGAGATGATGATCGCCCCTGGTGATTCGACTGAAAAGAAGAAAGTGTACGGTTCCCCAGCGGGTTATCCATTGATCTTATTGGCAAAGAACGAGGTAGGTTACCAAAATCTATGTAAGCTTTCATCGCACGCATTTTTGGAAGGTTTCTATTATTTTCCAAGAATTGATATGAAAATGTTAGAGCAACATTCGAATGGGTTAATTTGCCTGTCCGGTCCTTTTTATTCAAAAATAGGATCACTCATTGTAGAGGAAAAACTTGATGAGGTTGAAGCTGAGATTTCACTCATGCAGGAAATTTTTGGGGATGATTATTTTTTAGAAATTTCACGTCATCAAATGAAAAATGAAGCTTTTAAAGAAGACGGGATTGATTCAGAAAGCTGGCTAGTGCAAAAGATACAAACGGAAACGAAAAAGCAAGAAGTTATCATTCAAGTTCTTCAAGAGATCGGCAAAAGAAGATCTATTCCTCTTGTTG
>CAYGJD010000013.1:0-44416 GCA_964350315.1 uncultured bacterium
CAATGCATCAATAATACGAATATTTGCCTGATGCGGCACAAGCCAATCGATTTCTTCTGTTGAAATTGAAGCTTTCTGAAGTGAAATCTTCATGGATTGCTCCATTCGTCTAACAGCATGCTTAAAAACATCCCGGCCATTCATTTGTAAGTAATGATCCTTTTCTTCTACCCCTTCATCAGTTGGCCTCTTTCGACACCCTCCTGCTGGTAAAATAAGTAATTCAGCCTCTTTTCCATCTGCTCCGAGATCATAATCACAGATTCTTAAGCCAGGCCCCTTATTTTGTACTAAAACAGCAGCCGCTCCATCTCCAAACAATACGCAAGAAGATCGATCTGTATAATCAACAATAGAAGAAAGCTTTTCAGAACCAATAACTAAAATATTTCTGTACATGCCGGATTCAATAAATGATTTGGCAACAACAAGTGAATAAAGAAGACCAGTACAAGCTGCTTGAATATCAAATGCTGCAGCATTGACAGCCTTTAACTCGCGTTGAACATGACAAGCTGTTGAAGGAAATGTATGATCTGGTGTTAATGTCGCCACAATGATTAAATCAATTTCTTTAACATCGACCCTTGCTTTTTCAAGACAAATCTTTGCAGCAATCGCTCCCATCTCAGATGTAAACTCATTTTTTCTAGCGATTCTTCTCTCTTTTATTCCCGTTCTTGACACAATCCATTCATCATTTGTATCAACCATTTTTTCAAGATCGGCATTCGTCAGTACCTTACTAGGCAGATATGAACCTGTATGGGTAATATAGGCGCTCTTAGAAGCCATTCTCTTTCCTCTATGCTTAAATGGTAACAAACCTGACCTAGTTTATCTCATAGACTTGAAAAAAAGAAAGTGTTAAAAAGAGTGGTTTACGAGGAAAAACCATGAAATATCCGATCCCCCTTCAAAGACTCATCACTCTTCTCAAAAAATTTCCTGGCGTTGGCCAAAGGACTGCAGAACGGTATGCTTTTCAAATTATTAATTGGAAGGATGCTGACCTTTCAAATCTCGCTCATACCCTCGCGCATTTAAAAAATGATTTAACATCTTGTGTTGAGTGTGGGGCTTTAAAAGATGAGAGTCAATGTGCTTTTTGCAACACTGGCAGACGAGATAAAAAGGTGTTGTGCATCATAAGCTCACCGAAGGACATCTATGCCATCGAAAGCACCGGGATTTTTAATGGAATCTACCACGTAATGCCAGGCCTACTTTCTCCTCTCGATGGAGTCGGACCCGAAGAAATGAAATTTGATCATCTCCGAGAACGCATCGAAAAATTAGGAGTACGAGAAATCATTTTAGCGCTTGATTCAACCGTTGAAGGTGACGCTACAGCCCTTTTCTTAAAACGTGAATTAGAAAAATTAGGTATTCTTATTTCTCGCCTCGCTTTAGGCATGCCACTTGGTTCTTCGCTAGACTTTATCGACGGTGGAACCCTTTCACAAGCACTTTCAGCTAGGTTGCCCATCTAATCTAACTCATTTTTTCCTGCTTACGTCATTTAAATTTATTTCCTCAATTTCTATAAACTTAACTAAACCTATTTAGAAATTCTTCTCTAATTGACCATGAAAACAATTTCTAAATACTGATACAAAGCAATTACACCATCTCCAATACGCTTTGTTTTTTTAATCTGCTTGTTGCATTTTTTCAAGAGATCACATACCATTAGAGCCATTAAAAAAACAAAGCGAGTGAAGTGTACGATGAATAGATTAAAGCAGCTGGCGCTAATCCTTATATGCACATTAAATATAAATACCGCATTTTCCGCCGGTGGCCCTGAAATTCCCTATGAAGGAATGAAGGTTAAATCAATTGTCGTATCTTTCAAAAACCAAGCTCCAGGAGAAAGAGATGACAGTTCAGCTGTCATTCAAATGCTGGGTGTAAAGACTGATTCGTCTTTTAATCAAGAACTTTTTGACCAAGATTTAAAGCGTCTTACAGAAGAATACGATTGGGTTGAACCCTCACTTAAGATAGTTGACGGCGAATTAGTCATTCATCTTGAAATTAAAAAGCATCCTGTAATCACACGTTTTAATGTCGAAGGGTCTCCTCTAAAAGACTCAAAGCTTCTTAAAGAAGCTGACTTGAAAACAGGAATGACATACAACAAAGAGAATTTCTACAAATCAATCAATAAGATCCGCGACTATTTCATTAAAAAAGGGTACTTTAAAGTTGAAGTAGACTACATCGTTGAGCAATATCCAAGTGATAACGAAATAATGGTAACAATTCAAGTTATAAAAGGTCCGAAGGGTCGTATAAGTTCGATTGAATACAAAGGGTTTACAAAAGCAGAAAAATCAGACATTCAAGAAATGGTCCGTGTAAAAAAATACAACATGTTTACAAGTTGGATTAGTGGATCAGGAACAATTAAAGAAGAAGATTTTGATCCAGATGTACAAACAATCGTTCACTATTTACAGAACAATGGCTATGTAGATGCACACGTACAAATGCGTATAGAAGATCGTCCAAAAGACAAACTCGCTCTTGTTATTGAATTGCATCGTGGAGAAAAATACAGCATCAACAAGATTTCCTACTCTGGATTCACTTTAAAAGATGAAAAAACGTTAGAAAAAGCATCAGAGCTTAAAAAAGGCGATGTTTACTCTATTGACAAAATTCGTGGCGCTCAAGAACGACTCAAAGAGCTTTATACTAAAGATGGTTATCTACAAACCAACGTTGACTACACAATGACTGTTATTCCAGGCGAACACGAATATAATGTGAATTTCAACATAGAAGAATCAGATCAAAACCGTATTGGCCTTGTCATTGTCTCAGGAAATCACGCTACTCGCAATAATGTCATTCTTAACAGCATTGATTTTGAGCCGGGTGAAGTCTATGATTCACGCAAGATAAAAACTTCTCAAAGAAGGTTGATGTCTACTGGATATTTCAAAAACGTGAATATCTATGCAGCAAAAACAGACGACTCAGACATGTGCGCTCCTGAATACCGGGATGTTATTGTTGAAGTAGATGAAGCTCAAACAGGTAATGCCTCCCTCTTTATGGGTTTCAGTTCTACTGACAACATCTTTGGTGGAGTTGACTTAACTGAAAACAACTTTAATGTTGGCGGTCTTAGAAACTTCTGGTTTGAAGGTCCTTCTGCACTAAGAGGCGGCGGGGAATTCCTTCAAATTAAAGGTACTGTTGGAGCACGAGAATACGGTGTAAACGTATCTTGGCTTGATCCATACTTATTTGACTCTCTATGGAGATTTGGTGTAGATTTTGACTACAACAGAAGCAGTGTAATGTATGACACAAACGTTTTTGATGGAAACTATAGCATCCATGCTATTGGTGGTGCAATGTCTGCCACTTATCCCCTAACTTCTAAACTATCATATGGTTTTAGATTCAGAGTAAGAGACTCTATTTTCGCAGTTCCTAATGACGCACCTCCTGTTGCTGTAGAAGAACATTTGAATGCTGGTATTGTTTCTGGTATAGCAGCTACTGCAGCATATGATTCAACTGACAACATATTTAAACCAAGACGAGGAATTCGTTCTAATTTTGAAAGCGAATTTGCTGGATTAGTAAGAGACACAGAAGAATATACTGATTTCCCTTTCCTACGTTTTCAGAGCTTCAACTCGGTCTACTACCCCGTTTGGAAAAAAGGGACATTCAAGCTTAAAGGTGACTTTAAGTTTATCCAACCACTTTGGCTTGGAAGAGCAGAAGATTTTCCAAATGCTGAGCGTTTCTACCTCGGTGGTGAGGCAACAATCAGAGGATATGCTCCTGGTAGCGTTGGCCCCTCTTTTGGCGACAGAAAACCAATCGGTGGTATATCATCCTCTCTATTTTCAGCAGAGTATGCACAAAATATTTTCAAACCCCTTGATGTTTTTACCTTCTTTGATGCAGGTTCTATTTCGCTAACTCCTTGGGATATAGACAAAGTCAAAATGAGTACAGGCGTAGGGATAAGACTAGACATTGGTAGACAACTCCCATTTGTTATCGGTTATGGATATCCAATAAACCCAGACTATAAAGATCAAGAACAAAGACTCTTTTTCAGTATGGCTGGCCAATTCTAATTGAAAAAAGTAATTTTATTGCAGTTGGGTGCTAATAACTTGTTATTGGCACCTTTTTGTTAGTTGACCAAAAGCTCATTTGGATGATACCCTAGGAGCATCTTACAAACTTTTTAGGAGAACCTAATCTAATGAAGAAAAAACATTTGCTCACATCCGCTGTTGTCTTCGCCTCGCTTTTCTTGACTGCTCCATCATTTGCTTCTGATAAAGTTGCAAGCATTGGTGTTGTTGATTTCGCAAAGTGTATTATGGAATCAAAACACGGTAAAAAAGAACAAGAAAACTATGAATCTTTAAAGACTCGTATGCAAAAGGCTGTTGAAGACCTTGACACTCAAATGAGTGAAACAGCGAATAAACTTCAAGACAAAGATCTTCTTGATTCTTTAAGTCCAGAAGCTGAACAAGAACTCCGTATTAAATTTCAAACTTTGGGCGAAGAAATGCAACGCTACCAGGGTCAGTTTTACCAAGTTATGCAACAAGCAAACATGAAACTTATGCAGTCTATGCATGAATTGATTGAAAATGCTTCTCATGAAGTTGGTCAATCAAACAAACTTACTTTGATCATTAACAAAGATGCTGCATTCCACTTTTCTCCAGCACTTGAAGTTACAGACAAAATTATTGGTGAACTTAATAAGAAGTTTGATAAAGAATCAAGCATTGCCAAAACAGCAGACTCTAAAAAACCTAACTCAACTAAATAGAGCTTAATAGAGTATGAGAAAAAAGTTTATATTAAGAGAGCTTGCAAAAGCTCTCTTTTGTGAAATGCACGGTGACCCCGAGTGGATTATCGAAGGTGTTGACAATTTGAAAAGTGCACAAAAAAATGAACTTTCATTCTTTGCAAATGATGCTTTTTTAAAGGATTTTTTAGAAAGCAAAGCGGGTGTTATTTGCGTAAGCAACAAACTTGAGCTTAAACATCACAAAAACTATCTTATTTCAAAAAACCCAACGGAAACATTTCAAAAAGCAGTTGAACTCCTTTGTCACGACGCTTCCCGTTCAGGATTTATCGGAATCCATCCAACTTCTGTTGTACACCAAACTGTTAAAATCGGAAAAAATGTTTCAATAGGCCCACATTCTGTTATCGATCGCAATGTAATTATTGGTGACAATACTACTATCGCCCCTCACGTCTCAATTGGACCAGAAGTATCAATAGGATCAGACTGCTACCTACATCCAAATTCCGTTATCAGAGAAGGCTGCACTCTTCATAACCGCGTTATTCTTCAACCAGGCGCAGTAATCGGCGGTTGCGGTTATGGCTACACGCAAAACGAAAAGAACGAAAGTCAAAAAATTCGCCACTTTGGCTCTGTGATCTTAGAAGATGATGTAGAGATTGGTGCCAATGCCACAATAGATCGTGGTAGATTTAAACCAACTCGAATTGGAAAAGGTGTAAAAATAGACAACTTAGTCATGATTGCCCACAATACAGAAATAGGTGAAAACTCTTTGATAATTGCTCAAGCTGGCATTGCAGGATCGACAAAGATTGGAAAAAATTGTATTATCGCAGCGCAAGCTGGTCTAGTTGGTCATTTACACATTGAAGATCAAGTAATTATTGCTGCTCAGTCAGGAGTTGGGAAATCAATCTATAAGCCTGGGTTTTATGGGGCTGCATTAACAGCTGTGCCAATTAACGAATATAGAAGAAGAAGTGCTCATATTAATCGACTTGATAAATATGTAGAGCAAATAAAGCTCTTAAGGAAAAGGGTCGACACTTTAGAGGCTCAGAAAATTCAAGAGAGTTCTTGCGAAGTTTTTGATTCTTAACTATGGTAAAATTAGATCGATGCACACTCGTCTAACATGTTGGAAATAAATAATGTACACTAATTATTTTAAAAATGAGAACGAAGAAAAGTTTCATGCAGTTGAAAAACTGATCAATGATTCTTGGCTTCATGTTGAACATGCAACAATGAGTGAAATCAAGTATGTGTCAGAGGTTCTAGAACTTGAAATCAAAGACATTGCTGATGCTCTTGACATGATGGAAATTGCCCGTATTGAGCGAATCCAAAAAGATGCCTTTGTTGTATACGTTCGTTTTCCTTATAGACAAGAAGTTGGACTCTATACAGCAACACTAACGATCATCATCTCAAAATCGCATATCACAACAATTTGTCCAACATCGTGCCACATTATTCAAAAGATGCTCTCTCAACCATCGACACTTGCAACAAGTATGAAGTCAAAGCTCCTTATCGATATTCTTATGAGAATCGTTCAAGAGTATACGCTAGCAATAAAAAGAGTTCGCGCAGAGGTGATCAATCAAGAAAAAGATATTTCGACAATGTCTGATGATGAAATCACAGAATTGACGCGTAAGGAAGAAAATCTAAACCAATCGCTCAATTCTCTACAGCCTCTCAAGGAAGTCATTGAAGAGATTCTTTCGGGCAAATTTACGATACTCTACGAAAGAGACCAAGAGCTTTTAGAAGACCTTCTCCTAGCAACAGAACAATCAGAAGATCTTTGCCGGTTATCTCTTAGAATTATTTCATCTTTAAGAAATTCAGTTCAAGTGATTATCACAAACCAGTTTAACAAGACAATCAAGCTTTTGACCGCCCTCACAATCATTCTAAACTTTCCGACTACAATTGCTTCTATTTACGGAATGAACGTCAATCTTCCCTTTGCACAAAACCCTTGGGCATTTGCACTAATCATGGGCTTTATTATCTTAACTTCGATTGGATCGTTTTTCTTCTTTCAGCGTCGTAAATGGCTTTAGTTTATTTTTTAAACGCTCGATTAAGCTCTTCTCTTGTTATTGTCACACTTCCCTGTGATTGCCTAGATTCAGTTGCAAGTCTTCTAATTAAAGCCCTCATTCCTACGCTAGAATTTTGCTCGATCTGACTCTCGAGTTGTATAATTCTTTCTCGATTTCTAGCTCCTTCTGATTCTAGCTCTCTTTCATGGGCTGTAATATTTACATCTCTTTCTCGAAGCCTTAGTGCTTCCTCTTCAAGAGCATTGATCTGTGTTTGCAAACCTTCTGTTACAGACTGAAGAATTGGAGCGACTGCCATTATTAATTCTTCTTGAGTTAAAGCCGCTTGCCCTTGTCTACCTGCCCCAAATTCACTCATTTGTAACCGAAGAGCAACAACAAGATCTGCTGTTTCTGCTTCTTCTTTTTCCTTAGCATTTACTAATCCTTTAACATCTGAAAGTTCCTCTTCCAAAGCTAAAGCCTTTCTTCTTGCTGAAAACTCTGTTAAAGGAACGGGAGCTTTATCAAGAGGCTCTCTACAAAACTTTGTTGCATAACCACCTAAAAATATGAAGGGCAAACAAAAACTGACCCAAGAATAATAAAGAGCAGATTTACTCCACTTGATAAATTCTTTTTTTCCATCTTCCTTTGCGGAAACACTTTCACTAAAGATAAGTCCTATTGATTTGAAAATTTCAGAGATTACAATGACTAAAATTGTACAAGACTGCGTAGTATATTTTACAAAGCTTGCCGCATTTTGCATGGGTGAAATAGAAGATATTTTATGAAATCTATTCATTAAATCTTCATTCTCTTCCACACCAACTGGCATAGGATTGATAATCATTCCTGTCACGACAGAACTTAACATAAGCCACCCTCTTAGTGATTTCTTAACAATTATACAGTCATTAGGATTTCATGGAATTCAAAATGATAATTTTAAAGCATTAAATGGTCAGGCTAGCTGGATTTTCAAGATATCTTTTTAACGTATGTAAAAACATAGCCCCCTCAGCACCATCAATCACCCGATGATCTAAAGATATTGTTACATACATAACATGACCGCTTATGATTTGGCCATTTTTAACGATAGCTTTTTCTTTTATACCACCAACAGCAAGAATTGCGGCTTGTGGAGGATTAATCACAGCTTTAAAGGAATGAATACCAAACATCCCTAAATTTGAGACAGTAAACGAACCACCTTGGTATTCTTCTGGAGCGAGTCGATTTTCTTTTGCTTTTTTGGCTAACGCTCTCGCCTCTCCGCTTAATTGCAATAGGTCTTTATAGTCTGCGTGAAAAATAATCGGAGTAATTAATCCATCTGGAATACTTACAGCAAGCGAAATATCGACAGTTTTAAAGCGTATGATTTTTGAGTCTTTTGAGTTGTAGCCACTATTAACACCAGGATGTTTTCTCAAAGTAAGAGCAGTTGCGCGTAGAATGAAGTCATTAAAAGTCACCTTCATTCCCATTTCTTTGAGTTGAGCTCGAAGTTCTATCAAAGCATCAACATGAATTTCCTCTGTAATGTAGTAATGAGGAATCGTCATTTTTGAGGTTTGAAGTCTATCTCCAATTACTTTACGAATAGGCGTCAGCGTCTCTTCTTCAAACGTTCCAGGTGCAAGATTTGGGGTTCCATCTCCGTAAGAAATTAAACCTTTTTTCTGCGCTGTTTCTAAATCTTTTGCAATAATACGACCACTTGGTCCTGAACCTCTAACAGAAGTAAGATCTAACCCTTGCTCTTTAGCAATTCTTTTTGCTAAAGGAGATGCAACAACTGATGCCATCTCATCTTTTGCTGGAAATTTATACCCCGTTCTAGGTGGAGCAGGCTCAAATGTCATAGCAGAAAGAACACCGGTTGGTGTTGATGTTGGTGTTTTTTCAGCTTGCTGCTCTGATGTGGAGCTTTTTTCTGATCCGAGCGCAGCAGTAACTTTTTTTAAATTTGGTTCTTCTAGCTGATATGCTGATATATCCTCATCAGCACTTTCTGTGACGATTGCAATACCTTGATTGACAACAGCTCTTTGACCTTCTTGAACAACGATCTTTCTTATATACCCTGTTTCAATAGCTGTAAATTCAACTGTTGATTTATCAGTTGTAATTTCACAAAGAGGGTCCCCTTCTGAAACTTTGTCCCCTTCTTTTTTCAACCACTTTGCAATTGAACCCTCTACCATAGTTGGGGACAATGCAGGCATTGTAATTGTTGTAGCCATTAAACACTCCCTTCAAGCACCTTCTCAAGAGCTTTTAGAATTCGTCTTGTGCTTGGAATCGATTCTGCTTCCAAAACATGTGAGTATGGCAGAGGCGTTTCTTTTTGGCAAACACGTTCTATAGGAGCATCAAGAAAGCCAAAACAATGCGATTGAATTTCAAATCCAATCTCACTTGAAATACCAGTAAAAGGACTTCCCTCCTCAACAAGAACCACCCGATTGGTTTTTCTTACTGAATTAGCAATTGTTCCAACATCTAACGGCTTAATCGTTCTAAGATCGATTAACTCAACCTTTATCCCCTTTTTGGCCATTGCTTCAACAGCTTCTTGGCAAAAAATAATCATACGTCCATGGGAAATCAAAGTAACGTCTCTTCCCTCACGCATTACGTTGGCCTTACCTATTTCAACAAGGTACTCTTCTGTTGGAATTTTTTGTTTTAATCCGTACATCAACTCATTTTCTAAAAAAAGAACAGGATTATCATCACGTATCGCGGATTTTAACAACCCTTTAGCATCATAGGCATTTGAAATAGATACTACCTTACATCCCGGAAAATGTGCATAAACAGATTCAACTGTATGTGAGTGTTGGCAAGAAACTTGCGCAGCAGCTCCATTCGGGCCTCTAAAAACAATAGGCACATGAAATCTTCCACCAGACATGTAATGTACTTTAAAAGCGTTATTGACAATTTGATCAAACGCAACAAAGGAAAAATTAAAACTCATATACTCAACAATTGGGCGAAGGCCAGCCATTGCAGCTCCAACAGCAAGTCCTGTAAATCCAGCTTCTGTAATTGGAGTATCGATAATACGCTTTGGGCCCCATTTATCAAGAAGTCCTTTTGTCACTTTGTAGGCACCATTATATTCAGCAACTTCTTCACCAAGAATAAAAACATCGCCATCCCTTGTCATTTCTTCATCAATTGCTTGGCGTAGCGCCTCTCTTATTTCAACTTCTTGTTCTCCCACTACTGATCATCTCCTTTGAAAACGCCCTCTCCCAAAACTCCAACATCTGGATTAGGGCTCTCATCAGCAAACTTCATTGCTTCTAGCACTTCTTCTTTTCTTTTTTTGTTCAATTCTTCCAGCCCACTATCATCAATCCATTTTTTAGTTTTCATATATTCATGCAGAATATGAATTGGATCATGTTGTTTGTGCTCTTCTACCTCTTCTTTAGATCTATATAATCCCGCATCTGAAACTGAATGTCCTTTAAATCGATAAGTAATCGCCTCAATGATAACAGGCTGTTGATGTTCTTTTACATAAGCATACACTTCACGAAATAGAGCATAACACTTACCAAAATCCATTCCATCAACAGTGTAGGATTTGATTCCATAAGCTTTTGAAACATTCTCACCAATAGGCAACTTAGCAACACCTCTTTCCTGAGCAGTTCCCATCGAATAAAGGTTATTCTCTATAACTACAATAAGAGGTAAGTTCCAAAGCGCGCAAAGGTTCATAGACTCAGCAAACGTCCCCATCATTATGGAACCATCTCCACCAAAACAAATCGCAACTTCATCTTTATTGTCTCGATACTTTAAAAAAAATGCAAGTCCAGCGCCCATAGGCCACTGCCCACCAACTATACCATTTCCACCAAACATACGATCAGCATATAAATGCATCGATCCACCGCGACCTTGTGCATTTCCATTCGCTTTTCCGTAAAGCTCACACATAGCTTCTTTAGATGTAACTCCAAGCAAAAGAGCCAGAGCATGACATCGATAAGTAGTCACCCATAAATTTTTGTCTTTTCCAAGCGCCTGCGTTGCAGCTGTTTGAATCGCCTCTTGTCCTACATATGAGTGATAAAAGCCACCAACTTTACCCATTTGGTAAGCTTGTTCACCACGTGTTTCAAAGTTTCTGATCTGTAACATATCAGATAGCGCTTCCAAGCATGCATCTTTCCCCAGATCCTCAATAGCTTGCATTTGATCTGATTTATAAAAATCATATTCGATATTTTTGTGATTTTTTAACATTATCCACTGCCTAAGTTATTAGAGGAGGATTTTACCTAACTTGGTCATATCCTAAAAGAACTTCTTTTACTATCGAAAAAAAAAACATTTTGGTAAATTCCTAACTCAATGGGAAGAAGACCAATATACTACGACACCGAAACTACTGGCGTTAAAGCTGGAAAAGACCGCATCATTGAAATCGCGGCCTATGACCCTGTTCAACAAAGAACATTTGTCTCCTTTGTAAACCCCGAAATGCCTATCCCCAACGAATCAACACAAATCACTGGAATAACAGACGATATGGTTGAGAGCGCTCCTATTTATGCTGAAGTAGGCCAACAGTTTTATGATTTTTGCAAAGGTGAAACGGTTCTTATTGCCCACAACAACGACGGTTTTGACGTACACTTTCTTATAAACGAAGCAAAAAGATCCAGCATTGCTCCTCCTAACTTTCCATTCATAGATTCTCTTAAGTGGTCACGGAAATATCGACCAGATTTACCACGTCACTCACTTCAGTATTTGCGTGAAATTTATAACATCGATAAAAACAACGCTCACAGAGCGCTTGATGATGTCGTAGTTCTATACAAGATATTCTCACAAATGATTGGCGATCTCTCAATGGAGCAAATCTACGACCTATTATACAACCAAGACAAAACTGTTCGCCAAATGCCCTTCGGCAAACATCGCGGCGTACCACTTTCAAAACTTCCAAAACACTACGTAAAATGGCTTGCCGGATCAGGCGCTCTAGAAAAGCCAGAAAACGAAGACTTACGCGAAACCCTCTCTAGCCTTGGACTACTCTAAACTCTTAAACTTTCAAAGAAAAAACCAGAAGAAAGCATCTCTAAAGATGTATTATTGAATAGATTTCCTAGCTTAGAACAGACTCAAGCTTTCCAGCATTCCACATTGAATTAAACGTCTTGCAAGACTTAAATAATTCGTCCTTGGTTCCCTCAGAAATCTTTCTGCCCTTTTCAATCACAATGATTCTATCAGCATATTCAATAGTAGAAAGCCTATGCGCAACAACAATCTGTGTCAGTTTTCCATGAAGACGTTGTATTGCTTGTTTAATCCTTAATTCACTAACAGAATCAAGAGAGGCTGTTGCTTCATCAAGAATTAAAATTGGAGACTTTTTGACCAGCGCTCTTGCAATAGCAATTCTTTGCTGTTGCCCACTCGAGAGATTCTTCCCACCTTCTGCAAGAATCGAATCATATTTACCAGGCAACTCTTGAATAAATTCATCTGCATGAGCCGATATAGCAGCTTCTTGAATCAGTTCTTTAGAAATCTGATTTCCATAAGAAATATTTGTGCTTACTGTTTCATTAAACAAAAAAGGTGCTTGAGGAACAAATGATAAAAGCGCACGTAAATCTTTTTGTTTAATCCGTGAAATCGGGATCCCATCAATAAAGATATTTCCTTTTTCAATCTCATACAATCTAGGAATCAATGATAAAATCGTAGATTTACCTGATCCTGTTGTTCCTATAATTGCTATGGTTTCACCCTTTCTTACAGTGAAACTAACATCTTTTAGAACCCAATCATCTTTATAGCGGAACCAAACTTTGTCAAACATAATAGAATGATGAAAATCTGTCATGCTAATGGCATCTTCAGAATCAACAATTTTGGGCTTTTGCGATAAAACATCAAACATCCTCTCAGCAGCAACAACACCTTTCTGAATATTTGCATTTTCTTCTGAGAACTTCTTTATAGGCTCATATAACAGATGTAGCAATCCACAAAAAACAATTAGATCTGGAAGTGGTACGTGCATCCAATATAGACCAATAAACAATACTGAAACAAGACAGCTCATCGTCACAAAATGAAGTATTGGACGAGTCAACATATCATATCGACTAGTCTTTGTTTCAAGCTTTTCCATGTAGTCATTTTGTTCGCAGTATTTCTTAAACGTAAAATCTTCCATTGAAAAAATCTTGATCGTTTTAATTCCAGAAAGAAAATCAATCAATACAGAAGCAAAATTTTCCTGATTCTTTTGTAGACGTCTTGTGATTTTACGAACTTTCTTTGTTAACACACGAATAGGGATCAACGTAAAAGGAATTCCCAAAAAAATCACTAAACTTAGTTCCCAAGAAAGAATGAAGCATAAGCTTAAAGTCGAAAGGATTTTAAATGGCGTTTGAAAATAATTGATGATCATCGAATTAATCGAAAGGGCGATCTGATTTGAATCTGCCATTACTCTAGTAGAAAGAGATCCGATATTGTATGAATTATAAAAATCCATCGACAAAGTTTGAATGTGCTTAAAATACTTCTGCCGCAAATCTCGACTTACTTTAATGGCCAATATTTGCGTAAAAAATCGACTATAGAAAAGTAGAAACGCTTTGAATATTCCAATGCAAAGAAGCATTAAAATCGCCATCTGAAATGATGCTACATTCTTATTGTAAAATAGTTTCAGGCGAGCGAGAAACTTGTTGATAAGGGTAACTTTCTTTTGTTTCCCCATATAGCGAGTAGTGTCATGCTTCGTTACATACTCTTTACCGTCAATATCAAGTGTCTTCCAAACTTGTTCGATATCACTTTTTTTCACTTTTTCGCCATCACCAAACAATGAAAAGAAATCAGCTCCATTATTCATGATCATTCCGATTGTGACCATTTCAACTTGATCAGCAATGCTCGTTCCGACCAATGCAAGAATTGCAAATAAGAACAAAAAGAAGCGGCGCTTTGCCTGAATAACTGCACGAAATAACAAGCCCATAAGTTTGCATCATGCATGAAAAATATTAATTAGTCTAGTCTAGACTGCTCAGAAGTCAGTCTAAACGCTAAGTAAGTGTTGAGACTTACCTATTAGTTATGATATGAAGTTAACATATCACTATCTATCAGTGGTGAAATCTCGTCAACAACACCCAATTTCCTGAACTTGTTATATCTACGTTCTAGAAGTTCTGCATAAGGCATTGTGCTGAGATATTCTTCTTGGGACAAAATGAAATCTTTTACTCCCTGATAAACAACAGAAGGATCTAGGTGCGCTCCTCCTGGAGGTTCATGAATAACTACATCAACAACTCCTGCCTTTATCAAATGTTCGACTTGAACTTTTAAAACTTCAGTTACTTTCTCAAATTGCTTCGTATCTTTGAAGAGAATCATTGCACAACCTTCAGGAGATATCACAGAATAGTAAGCATGCTCCAACATACCAAAAACATCACCAATCCCAATCCCCAAAGCACCACCAGAAGCACCTTCCCCAATAAGTGTACAAATTATAGGAGTCTTAAGCTGCATCATTCTTAAAAGATTTGTCGCAATTGCAGCACCTTGCCCTCGTTCTTCTGCAGCAAGACCACAATAGGCGCCAGGTGTATCAATTAGACAAACAACAGGTATTGAGAATTTTTCAGCCATTTCCATAAGCCGAAGCGCCTTTCGGTAACCTTCAGGGTGGCACATCCCAAAATTTCGCTTCACTCTTGATTCAGTGTCATTCCCTTTCTCTTGGGCAATGATAATAAACCTTTTGCCTCCAATATACCCTAATCCACCAATAAGAGCTGGATCATCCCCGTATAGTCTATCACCGTGAAGTTCAGTGAATGAATCTGTAATCTTTTCAATATAATCAATAGATCGGGGTCTTTTCGGGTTTCTACAAATCTGAATTCTGTCCCAAGGGGTAAGATTTTGATAAAGCTCTTCCCTTAATCCTTCGAGTTCTTCAACCATAGCATCCATTTCTTCATTTTGAACACCATGTTTAGATTTTGATATTTCCCTCATCTTTTCTAAGATCTGCTCATATTCTTTGATCTTATCCTTAAGATTTTTCATCCCCTCACCCCTGATTATTATTCTAACTTATTCTCAACAGACATTGGTAAAATTACATCTCCACGATGTTTCACAATTTCCACAATTGTCGGCTTTGTTATTACAATAGAAAACAATTCCTCAATATCATCTTTAGTTAAACGAATACATCCGTCACTATTTCTTCTACCTACGCCATCTTTTTCTTCAATCAACATAGAAGAATCTGCATCATACATACAAGGGACTCCATGAAATCCGTACCCTTTTGCACTATCTGTACAATTCTCAACTTCTTGCTCAAACGGAAGCCATCTGGTTCCAAATACTTCAATCATGTGAGTCTTCGCATTTTGATAATAATTCTCGATGCCAGGTTTATAAATTGCTACTTTCCCACCGAGCAAATACTTTCCTGTTGGCGTCAAACTCCCTGATGGAGAAAAAGAATCCTCTCTTCCAACACCCACATGGTACGTTTTCACAAACACCCTTTCATCTAAATCCTTATCTAAGTAGTAAAAATCCATTGTACAAGTAGCTAAATCAACTAATAGGTAAAACTCAATGTTTTTATCCTTCTTAATCACATTAAACTTATCACCAGGAGAGACCCTTTGTGTCTCGTAATCAGTCTTTCCGTTCAATGATCTCGCAATAAAATGTCTCGAAGTTTCAAAGTAAGAAGCATAATCTGCAATCCAAGCAGGTCTTCCTTTCAACCAAGGCACACGGCTTGTATAAGTAATCGTCTCAACAACCGGAAACTTATCCATTCCCTTTGAAAAAAATCTTCTAATACGATCGCTTCTAACTTCAATTTTTTCGTTGAATTCTTTCTCTGCTTTTTTAGCCTCTTTTTTCGATTCTTTCTTTTCTAGAGATGGTTGTACTTGTTGAGGTTGCTCGACTTTGAACTCTTGCTTTTGAAAAACTTCTTGTACACTCTTAGTTGCAACACTTTCATTCTTATTTTTCTTAAATAACGACATAAAACCGATTCCCAAAAACAAAACAATGGTAAAGGCAATAAATTTCTTTGAACTTTTCAAACTCCCCCCTTTAGGAACCTTTAGAAATCACATTTAATCCAGTTATGTATCGTAAGTAGCCGCATAAGAAAAATCAAGCAATTTTTCACACTATTATACACATATAGGGGAAAAAGCCAAGGTTAGAATGCAGGCCAAACAAGGCTCTATAAGGGATTTAAAAGACATTCCTTCAAATAAAGTACCAAAAAAATTATTTAGAAGAGAAATGTAAATGAATTCTTTCATTTACATCTTTTGGCTCAAAAGAAACTAAAAAATTTGATCCCCAATAATAGTCTCCACCAGCTAAAGGAATAACTTGGCAGATTGCGCCACATAATACTTCAACTAGGACCGTGGTATCCCCCTCTTTTATTTCGAGAGTTCGGGCTATCGATCTATGACGATTCAAAGACCCCTTCTTGACGATCTTTCCATCAACAGCAACTTCATTGGCACATACAAAAAAACACTCAACTATTTCAGGATCGTCCTCCTTAAAACTTTCAAAAGATACAAACAAATCAAGTTCATTTTCTTTTATCCGTAAATCATGCTCAACCCAAACATCTAGATCTCCCTGTATTCGACTCCAACCACGGCAATTCCAGGATGATTTATTCTCTTCAAGAGAGACATTTATGCGATTATGATTTGAAAAATTAATCCCATAATTCTCTATTTGCCCCAGATCTAACACTTGAGGACCAAAAGAAACAAATTTTACATGATCAAAAACAATAGAACCTAATCCAATATTCTTTCCCTCAAAAGTCAGAAGAACATCTAAAGGCCCGTCTTGGTAGGAATATAGCGATTGACCATCTGAATCTTCCTTAATATCAAGGTGCTTACAATCAATCCCTCGTGTCACAAGATATAAAGACTCAGCAAGCACATCAATGTCTGTATCAAAACACTTGTCTAAAGATTCAACTACATCATAAAATTGTTCTCTAGTCGACAAGGAATCCTTCAATATCGCACTTCTGATAGCCAAATCAAGTAAAGTATACCCAAGAAGAAGAAAAGCCTTACTCCTTGCTTCTTCCTCCTCTAAAAGAAAAAGAGTCATCACCTCTTTATTCTTCGTAAAAGTGTTGGTTAGAACGTGAGCAATTTTTGACACACATTTGACATCAACACCACCAAAGATGAAGGAAACATTACAAATAATGATTTTTTCTAAGAAAGAGAGTTCTTCAATCGATACAGTCTTACCAGAAAGTGCGTCAACTAAAGCATGATCAAAAGGCGATCTTTGAATTGCTTGGAAGTCTATCCCTTTTGCTGAAAGAGACTGATAGTATTCAGCTAAAATCACAATAATCGCAGACCTAAGGACACACCCCTCATGCGATTGCTTGATAAAAGCCTTCGCTGAAGATGCACTAATAACTGAAGATGCTTGATTTGAAGAAAACAAAGTCGCAAACAATTCAGCAAAATCTGTTGTTTGATTACTCACCATTAATAGCCACCAATAAAAAACGGGAGAGTCATTATGACGCTCCCGCAAATCTTACAAAAAAAATGAATATTTAGAAACGGTTTTAAGAACTTGTCGAAGCTAAACTTTCATGAGTCTCAATGATTAATTTCATTTTCTTACCAGCTGTAAATTTAACAGCTTGTCTTTCAGGAATCACAATTGCAACTGATGCATTTTTAGGATTTCTTCCGATTTTTTGTTTTCTTGTTACAACTTCAAACACACCAAAATCTCTGAATTCAAGTCTATCGCCTGATGACAATGACTCTGTAATCCCATCGAGAAATGATTGAACGATGACACGCACATCGTTTGGATGTTGATTTGTTTTTGCAGCAATTTTTGATATCAGCTGCTTTTTTGTCCGTGTTCCCATAGATTAGCTCCTTGTTAGCTTCAAGACAAAGGGTTTAATAAAAATATACTCGTTTACATCTGTTTTTGTGTTAATCAGTGAAAAAACTTTTTAACACTTGTTTTTCATCCCATTAGAAACACTTTTTGAATTTAAACACAAGAAAAGTTTGAAAAAATCTCTTTAAAAAGTTTTGACTTTTCAAACAAACATTAAGAACTGACAATTGTTCAAGAAGGAAAGAGAATAAGTGAATTAGGCCAAAAGCTAAGCCAGTATTAGAAGAAGGGATTTCTTTTTACCCGCAGACAGAACTGTAAACTTATTTTTTAGAACATGTTTTTGTTCGAAAATAAAATTTACATCTTCGATTTTATTTCCATTGACATAAGCCCCACCATTTTGAATCAAACGTCTGGCTTCACCCTTAGAATTTAACAAACCACTTTTTACAGCAATATCGATAAAAGTAGCGCCAATCACATCTTTTTGAAGCAATTGCGCACTTGGCATGTCATCAACTACCTGACTTAAATTTTCTTCGCTAAAATTCAGACTTCCTGGCGCTACTGCTTGAGTTGCCTGAAGCGCTTTTTTAAGTCCCTCTTCCCCATGAACCAATTTAGTCACTTCTTCTGCAAAAAGTCTTTGAGCTGAATTCACCTCATACGAAGAGCTAGCCATAGAATTTTTCATTCCTGTGATTACATCTACATCTAGCAAAGTTAAAGCTTGCATAAAGCGGATAACATCATCATCGGGCGTTCGAAACAAGTATTGGTAAAATTCAAAAGGAGAAAGATGTTCTTCATCAATCCAAATTGCACCTTTTTCACTTTTCCCAAACTTCTTTCCATCAGATCTTGTCAAAAGTGGGTAAGTTAAGCCATAAACCGGTCCCTCCCCCATCCTTCGAACTACTTCACATCCGGCAGTAATATTTCCGTACTGATCGCTTCCACCAATCTGTAAAACAACATTTTCTTCTTTTAAAAGATGAAAGAAATCATACCCTTGAAGAATTTGATAACTAAATTCTGTGTAACTCATTCCTTCTTCAGAATTCAATCTAGAACGCACACTTTCTTTACCCATCATGCTTCCGACACGAAATTGCTTACCAACTCCCCTAAGAAATTCAATTACGTTCATTTTCTGATACCAATCAATGTTATTCACATATATTGGAGCTGTTTTAGGATCATCTGAAGGAAGAAATTTTTGGATAATTTTCTTAATGTTTTTTACATTGATCAAAACTTGTTCAGGAGTCAAAAGAGGGCGTTCTTTATCTTTTCCTGAAGGATCACCAATCAGTCCAGTTGCTCCACCAAGTAAAATTACAGGGCGATGCCCAAACTTTGCAAAATGCATTAATTGGATGAGCCCAACTAAATTTCCAATGTGTAATGAATCAGCAGTTGGATCAATTCCATAATACAGTGATATAGGCTTCTTAAGAGCCGCGCGTAATTCTGGATGCGTTATTTGATCTATAAATTGACGCTTTTCTAGAAAGTCCAACACTGTTGTCATATTCTCTCCTGCTTAAGGAAGAGAATTTTGACACGAAAACAAGTTATTTACAAGAAGATTCAGGAGACAATCTAGCAAAAAAAATGCAAAATCTAAAAAACAAACACTAATTAAAGCTCTTTAAATTGTATATCTCTTTGTATATTCACAGCGAGTTTTGCCACTCTTCCACTCGTTTGAGCCGTGTTTTTGTTCTCATCAAAAAGCGAAATCGCTTTTGTTCTAAGCACAACTCTATGGGGAGCATGTCTTGCAATCCATCGATGAATTTCTATCGATTTTCTTTCTAAAGCTTGAGGCGTTATTCTTCTCTCAATAGTATCAAGACGCCTTCTTAGCTTCTCTCTTGCTTTTCTTGTCTTCTCACTCTCATCAACGAGACTTTTCTTCACTCAAAACCTCCGGGGGGCGCAATAAACTATTTTTTAGCAGTTTAATCATCTTACCTTTTATCGTAAAGGAAAGAGTCACTAGATCACGACTACTTGTTAACAATGGAAAAAATCCTCATTATAAGGAAAAAGATGAGGAGTTCAATGGAAAATTTATCTCCAGAGAAAAAACAGGCAATTGAAGCTGCTGCAAAACAAGCCGTTATGCTTATAGAACACGGCATGACAGTAGGCCTTGGGACAGGTCGAGCTGCAAAAATTTTTATTCAAGAATTAATCAATCGAGTGAAAAACGACAACCTAAAAATTAAATGTATCGCCACTTCTCTAAAATCAAAAGCCATGATTGAAGGAAAACTAGAACTCATCGATGAATCCTTAATTGATTGCGTAGACATCACATTTGATGGCGCAGATCGTGCTAATCCTGAGACACTTCACTTAATTAAAGGTGGCGGCGGAGCTCTCCTAAGAGAAAAATTAGTTGCACAAAGATCTAATAGAAACATTATGCTACTTGATGAGACTAAGCTTGTTACACCTCTTGGAGACTTTGTTTTACCGGTTGAAATTGTTGAGTTTGGTTATAAAAGCACTATTTGCCGTATTGAAGAGATTGGATTTAACGGCACTTTAAGAAAAAAACCCAACTCTAATGAAATCGCTACTTCAGATAATGGAAACTATATTTTTGACATTAATCTTGAAACCCCCATTGTAGAGCCTAGTGCCACACATAAGCATCTCAAACAGGTCACCGGCGTGATTGAGACTGGGCTTTTTATTGATACAGCAACAGCTTTATATGTGGGATGTTTAGATGGATCGGTCAAAATATTGGAGAGGCCATGACAGAACGACTTCTTCCTGTGACGTTTAGCAAAATTATGCAAGCTAGTCACTATACAGTTTTTGTCCTACAAAGCGATGGAAAGCAATTTCCTATTTTTGCAGCTCCGACAGTTGGAGAAGAAGTACAATCAATTCTTGCAGAACAGAGCGCACAAAGACCTAAAACTCACGACCTCATTGACTCAATCTTTAAAGGGCTTGGCATCAACCCGTTACAACTAGTCCTCTCAGATGTCGCAGATGATATCTATTACTGCAAACTCTTCATTGAACAAACCAAAGAAGAAGGACAATCAATCCTTGAAATAGACACTAGGCCATCAGATGGACTAATGATTGCTCTTAAGAACAACCTTCCTATTTTCACAAGCAAAGCCCTTCTAGATAAAGTACCTGAATTTAGAGGTTAATCTAGCAACTGATAGAGCTGGTCTTTTGAAACCTTCAATGACCACATTTCCTTGTCATCACGACCGTAAAACACCAATACATTTTGGCCGTCATCAACGAGTGCTGTCGGAAAAATAAATTTTCTTAAACCTGAGTAAAAAAAGTCTGCACACAAAGGGCTCTTAGTTACCCCAATAATCTCAAAAGGTGGTTCTGCAGAAAATGCATATGCCCCCATAATATAGGCATTCAGATGGGAATGGCCCAAACATTTAGCCGGATATGGTGAGTGAAAAAACGTTATATATCTATCTTTGTCTTTAAGACAAGGCGTGCCACCCCTTGCAATTCCAAAATCCCAAATTTTCTGCGATTGATTTTCTGCTATCAAAGAACATTGACCTGTCTCAACATCTAACTTCAAAACGACATGAGGGTCAATTAAATATATAAGGTACAAATTATCTTCAAAAACAAAGGGAGACCAATTTTTTTCGATGTTTTTGAATTTTTGCCCTTTTTCTGTAAAATTCAACCTATCGTCAAAAACAAGGCGTTTGGGCTCTCCAAAGCCTTTCACAGAGACATCACACATATAAACTTGTCTGACATGTTTTTTTTCCTCATGACAATAGAATCGATCATTATAGAAAGCATAAATCTTATCCTCAAATCGGATCAATCTTGGATCATTAGGACTTTGTTTCTTTACGGCTACATTTGGAGCACTGTTTTTTAAATAAATTGGTTGCCCTATAACATTCAAGCCTGAATCAAGACAACAAAGCCCTAATTTCTTATTCCTATTGAAGGTCACCTGTTTGACTAAGAAATCAACTAAAGAAGTGCATTCGGCACGATATACAAGCAAATAACCATGATCAGTCTTTTCTACTCCAGGATTTGTTGCAATAACAAAACTACCAGGAATGTTAATTTTTTTTGGATTCCCCTCTAAATGGATGAAGGCCTTTTTTAAATCTTGAGGAAGAATTCGCGTTTGCTTAACAAACATTGAATAAATGAGGTACGCAGAAAACAAGAAAATAATAAACAACAAAAACCGTTTTTTAGACACAAACAATCTTCAGTTAATATTCCATATAGAATTTTTTCTTAGACAACTCAATCAAAGCATCAATACATTCACCAGCATCGTCACCCTCTGCTTCAATTGTAATTTTTGCCCCACGAATAGCTGCTAACATTAATATCCCAAGCAATGATTTGGCATTCACAGACAGATCTTGATAATGAAGTGTTACGTGCGACTTAAAATTTGTCACACACTTCACAAGTTCTGTTGCAGGCCTTGTATGTAGGCCTTTGTCATTTAAAACAACGAACACATCTTTTGCTTTCTGTTTATTAATCATTTATACTTCTTTAATACTTTTCTGGTCACACTAAGTTTTACCTTACCAAAGCATTTTAAACAATTTCTTTTTCAAATTTCTTCACTAAGCCAGAAAAACGTGAAATCAGACTGTTTACAGCCTCTGGTTTCATCATATCTACACCTGCGTTTTGCAAAGTTTTGATTGGATAGCTTGAGCCACCAGAAGAGAGAAATTCAAGGTATGCTTTATTCCCATTTTTTTTCACATTATCTACTAAAGCAGACGCAGCAGAAATTCCTGTTGCATATTGATAAACATAAAAATTGTAGTAAAAATGCGGAACACGCATAAATTCGACACTAAGCTCATCATCAAGCTCTAAATCTGGACCAAAATAATCCCTATTTAGATCTAAATAGATCTTCTTTAACACATCTTTGGTCAAAGGTTGATCTTGTTCTGCCAACTCATGAATTCTTAATTCGAACTCCGCGAACATCGCTTGTCTAAAGAATGTACCTCGTATTGAATCTATCTCATTATTAAGGAGAAAGAGCTTCTCTTCTTTTGTTTTGGCATTCTCCATCAAATATTCTGAAGTTAGCTGCTCATTAAAAGTTGATGCCACTTCTGCTACAAAAATAGGATAACTTGCTTCATGATAAGCCTGAGTTCGATTTGATAAAAGCGTATTCATGCTATGCCCTGCCTCATGAGCCAAAGTCATTAGGTCATTCAACATCCCATGAAAATTGAGCAAAATATACGGCATGCTGTCATAACATCCACTTGAATAAGCACCAGATCTTTTACCCTTATTTTCATAGATATCAACCCATCGGTCTTCAGTAATTCCTTTTTTAAGAATCTCTTGATACTCTTTTCCTAATAGAGAAACAGAATCAACTGTAATTTTACATGCTTCTTTATACGAAAATTTCATATCGATGTCTTTTACAAGAGGAACAGACAAATCCCAAAAATGCAACTTATCTACTCCTAAGATTTTTTTTCTCAAACTCACATATTTATGAAGATCTTTGAGCCCTTTTCTTGTCGAGGAAATCAAATTTTTATACACTTCTACTGGAATTTGATGTGGCTTTAATGCTGCTTCAAGACAAGATTTATATCCGCGTACTTTCTGTGTAAGAATATGTTTTTGCACTTGACCTGCGAGCAATGTAGAAAAAGTGTTTTCAAATTTCGAAAAAGTTCCATGAATTTGTTTAAACGTATTTTCACGCAATTGACGATCATAACTCTTCATCATCAATCCATAAGTCCCAAGCGTTAGTGGGTGCTCTTTACCCTCACTATCTTTTACTGGCGGAAACGTCATATCGGCATTACTAAGCGCTGAAAAAGCACCTCGTGGGGTGTCTAAAGCCCTCTGAGCTAGAGATAGGATTTCCTCGTGCTTTTCTTCAAGAACATGTTCTTTTCTATCACAGAGAGTCTGTAAGTAAAATTTATACTCTTTAAGCTCTGGGTGGGCAATTAATTTTTTTAATTCACTCTCATCCATTTTCAAAACTTCAGGTTCAATCCATGAAGATCCGTTGCTAAACATATGAAAGAGGGCAAGACTTTTTTCAAACGAAGATTTATTCAGATCATCTGACACATCTTCGTCATTTCGAAGGTGGGCAAAAACATAGACTTTTTCGATCGAACGACTAAAAGAGAAATAATTATCAAGTAATTTTTTTAAAGCTTTCGGGTCGCCGTGCGTCAGCTTTCCTTTGAAGGAGTTCAGGTTCTCCCACCCTTCTTTGGCATTCCCTAGCAAGCTATCCAGCTCTTTTTCCCATTCTTTCTTAGTTGAAAAAAAGCTTTCCAAGTTCCAGCTATCTTCTTTCTTAGTTTCTGACCTTAACTTACCCATGTTCACTCCTTTTCAAAAAAAATAGATTCTTGTCAAAATTCAATAAAAATACAAGACGAAAAAATTAGCACCCTCATTATTTATTTGCTAACTCTCTTGCAAAAAAAGCTCAATTTAGGTAGGATCTAACCTATAGTAAATATGCAAATTAACCAAGGAGCAAACATTTATGACAACTAAAATGAAAGCAAAGCTCGTACCTTTAGCCGACCGTGTTCTTGTTCAAAGAGCAAAAATCGAAGAAACGATTTCAGGCGGCATTATTCTTCCTGACTCAGTCAAACAAAAACAAGAGATTGGTACTGTTATCGCTGTAGGACCAGGAAAAACAAATAAAGAAGGCAAGCTCATCGAAATCGCTGTGAAAACTGGTGACCAAATCATGTGGGACAAATACGGTGGTCAAGAAGTAACTATTAACGAAGAAGAGTTTATTATCGTAAAAGCAGATGACATTATTGCAATTGTTAAATAAATTAATTAAAATCTAGGGAGAATAAAACCTATGGCAGCTAAAGACATTAAATTTAAAGACGAAGCAAGGCAAAAAATTAAAAAAGGCGTTGCAATTCTTTCTAATGCAGTCAAAGTAACACTGGGTCCAAAAGGGCGTAATGTTGTCATCGATAAAGCATTTGGCGCACCACACATTACTAAAGATGGAGTGACTGTAGCAAAAGAAATCGAACTCGAAGACAAATACGAAAACATCGGCGCGCAAATCGTAAAAGAAGTAGCGAGCAAAACAGCTGACTGTGCTGGAGATGGAACGACAACAGCAACTGTTCTTGCAGAAGCAATTTTTTCAGAAGGTCTGAAATCCCTTGCAGCTGGTGCAAACCCAATCCTACTAAAACGTGGAATTGATAAAGCTGTTACAGAAATCGTAAAAAAACTGAAGAGCAAAAGCAAAAACGTAAGCAGCAGCAAAGAAATTGAGCAAGTAGCTTCGATCTCAGCAAATAACGACTCAGAAATCGGCAAACTTATCGCACAAGCGATGGAAAAAGTCGGTAAAGATGGCGTTGTTACTGTTGAAGAAGGTAAAACACTTGAAACAGAGCTTGAAGTTGTAGAAGGAATGAACTTTGATCGTGGATACATGAACCCTTACTTCATTACTGAAGCAGACAAGCAAGAAGCAATTCTAGAAGATGCTCTTATCCTAATTTTTGACAAGAAGATCAGCTCAATGAAAGATCTTCTTCCAATTCTTAAGACTGTTGTAGAAGCTGGAAAAGCTCTCTTTATTATCTCAGAAGATATCGAAGGAGAGGCATTAGCAACTCTTGTTGTAAACCGCCTAAGAGCTGGTCTAAAAGTTTGTGCTGTTAAAGCTCCTGGCTTTGGAGATCGTAGAAAAGAAATGCTTCAAGATCTTGCAGCTTTAACTGGCGCTGAAGTTATTTCAGAAGAAGTCGGCCATAAACTTGAAAATGCAACGATTGGACAACTTGGAACAGCCAAAAAGATTGTTGTTCGAAAAGATGACACTACAATTATCAATGGTGGTGGTCAGCAAAAAACTATCCAAGGCAGAAAAGATCAGATCAAACGACAGATCGAAGCTTCAACATCTGACTACGATAGAGAGAAACTACAAGAGCGTCTAGCTAAGCTTTCAGGTGGCGTTGCCGTAATCAATGTTGGTGCTGCAACTGAAGTCGAAATGAAAGAGAAGAAAGACCGTGTAGACGATGCTTTGCATGCAACTAAAGCTGCTGTTGAAGAAGGAATTCTTCCAGGTGGTGGTGCTGCTCTTGTTCACACTATCAAAGATCTTAGAAATTTTATTGAGACACTTTTTGGTGATGAAAAAGCTGGAGCTCGTATCATTGAAAAAGCGATCGAGTCACCACTTAGACAAATCGCTCTTAATGCTGGTGAAGAAGGTTCTATTATCTTCCATAAAGTATTAGATGGTAACGACAATTTCGGTTGGGACGCACTTAACGATAAATTCGTTGATATGGTCGAAACTGGAATCATCGATCCAACTAAAGTAGTACGTTCTGCATTACAAAACGCAGCATCTATTGCAGGTCTTTTACTTACAACAGAAGCTGTAGTAACAGACATGCCGCAAAAAGACTCTGCTGACTCAGCAGGCGCTGCTGCCGGAATGGGTGGTGGAATGGGCGGAATGGGTGGATACTAATTAATTAGAGCCACTTATCCAACAAATAAAGACCTTCCTCAATTAGAGGAGGGTCTTTTTATTGACAGGTATCTTTCAATATGTAGTGTTATAAATATGAAGATATTTTGGTCACTTTTTAGCGCTCTTATCATCGGCACAATTCTCTGCCTTATCTTCTTTTACTTTAAATTCAACTATGTCTTAGGGAAAGTCTTAAGTTCTAAATTTGGCACAGAAGTCCTAATTAAAAAAATCACGTTTGATCGACCTGATATTGATGTAAATACATTTACTATAAAAAATCCCCCTGGATTTATGACAACCTTAGCACTAAGAATCAACAAACTAGACATATCAGCCCCCTACTCTAACTATTTCCAAAACGTCATAGACATCGATGAAATTGAAATCTCGGATATCGACCTAAATATCGAATTCACTACAAAAAAAGGGTCGATTAGCAACTGGTCTCACTTGTTAGGAAGCCTCTCATCAGAGCCTTCAAAGAAACCCGCTAAAGTCGACAGTAAAGAAGTTGCAGAAACTGGCCGTTATGCTGTTATCAAGCTGCTAAAGATCAACAACCTTAAAGTAAACATTATCACGCCTGGCCAAAAAACACAGACCAAAGTATTTAAGAACATGCAATTTAAAAATGTCATCACTGAAAAAGGTGACATCACAAGACGAATCACGCAGATAATCATCTACCACATGATCTTTAACTACAAAAACTTAATTCAAATTCCCGAACAATTTAGCAACAAAGCAACAGACGGCGTGTTAAATATCTTTAAAAAAATCGATCCTTTTAAACTTCCTTCTGAATAGCTAATCGTAATTGAATTTTCTCTAACAACTATCTATCTCTAAAAATAACCCTTCTCAAAGTCTCTTCCCAATCTGGATCAAAATTCAACTTCCTATTTATTGCTCCCACATCAACAATCCATTTTTCAGAAGGATAAATTTTCTCAAATGCTACTCTATTATCTGCAAATCGACACATTTGTGGACTTAAATAGAGATTCATTTTTTTTCTCTTTTCAGGGCTGCCAATTGAAATAAGATTAACGCCTGCCATCGCACAATCAATAGCAAGCATATTGTCTGGTGAAATAACTAATTCACAACACCCCGCTACTTCAACCCAATCTTTTGATTTATACACAAGAATTACGTTTTCTTGTCGCGAAGCCCACTTATCTAAACGCCGCATCTCTTCATTTCTATAAATCTTAGAAGGTTTATGACAAATGATTAACCCATTCATATTTCTCTTTTTCGTCACGTCAAGACAACTAATCAACAAGTCGAGTTCTTCACATCTTATTTCATCGTCTTCTTCACAGCTGCCAAAAGTAAGAATAATTGGCTCATTATTATCCTCACGGTTTATATTTTCAAAAAACGTTCTTCGAAAATATTCATCTATTTGCAATGCTTTAAAAATTTCACATTTAAAACGATCGTATCTATAACGTAAGTCAGTAAAAAAAAATTCTCGCGAGTGCATATTTTCTAGTGCTTTACAACCCTCTCCCAAAGTTTGGGTTTGCGTCCCTGAATAGATGATATCATGAGGTCTTCGTAGTCCAAATTGTTTAATTAAATCCTCAGGATTACAACTTTTGCCACAGAAATAGACAACCCTCATATTTTCAGAAATTGAGGAACCTGCTCTTGCAATGGCAAAAGACAAAGAGGTACCAACTTCAAGTATCATAGTGCTTGCCAAGTCATTTAGAGTACTGACAATCTCTCTACCCAATTCTGAAGCATCTCGCTCTGTCAAATCCTCGACAGCTCTTTCACGAAGAGAAGTTCTACTTAATCTAGCATAGTCTGTAAAGAAATCAGCCATCCCAAGCTCTCTTAACGAATCTGCACCATGACCAGCAGCAATAATATGAACTAAATTTCCTCCCCCACTGAGAGACAAGGAAAATGATAAAAAATCTTTTGCTGATTCACTTGTACTAGATACAAAATAAGCCATCTTCCCTCTGAAATCTAAAACCGCATTAATCTTAACAACATCCTTACATAAAAAAAAGGGGTAAATGTTTCCACTTACCCCTAACAACATAAAAAACTACGGTCTTAGTGCTGCACGAGATGACATAAACGGTGCATCAAGATTGATCTTTCTTGTTGAAGAAAGTACAGGCCTTTGAGCATATCCATGATACTTTAAAAGTTCATGCATCTTAGTAATCAACTGACGATAAGTCAAACTAAAGTCATAAAAACGAAGCGTTTCAATATAAGCTGCAGTCATTGCACCAGAACCTTTTTGCTCGTTTTTCATAAAACCACCATCTGCAGAAGTTTGTGAATCCAAGCAACCTGAAATCATAACCACATCAGCTAAAGCATCTAATTTACTTGAACTAATTTTCTGCTGCATTTCATAAGAACCATCGACATTCCATTTATACGGCAAATCCATTATTGTACCACTGTGACAGCAATCTGTTGTCATCACTAATTTTACATCATGATTGAGAATACAGATAAATGATTCAAAAAGCTCATCATCTCTCAACATCCCATTTGTATTACAATCAACAGGACATAACGCCTCATCTTTACGGTCTGCTTCATCACCATCATCATCTGTCATGTAAGTTCCATGACCTGAATAATGAAAATAACCACTTCTTGTATAATTCAAACGACTTGCAAATTTCTTCAATTGTTTTCGGATGTTGTTTCCTGTTGGATACAAATCCCCCTTTTGGTGATCTGTCATCAAAAGAACATCGCTTTGTTTAACTCCCATTTTTGGAATAAGAAGCTTTTCCATTACGTGCTCAACATCATGAATACAGTTGCTCAATTGATTATTCGTTCCCTCATAATCTATTCCAATCAACATCGTTGCGTATGTACCTGAAAAATCTTCTGTTGCTGTAGCAGAAGCTGTACCTGCGCTATCTGTTTTTACAACTGGATTGAAGATCAATTCATACAGATAATCTGCTACTTTTTTTGTATAATAGTAGTATGCAGAAGTACTCACTCGTTTTCCATTTGTTAACGAGAGATAGTACGAATAGGCCTTTTCAAATTCTTCAGGGTATTGTCCGTTGCGATCTCCTATAGAATAGAGATCTAAATTAGAAAATAGCAGTTTTTCTTTATGAAGAACATCATACAAAACATGATCTTTCTCAGTCATCGAATAATACGACTTAGTAAATAAGCAAGCACGTGACTCATCCACTTCATCAGCAGCAGAAAGAATACTAGAGAAAACAACACAGCTAATCACTACTGCTTGACTAAGATTTCTTAACAATAACATACAACCTCCGTTTACTTGTTTTTGACACGAGGAAGAATGTAAATCGATTGAAGATTATTGGCACTAAAAATTTTAATACTGCTTTATAAAGTCATTCCAACAAAGGGTTTCTTAACGAAAAATTTTTAAAAAGAAAGATGCATTCCGATAGAAAATTGCATCGATTTGATCTTCCGAAAAATGTTTTTTCAGTAAATCTCTAAATTTTGGATAACAACTTGAATTCGGTAAATCTTCAAAAAAGGGAGGAACGATTCGACCTGGACAAAGTTCAGCAGGAACATCTAATTCTCCATAAAAGTCTGCCCCTAAACATATCGCATTTTCACCGCCAAGAGATAATCCATGCTTAATATGAGAAATAAAATCGTTGCTACTATTGCCCACAAAACGTTTCACAAAATTCAGACCAATAACACCCTTTCTTTGAATCAGTTCTTTTGCAAATTCATCTGGTAAATTGCGTGGATGATCCATTACCGAACGAAAATTTGAATGGCTTGCCATCACCGGAATTTTCAACCCTTTTTGATCAATGTAATTGAAGATGCCTTGTGCAAGTTGGTCACTTGTATGACTAAAGTCAATCGCTACTTTCTTTCCTGACATGAAGTCAAGCAACGCCTTACCATCTTCTTTAAGACCAATATTGGTCATATTACCGCCACCAAATCGATTTTCTTGGTTCCACGTCAAACTTACATATAAAATCTTCTCAACGGCGTTATAGGCAGTAAATCGTTCAAATGCTTTTTCAAGAGGTTCATCATCGCTTGCTAACACAGAAGCATTCTCAATGGAAAACATGCAGTGTAGTTTCTTTGCCCCTCTAGAAATTTCAGCAAATCTCTCTACTCTATTAGGATATTTATTGTGCATCTCCTGATATAGATGGACTTGATTCTCACCAGATTCCGCTGACTCATTATTGGTTAAGGCTGCAACAGCTAAAACTTGCAGTCTCACTCCACCATCTTCCAGCTGAATAAGAGAACAATTTGTTTTTTCACTCTCAAAATTCAATTCACCTTTACTCCAATCAATCGATCCTAGTAAATCGCAATGAAGATCAATCACACCATCATTAATCATGTTTTTCCTTAATCCAAATTGTAAAGACAATTAAAAAATGATACATTCATTAGAAATAAAATCTCAAGAAGAAGAAAAATGAAAAAGCTCCTGGTCGCACTCAAGAGCAAAATGGCACTCTTTCTATTTAGAAAACAGCTATTTCCCTCTTTATGCTAAACCTATCAATCTGAATATAAATTCACTAAGAAAAACACAGTAAACTCAGTTAATATCAACTTGACCTCATGAGAAAAAGTTGTTAGTTCTTTGTTTAATATAGCTCGAGCTAAAAAACAACTATAAAAAAGGACTTATATGAAAGTGATCATTACAGGAGGAGCGGGCTTTATAGGCAGTCGGTTAGCAAAAGAATTACTGCATCGTGGACACCTAATTGGTCTTAATGGCCAGAAAACTCCCATTAAAGAGTTAGTCATCTTTGATATGGCACCTCCTCAAATCCCTCTGCCAGCTGACAAACGAATGTCGTTTGTGACAGGAGATATTTCAAACATAGAGATGATGAAGCAATTGATCGACAAACAGACTACCTCAATTTTTCATTTTGCTGGAGTAGTGAGCGGGCAGGCCGAATCAGATCTAGATCTTGGCATGCGCATTAACATTGATGGTACACGTGCGGTATTAGACGCATGCAGATCGCATAACATTAAGCCAAGAGTTGTCTTTGCGAGCTCGATTTCTGTCTATGGCAATCATCTTCCTACTGTCGTAACTGATGACACTCCAACAGAACCTACTCTATCTTATGGAACACAAAAACTCTGCTGTGAACACCTCATCGATGATTATACTAGAAGGGAACTTATCGATGGTCGCTCTGTGCGTATTCCAACCGTTGTTATCCGTCCCGGAAAGCCCAACAAGGGAGTAGGACAGTGGACCTCCTCATTTTTCCGAGAGCCTTTAACAGGCAAAGAAGCTATTTGTCCAGTCTCTAAAAACACTGTTCTTGTAATGCTCTCCGTACGCCGTTTAGTTGATTCAATTATACATATGCACAATGTCCCCGGGGAACAGATAGGACCTCAAAGAGCCCTCCTATTGCCTGCCTTATCTGTCAGTGTTGCAGATATGATTGAATCCCTACAAAGAGTCGGCGGTGATAAGGCTGTGAACTGTATTCGCTGGGAACCAGACCAATTTATACAGCGAGTGCAAGACAGTTGGCCACATAAGATCTCTTCTGAACGATCAAAAAAATTGGGCATCCATGCAAATCATACCATCGACGAGATCATTCAAGAATTTATCGAAGATGATTTAGAAAACCAGAAAAAATTTAATGCTACACACTAAAAGGTTCTATGAGAAAACGTCTGCAAAATAAGGCAACATTTATTACCGGAGCAAATGAAGATGTCTTGGCAGGATCTTCTAAGGTTGCTCTAAAAAAATGAAACATTCAACAGCACTTTGGTTTCTTGTATTGGTCGTGCTAGCCTTGGGCTTCAGCTGGCCTATCAACAAAGTAGGTCTTGCCTACACTTCGCCTTTGAATTATATGGAACTTCGCTTTGTGATTGGCACCCTGGCGATATTCTTGATTGCCTTTATTGGGAGCCACTTAAAAATTCCTCATCAAAGAGACCTACCCATTATCTTCGCAGTTGGACTTTTTCAAATGGCTGTGATGATGAATCTTGCCAATTACGGACTTTCCCTCGTCGTAGCTGGACAGGCTACTTTTTTAGCATTTACTGTCTCGGTTTGGATCATTCCTCTTTCTGCTTTCCTAACCCGAAGGATTTCGTTCTTAGAGTGTTTAAGTTTTTTGATCGGCATTCTAGGGATTTGTTGTTTGATTCAGCTATGGAACATTGAGGAGAGCAACTCGTGGGAAGGATATCTTGTATTATTACTGTCCGCCTTTTCCTGGGCCGTGGGAATCTTATGCGCTCGTCATATGAAATGGCATCGCCCTCCTATTCAACTACTGCCATGGCAGTTGCTTTTAGCGACATTCTGCACTATTTTAATCGCTCGATTCCAAGGCATTTCGCTTCTACCAAACACCATAGAGCCTATCTTCATCGGTTCTTTGCTCTATACAGGGATTATCTCGATCGCGATTGGATTCTGGCTTTTGATTCTGGTTGGCAAGCATCTCTCCCCTGCAATTACTTCTTTAGGACTGCTCTTTGTCCCCATCCTTGCGTTATGTATCTCAATGCTATTCTTACAGGAACAGATTTCACTGAGTGTGGTCGGTGGAGTCGTTTTATTAACTCTGGGCAGCTTGATTCATATCTATTCAGGGAAAAAAAACACACAAATTCTACCTTAATAAGCGATCCATATCAAAGATAGACTGCTTTTTTTTATTTCAATCTGAAAATAAACATGAAGGTTGTTATGTTAACCACGGATGAATTACAGAGAAAAGTTGATCCGGAACATCAAGAGTCATCCAAGGACCTGACTCATTAATAGTCTCAATCGAAAGATTAGAAAACTTTTTTTCTAGATTGCTTTTGCTAGAAAATGGGTGATTTGTTTGCAAGACAAGCGATGAACATGAAACTACTTTTTTTCCTACTTGGAATTCCTTATCCCAAATAAGAAGATTTCGATAAATCGCTTTTTGAACGCTCTTTGGAGTCGATACAAAAGACTCTTCCGCTAAATTGCGAAAATTTGAATTTTTGCTTTTCAATACCGAATCAACGAGTTTTTTCGCATAAGATTTTGGTTCCATTTCGTCAAGCTCGATAATATGCTTCTCTACCTCTTCCACAATCCACTGATCCATGCAAATTGGCGGTTCGAGTAGAATAAGTTTTTCTACAAGAGCTGGCGCTTGCAAAGCAAGTTCAACACCAACATTCCCCCCATAGTTCAAACCAATCAAAGTAATTTTAGAAATTTTTAAATGACCACAAAGAGTTCCAATTTTTTTAGCAATATCTTGCACTGTGAAGTCACTCGGGCAACTTGCGCTCATACCGTGCCCCGGCAAGTCGACTCCTATTACACTCTGATTGATCTTGATTGCGAATGGATCCATCATTTTATGATTTCCACCAGCGTTGTGTAGTAGTAGACAAATTTTACCACCATCACCCTTAATGGAATAAGCTATTTTATTAAACTCTTGCATCAACACCCCTTTACGTAAAAGATAACCTTCTATATGATTTTATGCAAAAACATGGCTGCACAATGAAAAAAAGATTTCTTTCCCTTCTTCTATTTTCTTCAATTCTTTACGCTGATCCCGCAGATAATAACGAAATCACGCAAGAAGAACCTCTTAAAGAAGAAATCATTGCAAGTTTAGATGCACCCACCTTTAGTCAAGAAGCCTTTCTTCCCTCAAAAACAGAGTCTCCACCTCCAAAAATCGAACTCAAACACAAAAGCTCATTTACAGCAGTAAGCCTCTCATTCCTTATTCCGGGGCTTGGCCATGTCTACTTAAATGACCTCACAACAGCAGGTGGGCTTGCTGCAAGTTATGGTTTATGCTTAGCTTCTCTTGAAAAAAATAAAGACGGGAACGAAGTTCCTAGCGCTACCGGACTCTTAAATACATGGTTTTATGGCGTCTATTCAGCATACAGAGATGTACGAATCTATAACTCTCAAAAAGGGTATAAATACCCAATGCCAACAGACTCGCTTTCAGATTTAGCAAAAGCGCCCTTTCAATTAAGCGTTATAACAAAACCAGCTGTTTGGGGAGGAGTAGCGGGACTTCTTGCTGCTGGAGCAACGATTACTTATTTTGCCTTTCCAGAAAATGAGTCGACAGCTACTTGTAGCACTTCAGACAATACAGTCAATCCCCTCCTAGCATTTCCAATCGGTATTGGAGAAGAAGCCTTTTTTCGCGGGTACCTCCAGTCACATCTAACCGAACTATCTAACCCTACAACAGGAATTGTTCTCTCATCTCTAATATTTGGAGCGATGCACATTCCGAATGCTCTTGCTTTTCCAGAAAAAGATCGCGCATCTTATTATACATACTCTATACCCCTTATTACATCTATTGGTGGCTATTTAGGCTGGCTAACACATAAGACAAATTCTCTAAAACAAGGGACAGCAGTCCACGCATGGTATGATTTTACTCTGTTTGCAATTACTGCTGCTGCAACCTCAAAAGCCTCTATCGTAAAACCAAGCTTTGCCTACTCTTTTTCTTTCTAGGAGAATTGATTGAAAAAATGCATCTTTAAGACGCCACTAGGGCCAATGATTGCACATGGTGATGATGAAAAACTTTACCTGCTAAAGTTCATTGAGGAAGATTTTCCAGAATTTGAAAATGAAACATCGCCACCGCTTGCTCAAATAAAGCATGAAATCTCTCTTTATTTCAAAAAAAATCTGAAGAGCTTCTTAACTCCCATCCATCTTAATGGAACCAATTTTCAGAAAAACACCTGGGAAAAGCTACTCTCAATTCCGTATGGAAACACGAGCTCCTATAGTGAATTGGCGACTTCCTTAGAAAAACCAACAGCATATCGCGCTGTAGCTCTAGCAAACAGCCAAAATAAATTAACTATCATTGTCCCATGTCATCGAGTAATCTATAAAAATGGCTCACTAGGTGGTTATGCCGGTGGAATTGAACGAAAACAAAGGTTACTTGCGCATGAAAATTCGATGCTTTGGAGATAACAATCCCGAATATGAAAACTACCACGACACTGAATGGGGAGTTCCCATACACGACGACACCCTCCTATTTGAAATGCTCATTTTAGAAGGAGCCCAAGCAGGCCTAAGCTGGGAAACCGTATTAAAAAGACGCGAAGGATACAGAAAAGCCTTTCATAACTTTGATCCGAACTTAGTTGCCCAGATGAAAGATGAAGAACTTGAAGCGCTAATCACCAATCCAGATATCATTCGCAACCGATTAAAGATTTTCTCCTCAAGACAAAATGCCCTTGCCTTTTTAAACATCCAAAAGGAATTCAAAACTTTTGATTCCTACTTATGGGATTTTGTCGGAGGGAAACAAATCATCAATTATTGGAAAACAAGTGGCGAGGTCCCAGTTACGACGCCTATCAGCGACACCCTTTCCAAAGATCTCAAAACACGAGGAATGTCGTTTGTCGGCTCAACCATCATGTATGCATACATGCAAGCCGTAGGAATGGTCAATGATCATCTCACCAATTGCTGGAAGAGTTCTCTTCCTGCAGAGAAACCCCACATGCAAAACTCATGAATTTATTCTATTCAGAACTCTAAATGATGAAAAACTCGTTGCAGTTTATCTTTAATCATTTTAATCGAATGTTTTGCGATTTTTGGCACTTCAACATCTAGTTTTTTAATTTTAAATAATTTTTTCAGATGATCTTCAGCAGATGTTACTGAAAGATCTGGTAGTATCGACACTGCGTGATGAATACTCTTCTGCAAATCAGACAATTCAGTGTTTAAAACCTCTTTGTCAAACGGCAGCTCATTTTCTATCGGTATTAAGGGACCATTATTTGTTGGATTTTCTTGATTTAAAACGATTGAAAGGTCAGGTGCATTTTTATCCCTATTTGTTAAAGGACCGCCAAGGTCAAAACGTTTTCGTAAAGTAGCAATTACACTTGTATGATCAAAAGGTTGCGAGTTCTCTTGTGCTCTAAATATTGTTCCAGCTTTTATAAATGGTGACACAGCGATTGCAGGAACACGCGCTCCAAATCTGTTGAATGAAAACATTTGATCTTTTCGAGGCTTTTCTGGCATTGGAGCGCTTGGAGGTGGAACATGATCATAAATTCCGCCGTTTTCATCATATATAATTAGAAGTAAACTTTTTTCCCAACATGGTGATTGTCTTAAAGCGTTGTAGACTTTTGCTGTAAATCTCTCTCCTGCTGGAATCTCATAAGATTCAAATTTTCTTCCACTAGAGGTTGGAGTTTGACAAGTCGCATATTCCGTCTCCGAAGCAAAATAGCTTGGCTCAATAAAAGAATAGGAAGGTAAATTTCCTTCTGCCGCATCTTTTTCAAAATGTTCAAGAAATTCAAAATGATTCAGATGATCCCATGTATCTGACAACAAACTTGTTAACGGAAAATCTTTGAAATAGACTTTCCAATCTATCCCCGCAGAAGAAAGTCGACTAAAAATCGATTTCATCGTGTAGGGAAAATGAGGGGGAAGATTATTCGGGTAACCACCTGCTGTTGCTGTATGACAAAAAAACCGATTTGGCCAGGTTTGTGTTGGTGAAGAAGCATGCCAAGCATCACACACAGCATACTGTTTTGCTAAGAAAGAAGTAACTGGCACTTGATCAGGTGTATAATAATGCATAATTTCACCTGGATGTGCGCTAGGGTTTATATGAGCATAATTTTTCACAAACCCCTTCATCGAAGGCTTAGTATTCTCTGGAACTGTATTAGAGGGCACATCAAGATCAAAGATTTGTTGATTCATATCCTTAAATGCTTCTCCTGGATCCATTGTAGGGAAAGTTTTCATAACTGGATCATTCCAAACCTCATACTTTTTGCCGTGGTAAAGGTTAAATTCATTCCCTTTTAAGCCATTAAAGTCAGGTCGATCAGGATACAATCCCCCAAGAATGCTATCGAATGAACGGTTTTCCAGCATTAAAACAACAATATGCTCTATTTTTTGAATATTCATAATTTTTCTTATTTTTTTTTCTATTATACACTTTTCGCCAAATCGACCACATTGCATTTGAGTTGTGTTTTAAAGTAAATGTTTGATAATCAATAAAAAACATGTTATAATTAAGTCATAATTAATAAAAACCTACATAATAGGTAACAATCATGGCTGATCCAGTACAAGCAGGTTCCTTAAAACCGGATATAACTCTCCCAGGCTTCGGAGAAACTCTAGTTCTCCCCTCTCCTGTAAGCAAAGTTGCTCAAGCGGCAATCGCCCAAATCCCTACAGAAGCACAAAAAGGCTTAAAATCGATTACTGTGACACCTGATGAAGGTTATAAAAGCGTCTCGCCGCCAGCACCTCCCCCTACTCCTCCTGCCCCTCCTCCTGGTCCAATGTTAAAATTTCCTTCCGCTTCCGCCTCCGCTGGACACCCTCATTTAGCAAAATCGCTTTCAAGCATCCTTGGAGGAGCAAAGCTTAAGAAAACAACACCTCCAGCAATCGCATCAACACAAGCAGCAATAATTAAAAAAACACATGTACCTGCAAAAGCAATGCCTGTATATAAAGGTTATGATCCCGCAGTAGCGATTCTCCATCTTGAGGATAGCGTAACTCCTGTGGGTAGACATCCTGCCAACTTTCGACAATTTCAGATTACTATGAACGGAAAACCTATGATGATGGCTTTAATGGCCCACCCAGAGAAATACGGTAATCCTTACGGAGACGGAGAAAGCGCAGACACAGGCATAGGCTCTTTACAAGCAATCAAAAAAGTTCAAGCCGCTGGTTATCATACTCTCATTTGTCTTGATCACGAAGATTTTTCCACGATAAAAGATAGATGGGACAAGTCTTCAGCCGAATATTCAATAAGTACTGAAATCAACCTCATGCATATGGAAGATTTTACCCGACCTACTTTAGAAACATTTCAGAAAGTAGATGAAATCGTAGCAAAATCTTCGGCTAAAGGTACAAACATCATTTTTTATTGTGGTGCAGGATTTGGTCGTTCTGGAGTTATAGCTGCATCAGTTGTACTGCTGGAGAATCTTAGGCAAATACACCAAAGGGGCGAATTATCTAAAGAAATTCCTCTTAAGGAGACTACAGTTCTAGATATAGATGACAAACCAATACAGACAACTCCAGAAGTTTCAAAAGCTGTAGGTTTTGTTAGAACACAAGACCCTGAAAATGGTACAAACTTACGAGCAAGAAATGCCCGAGCATCTTTAAAAGGTCCAACTGTGGAAAAAGACATCCAGTTTAATGCCCTTGAAGAATTAGAGGCTGATTTTAGAGCCAAACTTGGAAAATAACCAATTCTAGGGCAGCAATCAAGCTGCCCGTTTTTTTTATTCACTTCTTAGCGACAAAAACATTTGTTAATAACTCACGAGACAAAAAAGCATCTCTTTGCCATCCCCAACTTTCTAGAGCAGATTTATACACCTCTTCACCGTATTTATCTTCTATTGTTGATTTGAGCTGGATAATAGTATCTATATTCTGTTGGGACAATTTAGCATGTTCCAGTGTTTCATCTTCACAAGCTATATCGATAAAACCTGTCTTTTCTAGAATGTCTAAATAATCTTCTAAAGTAATCAAATTATAAGCAACGCCATCAAGCTCTATCATTTTCCTTGTATTTTCCGAATAATCAGATGTTTTATGTAGCCAATCCATTATTATAATTGTACCATCTGGCTTTAAGACACGATAAATTTCAGAAAAAAAATTAGCTTTTACTTCACGTGGAATATGCAATAATGACTCTTTACTAAATACAACATCAAAAGAATCATCAGAAAACTGCATTAAATTACTTGCTGCATTCATATAAACAAACTCTACACTCCCTTTTAAATCTACATGAGCTTGTACAAGATTTTTATTTGCTATTTCAACCATCCATTTTTGTGGCTCCAAACCAATTATATTCGCGCAATGCTTCTCTGCTAAATATAGTGACGGCCCTCCTAGTCCAGAACCAATATCCAAAACATTTAAGCCATCTAAATCTCGATCTCCGAACAAACTTTGAACAGACTCTCTGCCCCCTTGTGAAAGAAAACCTTTTCCATAGATCATCTCAATAAGTTCAATGAAATCTCTCTCATACCCCTGACAAGCAGAATCACGAACATATTCTTCAAGTGCCACATCATTAGTTGAAGGGTTTCCATCAAGAAACGAATGCTGAATAAAAATTAATAAAGAGGCCAAACAAACGGCAATACGCATAACTCACTCCTAGTGAATTGGTTCAAAAAACACCTTACTATTTTAAGAAAAAGAATTCCAGCAGATAAGCCCCTTATAGATATTTTCAATTTTTTCTGGGCTTTTTAGTCTTTTTCTGTAATCTGAAGATTAGAGCAAATTCTACTACAGGACAAGGTCATGAATATTAGAAGAATATCAGGAATCGTATTGATGGTTGTAGGCGTAGGTCTCTTTCTCTTTGGCAATTACGTAGCAGGCGAAGTTGATCAAGGAAGAAAGAAAATCTCAAGTGCCCAACAAAAAGTAGATTTTGGTAAAAAAGCAACTGACCTTAGCCCCTACACAAAAGACATAGGAAATCTGGCTGCCAAACCAATCCAGAAAAAAATTGATGAAGGCAAAGATGAGGCCGATCAATACCAGACTCTTGCACGCTGGACACACATCAGCGCAATCGCAGTATTTGCACTTGGTATCCTGCTCTTCATTTTCAGCTTTATCCACAGAAAAAAAGCTTAAAAATAAGCTTGTGGAAGCCTAAGAATTGAACTTTATCTAGTGGGTCCCAGCGCAATTTTTTTTGCCATTCTTTTGAAAATAAAAAGATGAAAAGGGCACATCGAATACCAATAAAGCATACCCAAAAGCCCCCTAGGCCGAAAAGTAGCAACCTGACAAAGAGTCCCAGTGTTCTCATCTGGTGCTGCTATTTTAAATTCAAGCCAGGCCTCTCCAGGTAACTTCATTTCAGCGTAAAGCAGCAGCCTATGATGAGCTTCATCTGCAAGCAAAACCCTCCAAAAATCAAGCGCATCCCCTGCTTTTAATTTTGTAGGATGTGTTCTCCCGCGGCGAAGTCCAGTTCCTCCCACCAATTTATCAATATAACCCCGAATTTTCCAAGCCCAGTTCATAACAAGCCAACCTCTTTTTCCTCCAAGCGACCAAATCTCTTTTTGTACCTCACTAACAGGTCTTTCAAAATCGATCATTTGAACATCTGATAAAATACCAAATCGAGGTACTTGCATATAAACTGATAAGTCAGCATTCAGCCTTGATTCATTGAGGCTATCCTTCCAACTCGAAGGCACCCAATCCTCTTCTATTCGCGTAAAGGCAATCTTTAATGACTCCTCATAAGATAATAACTTTCTTGGGAAAACTTCTCTAATTTTGTTTTCTTTGCAAACAGCATCATTTACCAAACTATCAACCAAATATCTAGCAAGCGAAAAGCTGGTCGTAGTCACAAAATAGAGCCAATAAGATGAAAGTCTTGGAGTCAACACAGGAACAGTAAATATATAGCGCTTCAACTCTCTTTCTTTTGCAAATCTAAGTAAAATCTCTCTATAAGTCATCACATCGGGGCCACCGATTTCAAACGACTTGCCAAAACTTGGCTCGTTTCCGAGTACGCATATTAAATATTCAAGCACATCACGAATAGCAATTGGTTGGGTTTTGCTATTCAGCCACCTAGGAGCTATCATTACAGGAAGTTTTTCTACTAAATCACGGATAATCTCAAAAGAGGCGCTACCAGAACCTATAATAATTCCAGCCATCAATGTAGTAACAGGAATCTTCCCCCCGCTTAAAATTTCACCCACTTTTTTACGAGAACTTAAATGCTTTGATAAGTTGTCATCATTTGACAACCCACTTAAGTAAATGATTTGCCTGACGTTTGTATTATTGATCATTTGACAAAAGTTTTGTGCCGATTGAGCTTCTAGTTCTTGAAACTTCTCGGAGTAACTCATTGAATGAACCAAGTAATAAGCAACATCAATTTCTTTAGGAATCTTAGACAAACTCTCTAGATTTAATAAATCGCATTCAATGACTTGGATTTGCTTTTGGAACTTCTCTGGCAACTCAATTCTAAATCGACTTCTAACAAGCGCAACTATTTCATAGCCTTTTTCAGCAAGAAGCGATAATAACCTCGTTCCAATATATCCATTTGCTCCAGTCACTAGTATTTTCATATAATCCCCTCTAATATGTACATCCTTACATATTCAAACATTTTCTTCATGACCAAATTGATCTTATAACCCAAGTTCTTTTCTAAGTGGATTTTTATCTATTTTTCAAATATAAAAGCACGTCACATCAGATAAACAAAAGAGCAGTATTATATTATGGATATACAAATCGACAAAGAAGATCTTCTAGACAGATTCCTGCGCTATGTTAAAATTGATACGCAAAGTGACCCGCACTCATCGACAACCCCAAGCACTAAAAAGCAGTGGGAACTCATTCGACTCTTAAAAAAAGAATTAAAAGAAATGGGTTTGAAGGACGTTATATTAACAGAATTTGGATACGTTTTAGCTACGATTCCAAGTAATTCAGAAAAAAATGACCTTCCACAAATTGCATTTTTTGCTCATATCGACACATCAGATGCATGTCCTGGTGACGCAAAACCAATTGTACATCGCAAATACGATGGAAAACCGATCATTTTACCAGATGACCCAGCCCAAATCCTAAGCAAAGAAGAAATCCCCCTCTTAGCTAAAAAAGTAGGAGAAGATATCATTACAGCTTCTGGAAAAACACTACTTGGAGCAGATGATAAAGCTGGCGTTGCAATTATCATGTCTTTTATTAAATACCTTCTCTCTCATCCAGAAATCATTCATGGACCTATTCGCATTTGCTTTAATCCTGATGAGGAAATAGGTCGCGGGGTAGAAAAAATTTCTATCTCAGACATTGATGCTATAGTTGCCTACACCCTCGACTCAGAAGACATCGGTGAGATTAATGGAGAGACTTTCAGTGCAGACCAAGCAGAAATTCACATATCTGGCGTAGCTGCGCACCCAGGAAGCGCAAAAGGAGTCATGGTTAATGCCCTTCGCCTTGCTGCCTCAATAATTACAAAGCTCCCAAAAGAGCTCTCACCAGAAGAAACATCAGACAAAGAAGGATTTATCCATCCAGTAGAATTAACAGGTACAGCAGAAGAAGCTACCATCCGGTTAATTTTACGTGACTTTGAGCTCGACGGACTAAAATCCAAAAAACAACTCCTAGAAAACATCATCAAAGAATTAACAAAAAAAGACCCTAAAGCAAAAATCACACTCACAGTCACACCACAATACAAAAACATGCGCTACTGGCTTGATGATGACCCCCGTCCAGTTGAAAAAGCAAAACAAGCAATGAAAAGAGCTGGCATCACTCCACTTCTTCTACCCGTTCGCGGTGGCACCGATGGCTCACGCCTAACAGAAAAAGGCCTCTTAACGCCAAACCTCTTTACCGGTTTTCACAATATTCATAGCGAAAAAGAATGGATTAGCCTTCAAGATATGGCTCTCTCTGCAACCGTCCTTGTTCACCTCGCACAAATTTGGGAAGAGAATGCTTAATGCAACTGCTAATTGTTTCCTCATGCAAGCTAGTAAAGCACGTATACCTTGGGAAAAAGTCCATAATGCGGCAAGTATTATAAAAGCCCACTGATCTCTTAAGAAATTGTTACTTATAGAAAAAATATCAACGCCCCCCAAAAAATGTCAACTTCTTGAACATCATAGATGCGCTTTAATAAATTGGAATAAAACTCGGGCAAAAGAAAGAGCCTCTCAAATGAGAGGCTCTGAACTCCGACTGCTGGGCTCGAACCAGCGACAAATAGATTAACAGTCTACTGCTCTACCAACTGAGCTAAGTCGGAATATGGAGATACTATACAAATTTAGATGTTTATCGACAAGATAAAATTGGGTTATATGGCGTGAATTTTTTAGGTGTTACTCATGTCGCTGAATAGTCCTTTTTCTTCAACCTCAACACGAAAGTAAATGATTTTTTGAGTCCGAAAGTCTCTTAAAAAAAGGGATTGGTTTTTATCCCCTAATTACTAATACTTCCTGAGATGAGTGAGCTTGAACAAATCAGTGGTATTGTAGATCGCGTCGTTTTTTCAAATGAAGAAAATGGGTTTACTGTTGCTGTTTTAGCCAGCAAGTCAGTTGATAAAGACCCTATTCATATCGTGGGGAATATTCCTGGCCTGCAATCTGGCGAAGCTATTTCATGTAAAGGCGTCTATAAACACCATGCTGCACACGGCAGGCAATTCGAAGTTCACACTTATGAAATTTCTCTTCCGAAGGATCTGATTGGAATTCAGCGATATTTAGAATCAGGAAGCATCAAGGGAATCGGTCCTGTAAATGCAAAGAAAATCGTTGCCGCCTTTGGAAAAGACACTCTTGATGTCATTGACAATCATCCTATGCGCCTTACTGAGATTGAAGGAATTGGGAGAAAGAAAGTTCTCAAAATCGTCGATCATTGGAACTTACAGAAGGCGATGCGTGACGTTCTGGTCTTTTTACGGGGACATGGCGTGGGCGCTGCTGTCGCTAAAAAGATCTACAAAAAGTATGGCGAAAATACAAGAGTTGAACTTGAAAAAAACCCTTATGCAGCTCTCCAAGGAATCTTTGGTGTTGGGTTTAAAACAGCAGATAAGCTGGCAGATGAGCTTGAAATTCCTAAAAGTGCACCTATGCGCGTTGAAGCAGGCTTAGAACATATTTTAAGAGACCTTTCAGATCAAGGTCACACTTGTTATCCAGAAGAAAAGTTATTCACTCTTTGTGTAGATCTTCTTCAAGTCGATTTAGCATCGCTTAGCAAAGCTGCTGTTAATCTAGAACTCAATGATCGGATTTTCAGACGTGAGTTAATGACAGAAGAGG
>CAYGJD010000014.1:0-43041 GCA_964350315.1 uncultured bacterium
GGGCGGCCTTAATATTGGCGGCGGCCTCGGATTCAAGTATTAACCTTTTGGAGAAGAATTATGTTAAAAAAATTAATCCTCTTTTCTTTTCTCTCCCCCACAAATGTTAAAGATCGTATAATACAAATCGCCTTGTGTGGTTCGAATTTCTTATAACGTGACGAAGGCAAAAATCTTTGTTTGGCCAGGAGCGATAGACACAAAGTTGTCCGCTCAAGGCGATTTGTATCTATGAAAATTAGAGGCAAAGGCCGAGGTGGGAACCTTTATCAGACCTCTAATATAAAAATATTTCACTACTAAGGAGATCGTTATGTTAAGTTTAGCAGGAGCCGGAATAAGATTAGGTGTCGGAGGCGCTCTTTTAAACGATCTTTTAGGTCAACTTCATCCTGAAGTCGAAGGTGATGAACTTGAGAGTGGTGACTACCAATCTTTTGTTGACGGGCTCTGCAGCAAAGATCAGATCATTCAGAAAGTGTATTAACTAGTAATTGTGCCAACCATTTTTCATACTCGTTAGATGTCCATCCCTGTTCTATAACAAACATTCTGTATATATCACGTCCCGTGAATGCCCACAAAATATCTCGAGCCTTATTCACATCTAATTTTTTAGAAAGCGATTTTTCTTTCGCCATTGCCTTTATTGTTACTTCCTGTCTTGAATGTCGACGCATTTCTCTTTCTTTTTCAAGCTCTTTGAATTCGGGTGCCAACACAATGGCACCACGTAAAATTTCCATTTGCTCTTTTTCAGCGTCATATATCCGACGAGCAATTTTTGCAGAGTAAAGAAGCCGCTCTTTTGGAGATGCTGCTTTATTACTCTTTTCAACAAGAGTATCAAACTTGTCTTTTGGGAATACTTCGTCCATTAGAGCTCGAAGTATCCCCCTTTTTGACTGAAAATGAGAATAGATAGTAGGTACCGAAACATTAGCAACTTGAGCTATCTTTTCAATCGTTACGCACTCAAACCCCTCTGATTCAAAAAGATTTTTTGCAGAAAAAAGAATACGCTCTTTCGTCTCAGCTGCCCCTGCATTTCTAGCTACTGACTTGTAAGGTCTTTTTTTGATCTTTGACATATTGGATATAGTTTACTATAATGAATTCGATTTGTCAAAAACAAAAAGGAGATATCTATGAAAGACACCGTTTCTACAGGAGTAGCGTATTACACAGCACTTGGACAGAAGAGCCTGGAAGAGGTGAAAAAACATCTGCATCCTGATATTCAATTTACAGACCCACAGGAAAAAGTAATCGGAAAGGAAGCTGTTCTCAAAGCGGCAAAAGGATTCACTGGCATTTTTAAAACTTTAACAATTCACGCAAAATTTGGCTCCGAAGATCAAGCAATGATTATTTATGACGTAGAAATCCCTGGTTTTGCCAAAAAATTGCGCGCCGCCTCGCTACTAAGCTTTAAAGAAGGACTCATTTCAAAGATCGATCTTATCTACGATACTCTCTGCTTTTTAGAAGGAAAATAGAGGTCAACCCAGACACTATAATTCTATCGGGGTGTATTCGGAATTAACTTTTGGAAGATGCCGATCATACACTCCCTTTCCTCTACAGTAAGCTTATGAAAAAACTCTGCATCTTTTGTCTCAACTGCAGGCATTGCTTTCTTAAGAATATCTGACCCTTTAACTGTTAAAATATGATTTTTTGCTCTTCCATCGGAAGATTTTTCACGCATAATGAGCTCATTTTTCTCAAGTCCTCTTATGATCTGCGAAACAGTGTTTGGATCAAGCCCCGCCATTTTACCAATAAGAGCTTGAGTCACACGATCCCCTTTCCTGGTTAACCACCCTAAAGTAGCAAGAATGACAAATTGCGGATGAGTCAGATCTATTGATTTTAGCATCACTTCAATCGAACTACGCCACGCTGTGCTGATATGCCATAAAAGGAAGCCAGGACTACGATCTGGAGTGTCGTGAACACTAATCTCTTTAAAATTGATGCTTTTCTTCATGATTCCGCTCCCATTGCTTTTGCTATAATTTGAAAGTCTTCTTGCGAGACTTCAAAACAACCTCTCCTGAAAGGAAATCCCCATTTTTGCTTATCCTTTATAAAAGATAATTTATCCAACAGGGTTTGGATAGAAGTCTCTCGGGAATTTACAAAAGATACATCACGCCGCCAAGGAATAAAATCTTCACTCATAGCAAAAGGATAAGCATCACCATCTTTAAGTTTTCCTATTGCTGTAAAAGATTGGCAGGACTCCTTCTGTCTAAATTTAATAGTGGGAGAATAATAAACGATCCAATCCCCCTCCTCCATTCGATTTAATGGACCCGGTTTTCCATGACAGACTTGAGCAAATCCTCCCAATACACCTCCTTGTACATGTTCTTTAGATGCTACTCCTATCCAATATCGTGCCATTACTTCTCCTCCTGGAGTTTGTATATTCTGATTCTGTGTCCATCAGGATCAACAATAACAAAAGTGCGTCCAAAATCCATGTCAGTAGGCTTCTGAGCAACTGTTACATGCTTTTTCCCCCATTCTTCATAAAGAGCATCTACATTTTCTGCAGGGAAACATATTTCAAGCGCCCCAGCAGGCGCATCTACTCGAGGCTCCGCAGTGTATTTAGACCATAAGCCCAACATGACACCATTTTTTAAAGCAAACATGACAAAAGTCGATGATTCTTCAATAGGCTTTAAGTTAAGAATTTCTTGATAAAAGAGACTACTTTTCTGCGGATTGGCAACAAAAAGTAGGGTAAATCCTAAAGTGGGACTAAACATAACACCTCCTAAGTCTGAGTTCATATCCCACATTGTACGTATACGTACTAATTACGTCTACAGAATTCAGCCTTTTAAATTTTTCAGAAAAGCTATTGACCCTAACGTATACGTCATTGTGTATAATGTGAGCATCTTTTAAAATCCTAGGGATATTAAAAGGATAAAAGGTCGATGGCTTATACAGTTAAAAAATTAAGTGAAATCTCAGGAGTAACAGTTCGAACTCTTCACTTTTATGAAGAGGAAGGTCTCCTTAAACCCTTATATTATGGGTCGAATGGATATCGGTACTACGAGGAAAAAGAGCTGCTCCAGTTACAACAAATCCTATTCTTTAAAGAGCTTGGTTTTACGATAAAGCAAATCAAGAAAGTTATAGGAAAGGGTGATTTCGATCAGCTTTCTGCTCTTCATTCGCATAGAAAGTCTTTGAATCAAGAGAGGGGAAAAATTGGACAACTGCTTAAAACCATCGACAAAACAATCAAACACTTAAAAGGAAAAAAGAAAATGAAAGATAAGGAAATTTTTGATGGTTTCAATATCACTTTAGTGAAAAAAGCAAAAGGGAATGAGCCTTATTCTGCTGCAGAAGAAATTGTTGGTAAAAGTGTAAGAAGCCCGACTAAAAATGCCGAGGATGTTGAGAAAAGAGGCAAAGCATTTTATGAAAATGCTACGGAAACAGCACATGGTATTTTTAAGGAACTTGTCCATTGTATTGAAAAAGGATTGACTCCAAACTCCCACGAAGTACAACGCATTATCAAAAAACATCATGCATTTATAGATCAAATCCAAGATGCAACCCAAGAAGTGTATAAGGCGATGGCTGAGCTTTACCAAAAGCATCCAGAATTCAGGAAACAACTAGACCCATTCCACCCAAAACTTGCTGAGTTCATGTCTAAAGGGATGATTATTTTTGCTGATAAGGAACAAATCTAAGAACGTTAACCATAGGGGGTAAAGCACCCCCTATGGTTACACACTAGGCTAGATAAAAATTGCAGGCACACCCTTTAACTAATCCTATAATTGCATGCTAAATTTTCTTTACTTTTTTAACATAAATACGTAAATTTTTCCTAATTTTGTAGATGACAAGGACAAAAAGTTGGGTGCATTAGTAAGAGTCCAGGAAGGAATACCTCCCGAATTTATTTCAGAATCAAAAAACAAGTCAGAGAGAGAAGCGTGCACACGAATCTTATCCTACGTTGTGGCACAAGTTAAACACTTAGCCAATCGATTTTTTAATTGGATTAAGCAACTTTGCTGTTTTCAAAGCCAATCACAAAAAAACGAGCTTAACATCCACTCCCTTCCCTTAAAACAACTTTCTCAACGTATAGATCGGATTGTCAACACAATGCTATTAGTCGATCCTGTAAAGAAAGAGAACGCAAAAAATAGCATCTGTAGACTTTATCAAACTTATGAAGAGAAATATGGCAAAGATAGAATTTGTTATTCTTTGGTTCCGTCACCGATGGAAATGAGCCCATTCGATCGCACTAAAAATCCTGGTCTATTAATGAGTGTATTTGTGATAACTCCAATTAGAAACCTTCTTCTCAAGGAAAGAATTCATCTTTCACTTTTATCTGGTGCCCCTCCTTTATGGGAAGGACCTATTAAAAATCCACTCTCTCTTCTAAATATTCCGAATGATCCTGCTACTGCTAAATTTGATTCCCTGACTGAAAGTGACCCTTTGCGTTCTTTACAAGAGTCTAAAGATATTTTACTTAAGAACAGGCACCCCTCTGATTATCATAGAAAAATCGAAGATTCTACTTCAATGCGGGAACAAATAGATCGGATTTGGTCTCAACAAACAGATTTTACTTTTTATTACAATGACACTCCTGATAATCTTTCTTTCTATACCAAAGGTCTCCACTTTTGTGTAATCGATACTGAATCAAGATGCATTAGTAGACATGAAGAAATTTTTGCATCCTAATGTTCAATTGGTATACCACAGGAAAAAGCAATCGAAGAAGCGGCAAGTTTTGCATCTTAAAAATTCTGAACACATCAGAAGTGAAAACCTTCAAAAAAACAAAGAGCCAGAAAATGTTCTAGCCCTCTTAATATCTGAGTTGTTACAGGTTTACTACTCTTTGAAGTAAGCATCTGCTAATCCCAGAGCAGAACCAAGCCACAGTCCTTCCTTCTTAAAGAAGACCGCATCTTTATTTCTAAAAATACGACAATATCCTTGATCTCTTTTACCAGAGTCATATCTAAACCCTGTATTGTAAACCAATCCAAACGGGTCTTGGGATCGATCAAACTCTACATCAGATGGAATTTCTAACACCATCTGGCCGCCCTTTGTGTAGATAAAGTAATCAATATCAGGATTATTTTCAGCAATTTCAAATGCCTCTTCAAGAGAGATATTTCTAGCAACATGGACAACGTTTCCATAATCAGAGGCTTTATACTGCGCTACATCCTCTTGCACTCTAAAACCATTTCTCTGTGTTGCTGATAGCAAACCTAAATTCATGGCACTACAAACAATTAAAAATAAAACATACTTCATCGCATTCTCCCTTAGTTGTTTAAAAACGAATCCTTTGTAGTACACCCTCAATTTTTATTCCAATCAAAAATTCTGAATCCGTCTCTCCACCTCAATTCTTATCGTGCTAAGACTAAAAACATAACTGAATGTTTCCTTTTAATATATCTTGAAATAAATGACTGTTTTTCTTTAAATTCTTCTCAAAATAAATGGGTGAGTGATGCAAATCTCTGAGAGTCGTTTAAATAGTCCTTACAATCCTGCCGGAGATTTTTTGAATGGTGAGAGTATCATCGTGTTCGGGGATACGGTTCATGACCCAGCTCTTCAGGCTGCAATGATTGACTCTAATTTAAGCAGATTTGAGCCTACTGTTCGCTCTATAGAAGATCCTCAACGGATCGACCACCGTTATTCCAAAATGGAAATTTGCAAAATAGCAGTGGGAAAAATTTTAGAAAACAAACGCCTTCTCACAATCGTGATAGCTACTCTAGCTATGAGTATTATATCTATGACCTTTTGGGTCCTCTCAGCTAGATCATTAGTTAATTTTTATCACAAATACAAAAATGGAGATCTTATAAGATATATTTATCGTGGAATTCCTGGCCCAGTAAGGCCCATAATCTTAGGTGATGTAGTTGGAGAAGGTCTAGACCTGCTAATGATGAACGCACTTCCTACCGCAGCCTTTTTGATACTTATCTTTACTTCAGGCAGCTTAATTTATAAAGAAATTAACTCATTGCAACATCGTAAAGTAGTCGTACGCAAAATCACAAACCTTCCCTCTTCAGGAGCATTGCTTACTTGTGTAGTAAAGGATTTTTTTACTGGTAAACAACTTTCTATATCAGAGGTAAAACGACCAGGAAAACTTACAATTGGTACTGACACAGGAGATGTATGGAAGATGATCAATCGTGTTTTATCCATGGAAAAAGTCTATGCTTACCCTTCTAAAAATGTGACAATGACCTCTCCGGAAATAGAAAAACTTAACTCCGACATACGAAACCTTTTTGACATAAGAGACTTGAGTTTTTTCAATTATAAGTTCCCTAAGGATAGAAAAGAGGCGTTTCTGAAACTTTTACCTAGCTCAACTATTCATAAATATGATTTGATTTCACTTTTTGGACAAAAAAATTAGCCCCTCAAAGACTAAGGATTTTTTAACTGATCTTGCACCTTTATAGGAATAATTGATGCAATTGTGGCAAGTATTGGGATGATTTCTACTCTTCCTAAAAACATCAAGGCCATTAGACACCATTTGACCCCTCCGGGTCTTGGGATCGATCAAACTCTACATCAGATGGAATTTCTAACACCATCTGACCGCCTTTTGTGTAGACAAAGTAGTCAATGTCAGGATTATTTTCAGCAATTTCAAACGCCTCTTCAAGAGAGATATTTCTAGCGACATGGACAACGTTCCCATAATCAGAGGCTTTATACTGCGCTACATCCTCTTGCACTCTAAAACCATTTCTCTGTGTTGCTGATAGCAAACCTAAATTCATGGCACTACAAACAATTAAAAATAAAACATACTTCATCGCATTCTCCCTTAGTTGTTTAAAAACGAATCCTTTGTAGTACACCCTCCGATTTTCCATGCCTACAAACTATCCAAGCAATCTTTTAGACCGAGCAAAAATCGAGAAGGAAGTATTACAACACTCTTTTTTTAAAAAGGTTCGGCTCCTTTCTACTGATATTCAAATGAGAAACCAAGAGCTCAGCTTGAGATTAAATCTTGAAAAACACATCAAAGAAATGAAACTAGAGATTTATCCTAAATTTACTGAACAATGTATGGAGTCTTAGTTTTGCAATCTTTATCAAAAAAATATTCCTATTTCTTTTTTAAAACCAAAAAATGCACTCCAGGGCACGACCATGCATTTTCGTCACGAATATATGCTTGTAGTTCATCGTGAGCTTTGTCTAAATTCACAGGAATATGGTAAGTGCGCTGAAAAAGAGTTAAAAGCAAAAGCGTGTGATTAAAATAACGCAATCTATTTACACTCCCTTCAAACCGTATGGTATCACAAATAACATTACCTTGAGTGTCAACACTACTAAAGTCGACCTCATAAAGATTACATAATTCTGTTTCTCCAGAATTAATACTTTGTAATAATTCAAAGGATATTTTTCGATTACCAATACTCCGGCTTTTTTGAGCTTCTGATGCCAATAGAATTGCCTCATCAATCGCAGATATTGGAGGGGAGTTTTTATGAGCCTTGTCAAAAGAATCGATAATAACTACATACCCATTAGGCTTTAAATATGCAGCGGCATTTTTTAATGCCTCTGTAGGATTTCCAAGATGCTGAAGAGTCAAACGAAATAATACAATATCTACTGATTCTTCTAGCCTTGCATCATAAATTTCTGCATCACCCTCGTAAAAGATTAAATCGTCAGTCGCATACTGCATATTTGCTTTTTCTACAAACTCGGACAATTTTTCAATTCCTTGAAATGTTTTTATCGGAAAGTCTTTCGATAATTTGTGCAAAAAAGCACCATTACCGCTTCCAATTTCAAGAATTTTTTGAGTCGAATCCCACCATGAATTTTTTGCCAGCCATAAAGATTCCGATTCAAAAAAAAGGTTCGCCTGGCCTTCAAGAAAAACGTCCCACAATTGGGCATCACTAGCTTTTTCTAATTTCTCTAGGCAAGTGATTTTATCATATTCCAAAAGATTATCCAATTTTTCACTAGCTCCCAATATAGTTGAGAATAGAATAACAAAGCCAAATAAACACTTCAACATCTTAAGTACCTTGATTAAAATGCCAAGAATCCTACCATAGTTTGGAAGGGATTGTAAAGAAGTATTTTACCCTAATCGAAAGTTCTAAACGCGTCTCCCCACCACCAATTCTTTAGACTACTTTTGTAGTCCATCACTGTTTTAAAAGGCTCATCCGCCTTTTTTGTTTGAGTTTTTTTTCACAAAACGATGATAATGAAACCCATAAAGACTGAGCTCCTTATTGAAGGGAGCAAGATCTGATAAACATGTATAATTTCAAAACGAAAGACCTTTTATGAAAAAAACGACTAAATATCTTTGCTTACTATTATTGGTTGGATTTGTTCAAATCGATGCTAAAGAAGAAAATTTCACTTCAGAAAACTACTCACAAATGTCAATATCGGAATTAGATGCTGCTTTTATTTTAGCTGTTCAAAAACATTGTTCAGAGGATGTAGAAGAACTTATACAAGCTGGAGCAAATGTTCATACGCCAATTCCTTACACATGGACTGATGGTGACTGTGACTGGGAGACTGAAAGCACCGCTCTCATTTATGCTGTAAGAAACAATCTTCCCAAAATGGTAAAGGCACTTGTAAAGGTCGAAAAAAATCTTGATGAAGCTCTTAATGTAGCAATAAACGAGGGTTATTCAGCCGTAGTAGAAGAACTAATAAAAGGGGGAGCTGACATTCATCATCTAAACAATGACAAAGACACACCTCTTATCATAGCTATAAAGCAGGCTCGAGCGACTGCAGAATTTAGTCCACAAGCACAATGGCGATATAAATCTCGCTGGTTCCAGAGACGAGAGATTATACAAACTCTTTTAAAGTCCGGAGCAAATGTGAGTCATGTTAACAATAGCGGCCGAACAGCTCTTATGGAAGCTACAATACAACATGATCTCAATACAGTAAAAAGTCTGTTAGAAGCGCCCGAAATGCATTCAGGCTCATTTTTTGGTTTTGGAGAAAAGCCTATTAACTATGCAGATAATGACGGCAACACAGCTCTTATACTTGCCATACAAAACGTTTCTTATACCTACATTGATAGTCGAGAATATAATATTTGTTTAAGCAGTCAAAACATTATAAATGCACTTACAGAAACTTCAGGAATCGATCTTCTTCATGAGAATAAAAAGGGCGAAACAGCTATAATGTTACTTGAAAAGTTAGATAAAGACATGAATCGTTATCCTTATTAAAACCTCTGCTATTTTCCCAGGCTGCTCGTTTGATCTCCTGGGATTTCCTTCAACTTTCTACAGAAGAATTCAAGCACACTAAGGATTTTTGAACTGATCTTGCACCTTTATAGGGATGATTGATGCAATTGTTGCAAGTATGGGGATGATTTCTATCCTTCCTAAAAACATCAAGACCATTAGACACCATTTGACACCAAGTGATGAAGATGCAACAGCAATACCTGTGCTAAGTCCAACGTTGCTGAGTGCACTTATTGTTTCAAAGCCGACATCAAACGGATCACTATTTGGAAGAAGGCAGATAAGAACCCCCCACCCAATCAATAGTGTTGCCATCCATAGCGCAAATAGAATAAATGATTGGTACAGACGTATGAAGACTTCTCCCTTAAACTTAAAAGTTACTTTACTCTCTTTTTTTGTTGGCTTTTTCTTTATGCCTTTTCGAAGTGGCTTTTGATCGGTTGAATTCAGTACACAAATGTTATTCCAAATATTCTTAACGATATTGGAAATCCGTCTTGTTTTGATTCCCCCAGCTGTTGAGCCAAGACATCCACCGATCAGCATACCAAACATAATGAAATACTTTGCCTGCGAACTAAGAGTCTCGCTTGGAAATGCACTAAGACCACATGTTCCAGCTGCTGACACCCACTGAAACAAAGTATTTATGACTGAATGATTCCTTCCAGGCATAAATATAAGTAGAAGTGAAATGATAAGCAGAAAGGCTAAAAACAAAACGTTTTGTCCGTCCTCTTTTATACTATCTTTGCGTTTCCATGTGAATAAACGGTAGTGAAAGGTAAAGCTCAAGCTTCCGCAAATAATACCTATCATGGCAATTATTTTGATTGCGCTTGAATAACTCGCTATGCTGTCAGATGTAAGAGCAAATCCTCCTGTTGACAAGCAGCTCATTGATAGATTTATTGCAGACCAGACATCCATTCCAAAAGCAACGAATAACACTCCAACCAAAATTGTATAGACCGTGTAGAAAGTAAGAATAATTTGAATTGTACTCTTCATCGATTTTTGGAATATGGTAGGAATCATTGAAGATTCATGAATTGCAAACCTAGACCAACTATTATGCAAAACTGAAAAGACAAATATGGCTAATCCTAAAGCTCCAACCCACTCAACAAATGTTCTTAGCCACTGCAAGACATGAGGAAGCCTTTCTGGATGCTCGATCATTGTAAACCCTGTACTTGTATTTCCAGAAACTGATTCAAACAAGGCGTTTACAAAATTTTGCAGCGTTACGACCGCCTCTGAAGAAAAGGTATTTGCTATCCACCAAAAAGTAAACCCTGTGAGAAATATAGAGACAATCCATCCGAAGGTAATCGTAATAAATGTATCTTGGAGATTCAAAACTCTACCCTCAGGTAGAAAACGATAGATCGTTTGTGCAAAAATAAGAATACCCCCGCCCATAACAGCAAGTGGAGGAATAGCTACATATTCCTTAAAAACAAATGGCACAATGATTGATAGGACTAGCATTATTCCAAGAACATGCATAATCAATGCTACATTCTTAATAATCGATACAAATCCAGAGAGTTGCGCCTTACTCACTTTTCTCTTCTTCATAGCTCTATGACATAGGCAACGCTCTTTTATATAGCAATTTAAATATTTCTATCCTATCCGAATTGAATACCCGTCTTTTGTAGCAAGAATTTTGGAAGAGGCCTACTCCGCGGCTTTTAAGACTTTCTCAACGTAACGAATTGTATTCGGACGAAGATGAGGACATAAACTTTCCCAGTTTTTGGGATGGCCATTCTTTTTAATGATCACAAGAGCTTTACGAACATTTGTCGGCCCAGCCTGATAAGATGCAAGCGCATAATGAAGAACATAAGGCGCTTCCACCATAAGAGAGCAAGATTTGATTAACTCTTTTAGATAAATAATACCCGCTTCAATATTGATTTCAGGGGTAAAAATCTCAGCCTGTGTCCACTTTTTTTTGTATTTAATACGCACATGCTTAAAGGTTAGATCGGTAAGTTGCATAAGCCCTTTTGCCTTCATTGAACTAATTGCATCAGGATTAAAACTACTTTCACATTGGATTACTGATTGAATCAATCGACTATCAATATCATAAACGCTCGATAATTGATTAATGAATTTATTAAATTTATTGCTCATTTCTTAATTGTATTGAAATCATCTTATTTTGGCATACATTTAAACCCTATTCATTCTAAGCATTTTCTTTTTTCATAAAATCTGGTAAAGATGAATTTAGTAGGATTATATTTTTGGGATTCATTTTATGAAGCGTTTTTTATTCTGTTTTTTTGTATTTACTCTATTTCTGGCGCCAACAGCCACGCTAGTTTGTAAAGAAACCAAACAAGATCTAAGTTTAAAAGTTTATACAGACAAAATAGATGAAATCAATGACAAGCTATCTTCCCAAAAACAGATTAACGCTGCTCAATATGATGAATTAAGACAAGAGATCACAGATTCGATCGCTGCTTTGAAAACACTAAAAGATCAAATTTCTGAACGTATTGAACATTCGACTCCTCAAGAAAAGAAGCAACTAGGACAAACCCTCATAAAATTAGATGAGCTCTATCTTGTTGCAAATAACATCCTAAAAATCATCGACAAAAGAAAAATACAATCAAGCTTTCAGGCCTACCTTCAGTACAAAATGCCGCTTTATGAACCATCCTCATTAATAGTTGCTTATAAGGATGGAATCACTGTTACAAAAGATATAACAACTCGAATATATCAAAGCATAATAAATATCGCAAAAAAAAGCATCTCGTACCCTTTTTATATTTATTGGTTGATTTGGTCGGTCGTTGTTATTGCCTACATCCCCTCAAGCATAATGCTTCGAAATCAAATAGCCCCTCTAGATGAAAAAGCTTCCTACTTAAACAAGATCAAAACATTTATCATTCATTTGGCAACAGGGTCAATTTTCCCCGTATTATTTATCGGTGGATTTTTCCATATTAGCTATATCTCAGGCTCTTTTCTTTTTCCTGTAGATGAAATCATTGCAGTTTATCTAGTTATTGCTTTTATATGGATTACAATTCATTCAACCATCTCTTTAATTTGCCCGAAGGATTTTAGATGGGCCTTGGTCCATATGGATCTTAAAACAGCGCAAAAAAGGTCTAAAAGGATCTCTCTTTTCCTTCTTTTTTTAGCACTTCGACTTTGGCTCACGCAAATCAATAATCCACCTGAATTCACTCAATATTTAGAACTCTCAACGCAAATTCTTCTATCTATACAAGCATTTTTCATTATCAATGTAACTCATTTTAGAAAATCAATAAAAACACTACTTGGAATTCTTGCGGTTCTGTGTCCACTTCTAATGTTTGTTGGCTATAGCTCTCTTTCTGATCTTGTATTAAGAGGCACACTATCGACTCTGATCGTTTATTTAATTTTTAGGGGTATTTCATACACTTTCAAACTTGGCCTATATTACGCATTTAAGAGCTCCAATTCAATTTTTACAGACTCTGAATCGTCTCTAAATAATTCTGATCTAATTATTTATTGGATACACATGTTTATTAATCTATTTCTCTTCTTGCTTTCAACTTATGCTGTACTACTTTCATGGGGAATTGATCAAGTCTACTTGAACAGCGTTGTAAGCGGCTTACTATTTGGCTTTACAGTTGGAAACCACACCATTTCTCTAATCAATCTATTTTTATCCGTTACTGTTTTTCTCTTCTTCTATTTGCTCACAAAATATGCACAAAACTTACTCAAAAATAATGTCTTCCCCTACACCCATTTCGATGCAGGACTAAAACATGCAGTAAAAGCAACGACAGGTTATATAGGAATCACTTTTGCAGTTATTCTCTCTGTCAAAACCCTCGGCCTAAATTTATCTTCATTATTGTATATATTAGGCGGTCTTTCAGTTGGTATTGGACTTGGCCTCCAACCAATTGTCACAAACTTTATTTCCGGAATTGTCATGCTTATTGAAAGACCAATAAAAATTGGTGATTCTATTGAAATAGGCGGAGAAACAGGGATTGTGAAGAAAATTAATGTTCGAACAACAGAGATTGAGAATTTTGAAAAATGCTCTGTTTTATTACCAAACTCCCAGGTAATTAATGTAATGGTCAAAAACTGGACAAAAAACGATCGTGTCAAACGACTTGAAATCACAGTTTCAGTTGCTTATGAAAGCGACACAAAATTTGTCGAAAAGATTCTTTTAGATTGCGTGAAAGCACACCCTGCTATTTTAACAACACCTGCTCCATATGTCATATTTACAGAATTTGGCACTTCTAGCTTGAATTTTGCACTCAGGTTCTACCTAAAAAATCTAGACACAGCATTCCCCACAGGAAATGCAATCAGACATGAAATTATAGCCGCTCTGACTAAAAATGGGGTCTCTATTCCCTTTGCACAAACAGATGTACATTTTGATAAAGAGTTCATGGATACATTCGTAAATACAGAAAAACCCATTTAATTTAGCTCTATAAGAACACAATCAACATTTTTATTTATGTTTTTTGAATACCCGCTGCTCAAGTTCTACTACCTCCTGATCTGTAAGCTTTGTCTCAACTAATTCAATAGGAACTCCTTGTTCCTCAATCATTGCCACACGAAATCCCTCTAGCGGACTATATGGACCAAAAAGAACTTTGGCACCTTTAATCTCCTCATCCAGGTCATCTACTTGAAAAGCTATATGAGGAACTTGTGTCGTTAACTCTGGGAGTCCGTGCCCTTCTGGGAAACGATGCCATTGAATATGCCATTTATTTGCTTCAAAAGGGGTCGAGTAAAATTTAAAACCATGTGTCTCTACAAGCACTTCATCAGGTCTTTTTTCTGTGGTGGGGATGCCATAGTGATGAAATTTACGCATATAATTACCTTCTTTGAATTTTGAACAATTATAGAAAGCATCTTTAATTATTTCAACATGATGATTCTTTCTGGTCTAAATCTTATTGATACCTTAAAGATTCAAGGGAATGTTCTTGCTATTGAGAGCTTTAAACTGCATAATCCATTTTTCTACTAAATCACCTACAAAGGAGATCTTATGAAAACTAATATCAAACATTTTTTTTTCGCTTTTATCACACTATTTACAGTTCTGAGTGCAGGACCGCTTCTAGCAAAGAACAAAACTACTGGTCAAAAAGTAGATGAAGCCATTGACAATCTAGAAAAATCTAAAGAAAAAGCTAAAGACAAAATTAAAGAAAAAGCTCAAGAAGCAAAAGACAAGGCTGAAGAGTTGGCATATGATGCCGAAGAGAAAGCCAAAGTAATGGTGGATAATGCCAAAGAAAAGGCTAAAGAAGCAAAAGACAAAGCCAAAGAAAAAGCACAACAAGGACTTGATAACCTATAATCAAACGTTCAAGTCTCTAAATATTAGAAATCTTCACTTTCACGAGTGAAGATTTTTTTTAACCGTTGAATCAATTTATTAAGGATTGCAAAATTTACAGTTTCTTGGATCAGCACTTATCAAATCTTTTGCATGAATTATATTTTCTTCATAATCACACTTTACACAACCGAAAATTTCTGATCTTTTCTCCTGTGTTTTAAACCCACAAGAACTGCAATTAGCACCCTCTCCCCATCGAATTTTTCCCCAGCCAGGAATATTACACTTTGGACAATTAGTTCCAAGACGATCAGCAAGTTTTTCGGCAAGTTCTCCAATTATTTTCATTCTTGAGGGATTCATATGCGCACGCATATCAGTTTCAACAGAAACAATACTATCACCAGAATATTTTTGCAGTTCAAAAAATGCTTCCCTTAAAGCAGCTTCTGTATGTAATCCTTTGAAAATAGGCTTTTTCTGCTCTCTATTATTAGGACGTAAGATTAGAGCATGGGATGGAAATTTCACAGATTGAGCAAACATCTGCAATCTATCCCATGAGTCAACACTTTCACTCCGATAATTAGTCTTCGTAGTTAGGCTTGAAAGATGAAGGTGGAACTCATGCCTATTATCAATAAAATAAAGGATCTCTTGATTGCAAGGGATAAATGGAATAAAAGGATGTGGTCCAAAACTGCCTTCACTAGCTAAAATAAATTCAACTTTTTTATCGTATTCTTTTATTGGCCACTCACATTTTCTACGCACACATTCAAGAGCATTTCCTTCTCGGTTGATTTCATCTGAAAAAGTTCCAAGCTTATCTGTATCTACAACATTTTCTATTATAATAGCCTCTAATCGATCCAAAAACGGCGGCGCAATCGCAATAGATTTAGAATGCTTTGTCGTAAGAACTATAGTACTTGCTGAATAACAAGAAGTGTGTTTTACAACATTTTCTTCCATGTAAGGTCCCTTTGAAGAAAATATGGTTTTTCGCTTTCATGTTCAATAGACACAATCTGCACCCAACCATTTCCGAATAATTTTTTTAGAATTGGCTGCACATCAATAATTCTATCAATTCTTCTACGTGAAGCATAAACAACGGTCATTAAACGCTGTGGTTCATGATAGCGATCAACATCATTCGAATATACTGATTGAAGTGATAGACCAGTCATTAAATCACTTGCATTTCCCTGCATAACTCCAATTTTTCCAGTAATATTATTTGTGACTTTACTGCCTCCCCCATAGGAGACATTATCTAGAGTTGAAAAAAGATATTGTGAATTAATCCAATGAGCTACAACCATCGGTGCTGTCAATATAGCTTCAAGTGACTTTCCATCATCATCCTGACTCTGATCATATGAATGAAGAAAACATCTTCCGTCAAGATCGATTGATTTTGTTAGACTTCTTGGACCAATAATAAAAGCAGCATTTCTAGCTAATCCCCATTCTGGTCGTACTTGCGCCCAATCTTGAGAGCAACGCAATCTCTGATTTTTTTCTAACGAATGGGTTTGCATGTCTTTCATTTTACAAATTCTTGCAGAACTGTTTATCTCTTCTGCCTTTTTTAAATCTTGAATTAATTTCATGACTGGATCAGAAAATTCAGACGTATAGAGAGTCATCTCATCAGTTGTCGTATTGTGTTCTGCTCCAATAAATAAAGTTTCTTTTGGGATTTTTATTCCTTGTTTCCAGAGATGTTTTCTTACTTCAGAAAGATTTAAAATAGCAGCAAGAACACGAGCATTAGTTGAACCATGATGGCCACCACAAGCACCACAATCAAGTGCTGTTGCGTACGGGTTATTTTGAGTAGAACTGCCGTGTCCACAGAAAACTACGAGCGGTGAAAAAAAATGAGTCAATCCCATCACCTTCAATGCTCCCTCAGCATAAGTACATTGATCTTCAAATGTAATATCATCAAGAGATGGGGACATTTCTATCGGTTTACGAATTAAGTTGGTTATTGCTTTCTTAAGTTTGCATGAAAAATTTGGAAAAAAAGTGCGTAATCCGAGCCACACTCCGCTTGCAAGTCCAAGCCCTTCAACCAATGCAAATGGTGTACTAAATGAGTATTTTAAAGATTGATAAAGTGTTTTTAGAAAAGTTATACGCTCATAACCATTACGATTCTTTCTTTCCTCAAATTTTGAGCAAGTTGGAAGTTGTGTTACTACGTGCTGAGGTGATATCAATACAGGACAAGAAGCGTATGACTGTGCATTTAGTCTATCATTAATTGTGATAGGAACACCAAAAAAACCAGCACATCCAAAGGTTTCATACTCTCCTATAGATTCAATAGCTCTGCGCATAGGCTCTGAACGCACATCTATGCAAAATACAATTTGCGCAGAGGGCATTTTTCTTTTATCAACCTTATGTGACATAAGCTTATTCAATAATTGAGAACGGTACAGTTTTTCATGCTTCTCAATTTCTATAAGAGGACTTTTACAAGGTTTGATATTGTCTATTACATCTTGATTCCATATCAAAAACTCTCGTGCCTCTGGCCACAGAAGGTAGGTGATTATAGATAGCATCGCAAGGAATTCAATTTGAGTCACAGGATAACGATACTTATCATTTACTCCGGCCCACTCGGTTCGATATTTAATATAACTTGCCCAACCCGGAATACTTGTTAGAAGAAGTTTGAGAAACCTTTCTGTTTTTTCTTTAGGAATTTTTAAAAGCAATAAGCAATGAGCTAGAGCTTCTTCTGGAGAATCAGATAATGAGCCAAACCACTCAATTTTTTCTCTTTCATTATTATGAAGATAGCTATCATATAGAGCCGTTTGCTTCCATGATCTATACAATCCCTCTTCTCTTAATGGCATTTCAATCGTTGCTTGCCCTTCATCAAAGTAAGCTTGAAGCCACTTTATAGTCTCCCGATGAACTGATTCCAAAGGTTTTGGGAAATCTTTCTGCTGAAAAAAAAGTGCGCTGCTCAAAAGCGCATCTTCAATAGCCAAATGCTCAAAACCTTGTAGAGGGTTCACAGCAATTAAGTTTTTTAGTGGCCAAGAAGGAGGAATTAGCTTCCAGCTCTCTTTTATGAGGTCAGAAAAATTTTGTTTTTTTTCTGTTTCAAAGTGTTGCTTCTTTCGGCACTTCACTTTGTTTATGGTTGTTGTTGTCATGACTCTCTCACATATATTTATATTGGCTACGATGTGTGGTTACTGTTTCTTTGTATGGCTGGCTTGCATTCAAAACTCGAACATAACCTTTTATTATCGATTGCTGTGATAATGGGATTCTAACACCATTTTTTAGAAAAAAAACTAATAACCAAGATAGAACCAAAAGTATTACAGCGCAAACATGAAAAACATTTAGAGGCTGAGGTTGCATTATTTCCATTGGCTCTAGAGCAGCTGTTATGAATCTTATACCACCCCCATAAACAAGGCTCATTATACTAGTTAAAATAACTGCAAGTGGGATTCTAAAACGGACCCTTAAAGAAAATATTTGGAGGGCAGATTGAGTAGCATAAAGGAATGCAATGATCAATAGTACTAATCTTGTATCAACAAAATTCCATTTTTCACCACTTGCCAATGAAAACCAATAGCTTCCTAAAAAACCACACATTAAAGACAGGAAAAAGTGGTGAACTTTAGTTGAATAGCTAGAGTCATATCGTTTCTCAACTGCAGCACTACCACTAGCGAGGAACAAATAAGCTTTAAACATTCCGTGTGTAACAAGGTGAGCTACCGCAGAAGGAAATAGGCCAAGTCCACATTGAGCAAGCATAAAGCCCATCTGCCCCATTGTCGAGCAAGCAAGCATTCTTTTTACATCGTTTTGTATCAACTTCCAAAGTGTACCGGTAAGTGCTGTAGAAATTCCAATTATAAAAATTAAATTAAGCAAATAAGGACTTTTCAGATAGAGTGGGGCAAAGCGTGCAAGCAAAAAACCACCCCCGTTTACTAGTCCAGCATGCATGAGCGCTGAAACTGGAGTAGGTGAATTAAGGGAACTGATCAGCCAGCGGTGAAAAGGCCAAATAGCTGATTGTGTCATTGCTCCGATTAGTAAAAAAGTCAAAGCTAACAGAATTGTTGGGTTTAAACTAGGGGTGTGAACTATAGCTTTAATTGAGAATTCTCCAGTTGCATAATTCAGTAATATTAGACCAGTTCCAATGCAAACACCTCCAAATAAATAGTTTTTAGCTGTGAACAAACCTGAATTCTTTGCAGCTCTCCAGTTAGACTTATGTATCATTAGCTTAACTAGCAAAAAATTACTTAAACACCACCCCCCAAATAATATAGATAAGTCATCAGAGCTCACCACGATCCCAATGGATATGATCAGAAGAGTAAGATCTACGAAAAATAAAGAATACCTAAGATCCCCCTTCATATATCTAAAAGCAAAACTTCCGATCGACACCCCAATAAATCCAACAAGCAAGAGCATTATTATTGCGATTTGATCAAAATAAAAAAAACTTTGAATGTTTTGAACCATGAAAAACTAAACCTAAGTGCATGTTTTTGTTGATTGTATAATATTGACACCTTCATTATAAGTAAAACCTGAAATTCTTATTAGTTAAATTAGAGATTCTAATGTCACTAGATACTTTTTTACTACAATGTTTTATTGCAGTTGCTGAAACTGGAAGCTTCACAAGAGCAGCTAAGCGAGTAGGACGCTCACAGTCTGCTATTAGCCAACAAATAGCAAAAATTGAAAAATCGCTCGGCAAAACACTGATTATCAGGGGTAAAATATTTAGTTTAACTCGCGATGGTGAAATATTTCTTAGTTATGCAAGAAAAATTTTTACACTACACTCTGAGACGATAGATCAATTCAAAGAGCCCAATCTAGAGGGAGAGGTACGATTTGGTTTGCCAGAAGACTTTGCTAGTATTTTCTTATCTGAAGTCCTGGCTGATTTCTCAAGGGTTCACCCTCGAATCCTGCTTAATATCGAATGTGACCTAACTATTAATTTGTTTAATCGCTTTAAAAAACAAGAGTTTGACTTAGTATTAGTTAAGATGAACCAACCAGAAGATTTTCCTAGTGGTCTAGATCTCTGGTCTGAGCCACTCAGATGGGTCGGTGACTCTAAGTTAATAGATTCTAGAAAGCCAATCCCTTTAGTTCTATCACCACTTCCCTGTGTTTATCGCACTTGTGCAATAGACGCTTTGGATAAAATAGGACAAAAATGGCGAATTGTATTTAGTAGCCCAAGCTACACTAGTACTGTAGCTGCTGTAAGAGCTGGACTAGGTATTACTATTATGCCAAATGTTATGATCCCAAATAATTTAGATGCTCTTGAGTTTTCTATACTTCCTAAACTTACTGATACTCATGCATCTTTGATTAAACATGAATTTAATAATCCCGCTATTAATTCATTAGAACAGTTTGTTATCAGGAAGCTTAATCATAAATGATATTGAAACAGAAAAGAAGCTAGAATCAAGATCTAAATATACAAAAACTCAATAAAATTCTATTTTATATATATTCTGAAAGTTTTATACATTAATATAACGCCATTAAAAAAAGATTTAGATTTAACTTTTATGGTCAACTTTAAAAAAAGAATCTAAAAGTAAACGAGGATGGATAACCTTACTTTGATATTCGCGAATTGCATTCATAGGGGATAATTTTTTAGGGTGATTAAAAGGGATTATGTTTTCCCCAATAGCTCTAGTTTGTTGCTCTTTTGAGATTACTCCCCGCTTATGAAGAAGGCTTAGAATTCTGTGCTGTCGGTAAGTAGTTCGCATAAAGGCTGATTCATTCGAAAAAGGAGTAAGAGGCCTGCCAATCATTGCAGCTAAAAAACTCATTTCTCCAAAACTTAATTTTTCACACATTTTTCCAAATACTGATTGAGAGGCTGCCTCGATCCCATGCAGATCCCTTCCCTTTGAAGTTCCAAAATAACAGGTGTTTAAGTAAAACTCTAAGATTTCCTTCTTTGAGAGAATGCATTCTAAGAGCACAGACAACAAAATTTCTTCCACTTTTCTAAAATAACTTCTTTTTTTACTTAACACATGGCGTCGGACAAGCTGCTGGGTTATAGTGCTCGCTCCTTCAACGATTTTTCGATTCAGCAGATTTGTGATAAACGCTCTACAAATTCCTACTAAATCGATCCCTGGATGGTAATAAAACCGACGGTCCTCAATACAAATCACGCAAGATTTCAAAAAATTGGGTATATGATCATAAGAGAGATAAGCTTCTCCCTCCCTCAAGTAATTATGAGTCTTTTTTATTTTTATTAATTTATTAATTATAAACATTATTTAATGTTGTTATAATCTATTATTCTTGTCATTTATTTTTAACTTATTGTATGTGGAAAAGAATGGATCCCACATTACAAACGATTGTAGAAGAAGAATTGGCTAAAGGTATTCGGACAGTCAGAGCCAAAGGTGGCTGCGCTTTAATGATCGAGCCTAAAACAGGAAAAATCCTCAGCTCTCATCAAAGCCCTTCTCTAGAAAAAAATGTACTCTTTCAAGGAAAGGAATACGGCTCTATTATAAAGCCTATGAATATTGCAATTTGCATGAAGGCAAATGAGCATCTCATTGCAAACAATCAAGAACCCATTCTCTTACCTGAGGAATGGATCCCCTTTTATAACGGTGCGACTAACAATCCAAATTTTCTAAACCTTGATGCTGCCATTCGCGTCTCATCAAACGCTTACCCAAGAGAGTATGTCCAACAAACTATCAATAAAATGGGGGCCATTTGGTACAGAACTCAATTGATCAACGTCTTTGGCTTTAGTAAAAAAGTAGGATTAAATGACCAGGCAGGCTTTATCCCCTCCCCTGGTAAGTTCTACAATAATGACCTTCCTGAATGGTCTAAATCTACACCAAGAGCCCTAGCTATTGGCTACAGCTCACTTATCAGCGCTCTTCAAATGGTTCGAGCCCACGCCGTGATCGCAAATGGTGGATACCCATGTAATGAGAACCTAAAAGGCGAGCAACTTCTAAGCACATCATCTTGCAATAGAATCATTCAAGCCATGAAATTTGTTGTTAAAGAGGGTGGAAATTCAGTGTTAGCAGACGTTTTAGGATATTCAATCGCAGGAAAGTCAGGAACAGCAAGAAAATTCATTAACGGTCAATATTCAAGTAAGCACCACATCTCGAGTTTTGTAGGATTTCCAGCTCTTACCGCTACCCCTTTTGTTCTCCTTGTTTCCATTGATGAGCCTGTAATTACCATGACAAAATATGGATCCACAGCATACGGAGGCGTTGCGGCAGGCCCTATCTTTCGTGAGATCACAAAAAGAGCCCTAAAACATTTAGACATTACTCCTAACAACTTGCCCGATAGCCCTGGCTATAAAAGCATGATGCAACAAGTCAGAGAGTTAGACAGCAATTATCAAAAACATAATTCCCCTAAAAAAAAGCCCTAAGACTTTCTAGAGAACGAAAAAAGGCATGTCTAATTTGCATCTTCTCCTTGTAAATTCTGTTTGTTCACATATTCAAATCCAGAATATATATCATTGCTATACCCTTTGTGCATATAGGGAGAAGAAGTAAATCCTAAAAAAGTATACAATCCCTTGGCTTCTTCGTTTACTTTTCGTGAAATGACAACAAATTTAGTTGTTGCAGGAAACTGATGAAAAATAGTTTGTACCAAAGTTGTTCCAATTCCTTGTCTTTGATAAGCAGGATCAACTGGTAATTCAGACAGATAGATTTCTTCAGGAAACTTCTCAATATCTATAATCAAAAACCCAACAATTTTATTGTCTGATTTAGCAGAAAGGCAAAGCTTGCTTGTTGAATTTCTAAAATCTAAATAAACATCATCTGCATGTTTATCCACCCATTTTATAACTTCTTCTTTTGAAGTCATTCCCAAAGATTCTGATAGGACGTTTTCATAGCACTTGATAAAAGCATCACAATAGACTTTCTTGAATTCATAAAAATTTGGCTCCGTTTCCCAAACATAGTCAATTCCGATTTTATTAAAATCAGATCGCTCTGCATGTGAGATGCCTGGGGTAAAAATAAATAATATGAAAGCAATCAGCAACGAATATTTACTCATATATACTCCATTTTGAAATTTTGATTTTTCACTTGTCTTAACTAGCAGACTCGAAATATTAAAATCCTATCCAAAAAACTAGAATGTGGTTGTAAAGCGCCCAGCCTTTTGCTGAGGAAAAATTCGTGAAAGCAACCTGAAGTGCTTTGTATACCACTTCTCTGCGAACCACACGACCAAATTACATCCCAACTATCTATTAAAAGTGGTGTGAAAACAGTTATTTCAACATATATAATGTACGCACCTATTTCTTTTTACGATTTATCGGACAGGTCGATTTTCCAAGAATTTGGTAAAAAATGCACCAGCTAAATAGTGACTCAAAGAGGACAAAGACACCAAAAACAAATGCGATCCAACTTGGTTTCCAAACTGAGTAACCAAATAATATGCAAGTAATTATAAATCTTATAATACGATCCCTCGTGCCTATATTTTTTTTCATAATTCTTAAATCCTTCTGAAAGACGCAATTTTTATCCATTCAATATTATCTTTCAATCATCTGATGTAATCAAGATGAAATCCTAAAAAAATGTTTTTTAAAGACTTTTAACTTATGTGAATACTACACTTTATGGGTATGAGAAAAAATCTGATTTTTTGTTTTTTATTTTCATGCTTTGCTCTATTTGCAGAGACATACGATGTTGTAGTTGTTGGAGGAGGTCCTGCAGGACTTACTTCTGGCCTCTATGCTTCCAGGCTTGGCTTAAAAACTTTAGTTGCAGAAGGCCAGACTCCCGGCGGCCAACTAATTACAACTCATATTGTAGAGAACTTTCCTGGCTTTGTTGATGGCATTGATGGCCCGCTCCTTATATCAAACATGAGAAGCCAAGCGCTAAAATATGGAACTCATTTTAAAACGCACGAAGTTGTAGACATTGACTTCAATTCTCTTCCTTACAAACTAACACTTTCCAATAGAGAAGTTATTGAAGCAAAAAGTGTCATTCTCGCAACAGGATCCTCTCCAAAACTTTTAGGTCTTCCTTCAGAGCAGGCTTTAATGGGTTCTGGTGTCAGCACCTGTGCTGTTTGTGATGCTCCCCTCTATAAAGGCAAAGAAGTTGTTGTTGTGGGAGGCGGAGATAGCGCGTTTGAAGAAGCTCTCATGCTCTCTCAATTTGCTAAAAAAGTCACTCTCCTGCACAGAAATGATAAATTTCGCGCTTCTATGATTTTACAAAATCGACTTAACAATACAAAAAATATAGAAATTAAAACGTTTCGAGAAGTTGTCAAAATACAAGATCCAAGCAAAGGAAGTGTTGAAAGCCTTCTTATCTTGAATAAACAAACAAATCAGCAAGAATCTCTTTCTTGTGATGGGGTCTTTATAGCAATAGGTCAAAGTCCAAACACTTCATGGCTCAATGATAAAATCAAGCTCGATGAATATGGGATGATAGAACAAACTCCAGAAGGCGTCTTTGCCGCAGGAGATGTGATGGACAATCGCTATAAACAAGCAGTTACAGCGGCAGGTTCTGGTTGCAAAGCTGCCCTGAATGCTTACCACTATCTAAAATTTGAACAAAGTGAGTCATTATGAAAAAAATAATTTGCACAATTTTATTAGCCCAGGGCGCTTTTCTTGGTGCAGCGGAAACAAACAAAACAAAAGAGTGTATTGACACCGTCCTCCAGATTGACACTTATCGAACACAAGCTGATAAAATTCTACCCATGATGCCTACAAAAATGACCATCGATGAATTTATGGATAAGATCCATGAAGGCTATGCAAAAAAAGATCTTCAAAACACATTAAAAGAAAAATTCACAGAAAGATTTTCGCCTGAACAAATTGATGAAATCTACACTTTTATAAACAGCGATCTCTACAAAAAATACAACAAAGAACTTACTTTGTTTACTATTGACACCTCCCCTGAAATGGGCAAACTGATTATTGATTTAATTCAGGCCCCGACGGAGCAGATCGCTGTTGAAACACCACAAGAAGCTGTATCAACAAACAAGATCATTGTAGCAAACGAAAGCAATTGGGAAGCCATTCTTCAAGAGAATGAAAACGTCATCATCGATGTTTATGCAAACTGGTGTGGCCCTTGCAAAGCTCTTTCCCCCATTCTTACGCAGCTTTCAGAAGAGTTTGATGGAAAATACGTCTTTGTTAAAATTGACACCGACACCAATCGAGAACTGGTAAGTAAATTGAAAGTCAAAGGTCTTCCAACTCTTCTCTTTTACAAAGGTGGAAAAGAAGTTCATAGAAAAACGGGTTTTGCGAACAAAGAGCAACTTGTTGATCTAATGAAAAACTATTTCGAAGCATAAAAAACTGATCTAAAAGATAAAGAGAATGAGCTAAACCAGTTCATTCTCTTTTTTTTTCTTCGCAGATTTAAGTAGACTTTTTCACGATTTCAGACTTTAACATCATCGAGCCAAATCCTGGAACCCTCGCATCAATGTTATGCCCATCGACAGCATCAACTATGCGGATGTTTTTTACCTTAACGCCTACTTTGATGACCGAGGATGACCCCTTAACTTTAATATCTTTGATAATGGTAACATCATCCCCATCTTTAAGAATGTTGCCATGAGCATCCTTTACGTCAAAGACCCCATCATTTTCCTCAGACTCTACTTTTTCCATCCATTCATTACCACATTCAGGACAAATGAAAAGGTTCTGGTCCTTATACGTAAATTTTGACCCACATTTTGTACAATCAGGTATCTCTTCCATACTCTTCCAATAAATAGATTTGTTTTAAGCACTATATCACAATCTTTAATAGACTACTGAGATAAATTTAAGAATTCCTTCAAACTTAAAAACCAGATACTTTTTAAACGCTTTTTGGTAAACTCTCTGCATGAGTATGCTTTTTAACTGTCAATCTATCTCTAAATCCTTTGGTGGAAGAACCCTTTTTAAGGATTTAGCTCTAACGATTTCTACTGGAGATCGAATCGGTCTTGTTGGTCTTAATGGTTGCGGAAAATCTACCCTTTTGAAAATACTTGCAGGTCTTGAACCTGCTGATTCTGGAACCCTTGCTCCCAAGCGTAATCTTCGAATAGGCTACGTTCCTCAAACATGTGAATTCCCTGATTTGTCACCTCTTGAAATTTTGATGACTGCTGCAAAAAACACAGATATCCCTTCTTATGACTATGAGCGACTAGCACAGATGCAATTGCAAAAACTTGGATTTAGTGGAAAAGAACCCTCAGCTGCAAAATTGTCTGGTGGATGGAAAAAACGTCTCCGGATCGCAGTCGAACTAATTTCACCACCTGATCTTCTTCTTCTTGATGAGCCAACAAACCATTTAGATTTAGAGGGAATTCTTTGGCTTGAAACCTTTTTAGAAAATGAAGCGCCCACTTATTTACTTGTGAGTCACGATCGATACTTTCTTCAACGTGTAACAACCAAAATCATTGAAATCGACAAAACCTATCCCAATGGACTTTTTTCGGTTAATGGAACTTATAGCGAGTTCCTTGGTCATAAGGAAAAATTTCTCAAGGGGCAACTCCAACAAGAAAGAAGCATCGCAACAAAAGCGCGGCGAGAAACAGATTGGCTACGAGCCGGAGTAAAAGCAAGAACAACAAAAGCTCAGTCTCGGATCGATGAGGCAGGAGCTATCTTGGAAGAATATGCAGACATTCAAGCCCGCAATCTCCAGAAGAAAACAAAGATTGACTTTGCCACCACAGAAAGAGAGACAAGAAAGCTACTTGTTGCAAAAAACCTCTCTAAAGAATTAGGGGGAAAGCCACTGTTTCGTGACCTTGATTTTACCCTATCTCCCGGAACACGAATCGGGCTTATGGGAAAAAATGGCTCGGGGAAAACTTCTTTGCTTAAAATGCTAGCAGATGAGATCGCTCCAGACGTTGGAACTATTAAACGAGCTGAAGATCTAAAAGTTGTTTACTTTGATCAACATAGAATGCAATTACCGCTCAATATTACTCTAAAAGAAGCTCTATCACCGACCGGAGACTTTGTTTCCTTCCGAGGAACGCCGGTGCACATCAACGGTTGGTGCAAAAGGTTTCTATTTTCTCCAGATCTTTTAGGATTGCCGATAGAAACGCTTTCAGGTGGTGAGCGCGCGCGGATTACAATCGCCCACCTCATGCTCCAACCAGCAGACATTCTACTCCTTGATGAACCGACAAATGACCTTGATATTCCCACCCTTGAAACTCTTGAGGAAAGCTTGTTAGAATTCCCTGGAGCAATCGTCCTAATCACACATGATCGTTTTATGCTCGATCGAATTTGCAATTCAGTACTCGCGCTTGGCGACCCGAATAAAACTGAACACTTCTCTGATTACGCTCAATGGGAATCATCACAAAAAGAGCCCCGTAAGACAAAAAAAGAAACTCCCTCATCGAGCTCTTCCCCCACACCCTCAAAACAACACACCTCATATGCAAAGAAAAAAGAACTCGATGCCATTGAAAGAAAAATCACAAAACTTGAAACAGAAGTGCGTGAGCTCAATCACCTACTTGAAAAGAAAGAAATCGCCGAAAATCCAACTCGTCTAGCTGAGATTTGCAACACAATCGGTCTTGTAGAAACACAAATCACTCAACTCTACCTTCAATGGGAAGAACTTGAAAATTCAAGCTCTTAGAATCGATAGAGCACAGAGAAATTTCCATAAATTCCGTTCGTATTAAGAGTGATTAAGTCTGATGTATTTCCATGTACTTCTGAGAAATGAAATTTCTTAAAGTAGCTTTTAGTTCCCTCTATTCGAACTTCAACGTGATTTGTTACAGATGCTCCCATCCCAATCCCGATGACTCCACCCCAAAGTTTTTTATTTCTTTTTGCATAAATCCCAGAGCTCATACTAGAAAATTGATACCCTTGCTTTAAATAGACTTCGGTAAATTCTCCACCACCTATAAAGTAAAGAATAGTCTTATCTGTAATGAGCCCACCTAAGTGCCCCACATAAACAAACTGACCATTTCGATGAAGTGTGTCTTCTTCAAAAAAATCAGCACCTAAGTAATCCCCATTTATACCATGCTTAACATCACTGTATACATAGTTACCGCTCAGATCAATCGCAAGAAAAGCTTTATTTGAAAAGGCATACTCATAACCAATTCTCCCTCCAGGGATAAACCCAGTAGCACCCAAATGAGACTTCGCTGAAGAAGTAGCCCCTGACCAGAAACCCGTTTCTTTCCAAGTATAGTAATCGACACCATAAGGAAGATTTATCCCCACATAAAAACCTCGAAACAAAGCAGGTGTTTCTGATTTTTTAACTTCTGCATCGGCATAGCTCAGTAAAGGAGTCGATAGCGCTACTAACAAAGCAAAATAGATTTTTTTCATTTCAACCCTAACTTTAAATTTTTCGCCTGGTTAATTATAATTTTTTGAAAACACAAGACTATCAACTTACTAAATAAATCGCAATTTCTTTGTGTCCTTCAGAATAGAGCATTAGTTCTGATATTTAGACTTCTTTTTTATTCCTGCATGACTCTTTGTATCTTCCAATTATAAGAAGGCTCCGTTACCCTCTCCTTAATTCGCCAACCGCTTGAAGTTCGCACAAATTTGTCGTTATACCAAATACCCCAAAACATAACTTCATGAAGCTTTTCTTGATTAGGCAGCTCTAGTGGATTGTGACAAAGACTCCTAGCCTCTGCAAGATCCTTTTTAATCGTTATCTTGTAGTTAGACATCATATGTTGACGAGGCAATTTGCCCAGATTTTCTTTTAAAAATTTTTTAATCGTTTGCAGGTTTGCTTTTGGCCCTCCCGCTTTTGAATAATCAATGATAGCATCACTTGTAAAAACAAGATCCAGAGCATCGATGTCATTGCTATCAATAGCTGCACAATAATCTGTCATAATATCCATGATTTCAAAGCGGTCTGAGATTTCTTGTAATGTTAATGTCATGTGCTCTAACCCTCTATTTTTCCAAATTACTTCACATTCAATAGTTTTAGATTTAATTTTTCTATCTTCTCTTCAAATTCTTCATAAGATTCAATCATTTCAGAATATAATGCATTGACTGTTTTGATCCAGTCATTCGAACACGCTTTCCCTTCTTCTTGCAAATAAACACTTCGCGCAATCTGCTTATAAAAATCAAAACCAGGCAAGTTCTCCTCTTCAATTGAAAGACCAATTATCTTCGACATATCATCACACTTTCTTGCAGCTAAATATTCCTCCTTAAGAGGATGGTTATTGAAAGCTAAGAGAGCATCTTTTTTTTGTTCGTATTTATGTTTCTGATAGAAGTAACTGATTTGGGATGCGCGTGAAAGTGACGCGAAATAAGCTGGCTCCCTTTGACAAAGAATGACTTTTGCCAGAGCGTGGTTAGAAACAAAATCTGAGACATTTTGAGGGAAGCCTTTATTCTTCAACCATTCTCCACCAATCTCTGCATGATCACTGTGTAAAAGCTCAACCTCACCAATGTTCTCTTCATTGATCACCTGACCTATATCATGGAATAAAAGAGCAACAACTACAGAATTTGGTGCGCCGCTGAGCTTTGCTATTGATGCAGCTTGAAGGACATGGTTGATCTGAGTGATCTTTTCTTGTATGACATACTTTTCATTCCCATACAATTCATACGCTACCAGAGTCTCGCACCATAACTCTTCAAAACTCTCTTGATTGGCAAAGATAACAAAGGGCATAAACAATCCCAATAAAGATACAACCCATCTTTTCATTATCTTCCCTATTTTCTACAGATTGCAACAACACTAAACTATAGCGCAATTGCCCTAGAACACGAAAGAAAAAATCTAACCTTTAAAATTTATTCATCCTCAATTACAACAGAAAACTCCATGCCCTCTTTCAATTGACTGATATCAACCCCTGTTCTTTCAATCACTTTCAAAGTGTGTTCATCACGCTCTTTTTCCTCATCAATCGGACTAATAGTTCTTCTTAAAAGTTCTAAATCATTCCTTTCATTCCAATGAGCTATTTCTCTTAATCTTTTCCTTACAGCGCTTCTTTGACTTGAGCGATCAATGCCACCTTTCTTTTTGAAAAACTTATTAGCCATCCTTTTAATTTTTTTGTCAGTTAGATCTCTAGAACTCTTAGGCATTACAAAAAGTCTTGAAATTCTATCTTTAGTACGAACTGCGCATACATCTGGATCTTCTGGATCACTTTTTACTCTATCCAAAAGATAGATCACCCTAACAATCTCTGGATGAGAGTGCATTTTTGCATACTTTGCTGCATGTTCAATACTTTTTGATAAATAGTTGTATTTTTTACTAGACTTATCATTCAATCCATATCCACCGGCAATTTTCACAGCACAGCCAGATTTACTTTTACGGTCAACATCAACACCATATTTTCTGATTTCATGAGCTGATGTTTCACTGGTCCCATGATAAAACATGCATAAATCCATATAATCACACCTAAAGTTACTTGAATTTTAATTATTATGTGATTTATTATAACATAAACAATGTTTTAAACATAGAATTAATAAAATTTAATTCAAAGTCAGTTTCTTTATAAGCTCATTTCTTGCTTAAAACCCCTTATTTTTGATATAATGTAATGCTAATCGTCTTTTTTGAAGGAAACAGGATTATCATGGAAGCACTAACCTCCTCAGCGCAAGCACATTACAGTCCTTACGGAACAACAAGCCCAAAAGCAGATCTGAGAATAGATACTTTAGCTAGTAGCTTTAAAGTGTTTAAAGACCGCGTTTTTTTTCATGGGACTAACGTAAAATCGGCTCACTCGATTGAAAAGCATGGTATGAATCTAGCGCGCAAGGTCGACGGGTGTGCCTCTCTTTTGAAAGCCCAAACAGGAATTGATGACCCTGCAGCACACCGCTTCAATTATGTTATGAGTATTGAATCAGCAGCAAACTACGCAAAAATGCACAAAAATCCTGCGATATTAGCAATCTTTGTTCCAAGCTCTATTCACCTAGAAAACGACCCTGAAGGATATAATCCAGATGAGATGAGAACTCCTGCCCATATTCCTGAAGTTTGTATCTTAAATAGTGCTCCATTGAGCCAGAGAAGGTGTGATTATATACTAGGTGAGCTCAATGTCAGATTGACACCCGATAATCAAAACAAACTATTTGATAAAATCGATGAGTACGTACAAAGACAACTTCGAAAAGTACCAAGAGCACTAAAGGGTGCTGTTAGTTTTTTAGATATGGAAAGGGAGCGTGATTCAGCAACTTTAGAAGCGATCAGACAGCAGCAGAGTTCTGGTATGTTTTCAGACTTCAAAGAAGGCGACACCTTCAGTATCGAATGGTAAAATACCCTCTTCCTTCTCCTATTGGATAAAATTACCTAGAGTGTTAGACTAAGGTTGCCACAATCAAGAGGATCATATGAAAAATTCAGGAAAACCCGATAAAAAGGGCAAAAAAGATCAAAAGAATAAAATAGCCAACCGTGATAACAAAAAGCCTGCAAAGGCTCCAAAAATTATTCGCGGTACTTTTAGAGGGCGTTAAAACCCCTAAAAACCATTTTTAATCTATCTAGGCTGAGAATTTCTCAGCCTTTTCTATGCAAAAAGAACCAATTTCTTTATTATATCCTTATCAAAAACATCTAAATCTAAGGATAGCAATATGGACATTCCAGCTTTTAACCTCCCCCCTGTGCTGAATACTTCTGAAAATGCAGTCTTTTTCAGGCCTCGCGAAGAAGGTGTCATCATTGATGAAGATGACACTGCCGTGCCTCCACCATGTACATCAATCGACTCTATGATAGCATCTCTCAAAAAATACGGACCATTAATCGCAGAAGCAAGAACTGGGCCATCCGCATACGCTAAACCAGCAGCACTGAAACAGAGCAAGGCTTGTGGACAAGAAGTCTATGGATGGCATTCTAAAGACCGTCCAGCTCCAGGTGCTCGATCTGTTACAGTTATGATCGTCGGCGCACAAAAAACAGACAAAGTCGCTTATATCTACTTCCGTTTAACAACAGATGTAACCGCAAATAAAGACGCTGACGCAGCATTCTCCTCTGCTGCTCGAGCAGCAACAGGCTCCTTTCTGCACTTCCGCATAGGATTTGGTCCAGGAGAACGTAGTGCCGATAGCGAAAGTTCGTTAATCCGTAAATATGTTGCTTCTGAAGTTGACCCAAGACTTTTCGCAGTTCCTGCCAAAGTCTTTATTGAAGAGAGCATGAGAAATCTACATCCAGTTTGCCCTCTTGCAGAATGGCTATTTACCACTGTACCAACTAGAGCAATTCTTATTGATCCTGAGACTAAAGCCGCTTGTAAGACGGTAGGTCAACGTATTTTTGATCATTATAAAGAAGCGTTTAGAGGAGACGAAAGACGTAAATCTGAAGTAGGTCATGAAGCAGTTGTTAGAATATGCGATGCTGCAAAATACCTTGGAAACGACCGAGACAAAAAAGGAAATATAGAACGTGCCTGGGATGGAATAGGCGACAAAAATTGGACTTGGCGCGCTTAACTAATATTTCTTAGCGCCTCAATCGGGGCGCTAGGAAACTCAATCTACTGATCTATTTTAGGCTGATTTTGCTCATAAATGCATCGAGCTACCGAATCAAGAATTGTAGCTGCGGATAGATGATTCTCATCCTTGACTTCCGGACCAACAAGATCGAACAAGATGTTTTTTGGCAAATTAGCTTGAAGAACTGATGCTTGGTAAGAGCAAAATGGCTGATTTGATACGAATAAGGCGCTACAAGAGCCTACTTCTTCTTTCATCCAAAGATCTATCGTATCCTTCGTATTTGGGCGCCTCTGCGCCTCTTCAACCACTTTCATCGGAGCCGCAATAAAAACAAGTGATAGATTGCGCATTTGCTCTGGAACATTACTTGAGTGCCAAATGATATGTGCTGCTTGAGACTCTGTTTTGCAACACTCTGTGTAACTATCAACCCGAGAATCAAGCTCCCGGTCTCCAGTTAGCCAGACAATCTCTTTAAATCTAACTCCCTGATTCCATAGTTTTACTAGATAATCCAATCTCATTTGCATTCTAGAAGTTGTCGCACCAAGAATTACTGCTTTATCATACAACTGATAAATCGGCTCTTTTTCATTTACATAGCCATTTTCAACAGCCCAAGAGATAACAAAATCACGTTGAGCCGAACCAATCTCATCGATTTCCCAACGTTCCTTCCCCTCTTTCCTTAACCAATGTTCTTGCGTCTTTTCAACAATATCATGGTCTTTTGGGAGATCAAAAAACTCCAAAAGTTCACAAAGAGCATCGTTTTTAATCTTGTAATCTTCGAAAGGAGCTGCGCTAATAAGTGCACAGGAAATAACAAACAATGCACAAATATTTTTTTTCATAGTATCCTCTTGTAAAGTAACATCTTATAGAAAAACCCATTTTCCTGCTTAAGAAAACAACTTCTCTTATGTTTTATTTTTTAAACTTAAATCGCTATCTTAAATCAAGAGATCAACATCAAAGGCAAACATAGTGAATAAAGATTTACCAAACGACCATTTCGATGGGGAAAAACTCATACTTGATGAATCTGAATGGGAAAAGCGCTTACCGCCTGCACAATTTGGCGTACTTCGGAAAGATAAGACAGAACCACCTTTTAACAACGCCTACCACGACAATAAACAAAAAGGGGTCTATAAATGTGGAGCTTGTGGTCTTCCTCTCTTTCAATCAGAGGCTAAATATGATTCTGGTACTGGTTGGCCCAGCTTTTACAAGCCCATTCATCCTGAAAATGTTTTTTACAAAGAAGACAACAAGCTCTTCTCTCCTAGAACTGAGGTATTGTGCAGCCGTTGTGAAAGTCATATAGGACATGTTTTTCCAGATGGTCCAAAACCGACTGGGAAAAGATACTGCATGAACTCACTCGCACTAACGTTTGAACCTAAATAGACAGCTATAAAATAATCGCCCCCTGCCCTCTTAGATCATGTTATCCCTGTCATCAACTAAGAATTCAACGTTATTTAGTCTTGTCTAAATGCGTTGTCTTGAATCGACTGTTGTTTTTTAGCCCAAATCCAAGCATTCGATCGAAGTTGATATGGCTATACCAGATGATTGCGATATTTGTAAGAAGCGGAAGGCCTAGCAAAAGACCAAAAAATGCTAATATTACTGGGCCAACTTCTGTATGAAATAAGTTATAGGCGACATTTCCGGTATTTATATTGAAAAAGTAACCTAAGAGGCCAATGTCAGGAACGAAAAATAGTGCTGCAAAAAGCCACCATGATCCTTGAAAATAATGAAATACAACAAAGGAGAGCAGGAAGCAAGATAGCCCTTCTAATCTAAGAATCAGACGCGGTGTCCAGGTTATTTTTTTCTTCTGAGCAAGTTTATTTGTGTTTTGCATAATTATACCTTATATTAGATCTTTACGATGAATATTAGTAGCAGAAGCTTGAGCTTGTGGATAGACAACAAGTTCTGAAATATTGACATGTTTTGGCCGAGTAGCACAGTAGACAACCGCATCTGCAATGTCCTCTGCAATGAGTGGAGTAAATCCTTGATAGACTTGTTTTGCTTTCTCTTTATCACTCCAACGAACTTCACTAAATTCTGTTTCAACAGCTCCAGGCGCTACTTCACTCACTCGAATGCCCGTTCCTAGTAAGTCAAGTCGCAGTGAGTTTGAAATAGCTCTTACAGCATGTTTTGTTGCGCAATATACATTCCCTGAAGTGTAGCAACTGCGCCCTGCAATCGAGCCAATATTGATAATATGTCCATGATCTTTTTTTACCATTTGAGAAACGGCTGCTTTTGTCACATATAAAAACCCTTTGACATTCGTATCAATCATTTTATCCCAATTTGAGACTTTTGCATCTTGGATTTTATCTGTTGAAAGAGCAAGCCCTGCATTGTTCACTAAGACATCTATAAAAATATTCTCTTTTTCAAGTTGATCAAAGACGCGCATTACCTCTTCATTTTTGCACACATCTAACGCAAAAACATGAACCTTAATAGTTTTGTTGCTGGATAGCTCTTTCTTTAGGGCCTCTAAACGATCAACTCGTCTTGCTGTAATGACTAAATTTACTCCTATTGCAGCAAAATGCTCAGCACAAGCTTTTCCAATTCCACTTGAAGCACCAGTAATAAAAACCGTTTGATCTTTCATTTGATCTTTCCTTGTCATTTTACATTCTAAATAATTGTTTCACTTTTTCACAATCAAAGCTTCCTTCCTTGTCTATCTCGAAAAAGTACTTACATTGCCAAGACTGTGTTTTCCTAGCTTGAGTGCTTTGAACTGCATACCATGGAGGATAAATTCGCATGGCACGCTTTCCTCCTACCCCTTCTTTGGAAAAGATTCCTTTTTCTAGTAATATTTTCTTTGGGAAAACAAATTGCCCTTCCTTTTCGCTTGTCACTACATGAACTACAACTGTGTCTACCGAATCACGACTATCTATTGGACCGATCTTACCAGATTCCAGTCGCTTATATAAAGTTACAAATTGACCCACTTTTATCGGTGTAATTTTTCCAATTCTATATTTTATGTGTCGATCAAGAATTTTAAAATCAATTGCCTCATATTCCCTACTTTCGCGGTCTTCAAAACATTGAATACAATCAAATCCACATTTTCCATAAACTGTTTCTTTGATTCTTCTGAAAACACCTGTATTTATCATGATCTCTTTCTCCCAAAATTTAGGTTCTAGAATACCAGAAAAAACTTTTTTTCTCTAACGAATGAATTTCCTTTCCCTAAATTCGAAAAAGATAAAAATGGTAGATAGGTTAGTGATTTTATGCCGGGTAATACTTGGGAGGTCACACCAAAAAAACCTAACGATAGGTTAAAAGAACAACATGAAGAAAAAAGAAACAAAAAAAGCTGCTCCTGCAGCTGCTCCAAAAAAAGCTGCTCAAGCAACTGCTCCAAAAAAGGGCGCTCCTGCAGCGAAAAAAAAGTAACTGTTTTTTTTCAAAAATGAGGTGCACTCAAAAGGTGCACCTCTTTCTTTTAAAGTATTTATGCACATATTTCTTGACTAAATCTTCATGCCAATCTTATGCTGTTGTCCTTTAGAATTTAAAAAATAGGTCAACATGATTTCCAGCATCTCAGACGGTTTAAAATCGCCCATCCATTTCTGTACAGAACAAGCTCTTGGAAAATGTGTTCCACTGCAACCGAACGATCCATCGACAATGGGGAATATCGCAAGAAAAGTTTATGCGTATGTTGTCGCAACGTTTTTCTTAGCTTGCGCAGCTTTATCTCTTGGACTATGGTTCACAGGCGATATGATTGAATGGGTAAATGTTGGGAACAAACCTTTTGAAGACCCGACTCCCCCTTTTAAAATCGAAACCCCCGAATTCCTAGACCCCAAAACAGACAATATGGGTGCCTCGATCTCAACATTTCAATACACATCTGACAAAGATTTTTGTAAAGAGTCTGACTGGGGGCAATATTGTGCAAAAACCTTTACAGGAGAGAAGGCTCATTTAGGACCAGGACAAGGTGTTGATGTTCTCACAGAAAGTGGAAGACTAATGCTTGCTCAAGCTATCCGCGATTCTCATGGAAATATGATTCGCTTTAATGTTGAGTGGGCAGATGTACTTAATAAAGATGGTTCCTTCAACGACATCGCAATGCAGCGCTATGTCGACGCAGCCGAGTTTTTTTGCAGTAATGGAATACTCCCTATGATTTGTCTTCACCATTTTGTCTCCCCTCTTGATGAAAAGGGAAACATGATTTTTGAAAGTAAAGAAAGTGTTGAAAAATTTGTAACCTACGCAAAATACATTTATGAAAAAATGTCTCCACACACAAACCAGTTCATGACTTTTAATGAACCACATGTGAATGGAGTCCAAAACTACATTTTGAATGACTTCCCAGCAAAAGGAATTGCAAACTTTTGGATGCATGAGAAAGTCACACGGAATATGCTCGATGCTCACACAAGAGTGCATGAAGAGCTCCACAAATTAGCAAAAGAAAAGAACGAAGACGTCATCGTTGGTCTCACGCATCAAGCTTTAAGATTCATGCCCTCATCTAGGTGGAATTACCTCGCGCGTATTATTTCATATATCTTTACCTATGTTTTCCACGACTCCTTTATGCAGTGGGCTGAAAAGAACACAAAGTCTCTTGATCTTGTCGGAGTTCAATACTACACAACTCCGCTGCTTGGTGGATTTCCTCCAGACTCCACATGTCGCAAAGGCGAAAAAATGGTCGATGCAATGCGCTTTCGTTTTCATCCACAGGGACTTTATCCAATTCTTATGGAAGTCGGTGAAAGGCTTGGCAAAGATGTAGAACTTGCAATTACAGAATTTGGAACTGCGGGACCAAACAACATCGATATATCAGATGACATGGATGAAAAAAGAGGCGAGTATATGCAACAAGCCTTTGCAGCTATAAAAGAAGCTCAGAAGACTTTGAAGATTGCAACTGTTCTGTTTTGGGGTTTATTCCCAAACCTTGAGTGGAATCATGGATCCAACAACGTCCAAAATTTTGGCATGATTGCAAGAGAAGGCGTGAAAACTCGTTGGACTTGTGGAATGGATGTAATTAACAACGTATTTATGAATACGTCTACAAACATTATGAATGTAGATTACAAAAAGCATTGTGGTCAGGGAAGTCAATAATATTTCCCTTTCTACTATTCAAAAACATTGGTAAATTGTACAATTAGTTGAAAAATTTACCAATGTAAATCATGAACGTTCTTATTCAAAACATTTTTCTTTTTTTTCAAAAAGACATCCGCACAATAAACAACCTCTACCAGCTTTTTTCTATTTTTGCAGTTTTTGTTGTTGCCTACACAATCAGTTTTTTTGAAAGAAAAATTCCCGCCACTAAATTTCTTACCCCAGTAAGATCTTCAAAACTTAAGTCAATTCTCGACCACCTCACATTTCCAGTTGTTTGGGTCATTTTGCAATGGACTCTTGTTGCAGCAAGCCGCGAATTTGATTGGGACTGGAAAATTAGTTACGCTTTAGCCAAATTTATTTCTGCGTGGCTTGCAACCCGCGTGTTCTCTATCTTTGTTACAAAGGATGGCCTGAAAAAAGTTGCTAACGTTGCCATCTACTTATTTACTGTTCTTGATATCCTGGGTCTTCTTCCACAACTGATTGTCATGACTGACAACTTTGGCCTTCAGATCGGCGGCTTGCATGTCTCACTACTCTCATTCATAAAAGGTTGCCTCCTGTTTTACTTTCTCATTTGGGCAACTGTTAAAGCCTCAAAATGGGCTGAATCGCAAATTAGACGGGCTGGAATCATTGAACCATCCCTGCAAGAACTATTTAGCAAACTCATCCGCGTCTCCTTCATTGCATTTTCTGTACTGATCACTTTAAGTACTGTCGGACTTGACCTATCTGCTTTTGCTGTCTTCAGTGGAGCGATCGGTGTGGGGATAGGATTTGGTCTCCAGAAGGTGTTTTCTAATCTACTTTGCGGAATTATTCTACTTGTTGATCGTACGATCAAACCAGGCGATGTCATTGCATTAAACAATGGTACAACCTATGGGGTTATTAACCGCCTAGGAGCACGTTGTGTTACAGCCCGTACAAGATGCGGAAAAGAACATCTCATCCCTAACGAAGACTTTATTGTACACAAATCAGAAAACTGGACTTTCACAGACAGATTGCACCGACTTTCAATTCCAATGCCTGCAGCCTTTGAGTCTGATGTCGATTTAGTGATGAAACTACTACTTGACGCTTGCGTAGGTGTTAAGCGCGTCTTACTAAACCCACCTCCAGGAGCAAGACTTCGCTCACTCGGTGAAAATGAGCTGAATTTTGAAGTGCGCGTATGGATCAACGACCCTCAAAATGGACTTAGCAAGGTCAAGAGCGATATTTATGTGAATATTCTAAAGCTCTTTAAAGAAAATGATGTGATTATCCCCTATCCTAGAAGAGATCTATTTCTTTCTGAGCCAGTCTCAGAAATGATGACCCCCTCCTTTGAAAAGTATGCAACTGGCAAACTCCCTGAAACCGAATAAACTCTGATAGTAATTCAACTCTTAATCAGACCTTTTCTTAAATTCTATCTACAACACCATTAATGACTTAAAATATTTCTTGCTATGAATCTTAGAATATCGATGCTCATAGTTGAAAACCCGTGGGTTATCTAATTTTAAGGAGATATTTAATGAAAAGCACAGAACATACAAGACATTTTTTTCATTTAGCTTTTGGTATACTAGTCGCGTTATTCGGAGTATTCATGCTAATTTCTAATTTGGTACCTGGTGGTTCCGATATGTTAAGATTCTGGCCACTCTTTCTTATTGCTGCAGGCGCAATTAAAGCTGTTGGCGGATGGTGCTGCAACTTCCCATTCTCAAAGTGAGTTTGAAAGGTGCAACTACCCTAAAGGTGTGGATCATTGGCTACTCCAAAGAATCACACCTTTTATTCTTGAAATAAAACCCTAAGGATCTGATATTCTATAAAATACACATAGGAGCTTCAGATGTTTCATGCTACAATTGCCTCAATTCTTTTCGTTGGCGCTTATACTCCCCAATCTCAACTCAAAGACGGCGTTGATTCTTGCATATCTATAAATCCCTACACTCAAGAGTCTGGAGAAGCTAGAAAAGGCACAATTGCAGCAACATTAAATAATGTTGCACTCCTTAATCATTTACTAAAATCTGAAACAAAAACTCAAGAAATTGAAGAGATTATTGAAATTCTAGATAGCCTACTTGTTCCTCTGAGAAATACTGGGATGTTTCATCTGTTTGATCCGATTGAATGGATCGGAGATGGTCATCAAGAAGGAAGAGTCTTATTAACAGCTCTTTATTTAAAGAAATTTCCACAAGAGATGAACAAAGAGATTTCAAACGTCTTACAAAAACTCACAAATCTCTCGCTCTACACTAAAGAAAAAATAGATCAATTGAATATATCACCTTAAACGTTCTAATTGATTTCATGTCAATTTTTCACTTCAATAACCATTACTTCAATAGGCTCATCTGATTCATTGATGTCTCCATGAAGCTCATTGATTGGATCTTTTTCTGCCCAATATGCCTTTCCTGTCTCAAAGGTCAAATCAGAGACTTCCCCAGACTCTTCAATCTTTGTGAGACTTCCACCTTTCAAGCCAACAATCACTCGATCTCTGTCATGTCTATGCATTTTCAAAGGCTGCTTTGGCATAATCACAGTCTTCCACACCTTTACAAACTCATTTTCAAATTGCAGCTCCCTGTGGGTCTCTGCATGAAGAAATAGACAATGTAAAATCGCAAAACAACAAACATATTTTTTAAACATAAAACACCTTTTTTATCCAAGCGTCTTAATATAAATAGTTTTATATATTTAATGAAGTTTTAATGTGTGGTAAGCATTGTCAACCTGTTCTATCGCTGAAACGCAACAATTAAGGTCTTTTAGAAGTCCTGTATAAACATCATAAACCCAACCATGTATTGTAAGCTTCTTATTATTAGCCCACATGTTTTGCACAATAGTCGTATGACATATATTCATTACTTGGTAAATCACATTCAATTCAACAAGACGGTCTACTCTTTTTGATTGGTCTTCAATTTGATCGAGTTCTTCTTTTTCGCGGGCATAAACATCTCTTATGTGACGAAGCCAGTTATCCACTAAACCATGCTGCTCATTTCCCATTGCAGCCTCTACTCCACGACATCTATAATGGCCGCAGACGATGACATGTTCAATATTTAAATATTCAATTCCATACTGGAGTACAGATAAGCAATTAAAATCTGTATGTGGACAAAGATTTGCTATATTTCTATGAACAAATATCTCTCCTGGATTTAATCCCAGTATTTCTTCTGCAGGAATTCGGCTATCTGAACATCCAAGCCACAAATATTTTGGGGTTTGTTTTTCAGAGAGTTTAGCAAAGATTTTTGAATCATCTTTTTTTTTGCTTTCAACCCAAGATTGGTTGTTATCAAACAAATGTTTTAAACTGCGCATGAATAATTTCCTCTAACATTATGTATATCATCTCTTAACTCTCAACTGCAATAAAAGATCTTCAATCATAGATAAATGTTTTTTTAGAGCACCATTTTCCTTGAGTAATTCATCAAAAAAAACAAAAAAATTGAAAGATATCATTTAATCATAGAAGTGTGGTAGCCTAACTCGATTTACTTAACAAATTTAGGCTATCTAATGACTTTTGACAATTTAAATATACATCCAGACATCTTGAAAGCTGTCTTAAAAGCCGGATACACGGCCCCGACAGAGATTCAAGCAAAAGCTATACCAAAAATTGTCCAAGGTTTAGACATTAAAGGTTCAGCAAAAACAGGTACAGGTAAAACTGCAGCCTTTCTTTTACCAGCCCTTGATCGGATTGCTACTACAAAAGGAAAAGAAGGGAAAGGACCTCGTGTTTTAATCCTTGTTCCTACACGCGAACTCGCTCAACAGATCGAAGGTCAGGCCGAAAAGTATAGTAAATATTTACCTAAAGTAAAAAGTGTATGTGTCGTTGGTGGTGTTCCCTATCCTCCACAGATGCGCAAGCTGGCAGGTAATTACGATATTTTAATCGCAACTCCTGGTCGTTTAATTGACCACCTAAATCGTGGCGTAATTACTTTTCCAAGACTTGAAATGCTTGTTCTTGACGAAGCTGACAGAATGCTCGACATGGGATTTGTAGAACCAATTGAAGAAATCGTTTCTCATACCCCTTCAACAAGACAAACTCTTTTCTTTTCAGCGACAATGGAAGGAAATGTTGGCAAACTTTCTAAGAAGCTTTTAAACAACCCACTTGATGTCTCTGTAGACGATGTAAAAACAAAAAATGATTCTATCGAACAATTTCTTTATTACGTCGACAACATCCAACACAAAAACGAGCTTCTAGACCACTTTTTAAAGCAAAAAGATGTCATACATACGATTGTCTTTACAGCGACAAAAAGACATGCGGATGAATTAGTTGAGCAACTTCTAGACCTTGACTATCACGCAGCAGCTCTTCATGGTGACATGAACCAAAGACAACGAACAAGAACACTTGAAAAAATGAAGAATGGCAAAATTGAAGTCTTGGTTGCAACAGATGTTGCAGCAAGAGGGATTGACGTGCATTCAATTACTCACGTGATCAACTTTGATTTACCAAATCAAGCAGAAGATTATGTTCACCGTATCGGACGTACAGGAAGAGCAGGATCAAAAGGCGTTGCAATTTCATTTGCAGCTAGTCGTGACTCTCAAGTCGTTAGAGAAATTGAAAAATTCACTGGCCATAAAGTAACTATTTCAGAAGTTGAAGGTCTTGAGCCGAAAGGAAAACCTCAAAGACATAACGATGACTCAGGTTCAAGAAGCGGACCTAAAAAAAGATCTTTTGGATCAGGAAGAGGTTCTGATAGACCACGCGGTAGAAATAGCAGTGGTGCAGGTAAAAAACCTTTTAAATCAAACTCATTTAATCGCGATAGCGGCGAAAAAAGATCTTTTGGTTCAAGATCTGAGCGCCCTTCAGGAGCTGGTGGATTTGGAAAGAAACCTTTTAGATCAGGTTCAGATTTCTCATCAAAAGGTGAAGATAGACCAAGAAGAAGTTTCGACTCAGATTCTCGCTCACCAAGCAGATCTCCCGAAAAAGGATTTTTTGATGGTGGTGAAAGAAAAGCAAGAAGCACTCCAAGAGAAAGACCTGCAATAAATGACTCTATCTCTCCAGAAAGAGGCTCTTATGGTGGTGATCGTCCTGCAAGAAATTCTTTCGGTGGTGATCGTCCTGCAAGAGGCGCTCCAAGACAAAGACCATCAGGACCCGGCTCTCGCTCATCAAGTAGATCTCCTGAAAGAGGATCTTTTGGTGGTGATCGCCCAGCAAGAGGTGGCCCAAGACAAAGAACTGCGGGACCAAGCGATGGACCAGGAAGCAGAGGTTCTTTTGCTCGCCCATCTAATGGCGGCGGCGCGAGAAAATCAACTAAAACATTTGGAGCACGTCCTCCAAAAGGGAAAATCGGCGGCGGCGGAAGAAGCAGCAGCAGACCACCCCGAGG
>CAYGJD010000015.1:0-26804 GCA_964350315.1 uncultured bacterium
ATTAGGTCGAAATTGAGGTAAATCAGGTACTACCCCCCTAGCTGTTTGCAATTGTGCTTAAATTGCTTCAAGTTCTTTTACTACACCATCTCTTCCAACACTAAACACAGAAACCTCTCATATTATAATTATTTAAATAAACTCGGGTTCGATTTTAACATCTTCCTTAAATAAAGTCAGAAAATTTAGAAAGAATTGTTGTTTTATGTTTAACTAGCGTGAAATTGATGAAATTTCTATACTATATCCTATGAATATAGCACTTATCCTTCTTGCTGGCGGACTTTCAACTCGCATGGGGCCTGAATTTTCAAAAGTTTTTTATATGCACAATGGAAAGTCTATTGTTGAGTATAGTTTGGACTTTTTTAAAAAAAATCATTTAATCACACATGTTGTTGTCGTTTGCCCTGAAAACAAACGCCTCTTATTTCCTTCTGAATGCATTTTTGCACTACCTGGCAAAGAACGGTTCCTTTCCGTTAAAAATGGCCTTACAGCTCTTCCTAAAGGGGTAGAATTTGCTTTAGTTCACGATGGAGCAAGACCTCTTTTAGTAAAAAAAGACATAGAAAAACTTATTGAAACTGGGATGGATTGTGACGGTGCAGCGCTTGCTGGTCGCATCAATAGCACTATGACTCAGGTTAGAAGTGATCAAACAGTTGAAAAAATGATCGATCGAGATGGCTTATGGGAGACCTACACCCCCCAATTTGCAAGGGTGCAAGATCTATTAAGAGCTATTGAAGTTTGTGAAAATTTAGATGAAATCCCCAATGATGAAATGACCCTTTTACACAGAATTAATCTTTCACCAAAACTTATTGAGACAACATTTCCTAATATTAAAATCACCTACCCTTGCGATCTTCCACTGGCATGCGCACTCTTAGATCAACTTCACGGATCAAAAATATGAAGATCAAGATTACAATTGCCTATGATGGATCTCACTATGTTGGGTGGCAAATCCAACCAAATGGGGTTTCCATCCAGGAAAAAATCGAACAGGCTCTTTTAAAAATCACACAAACACAAGTCAAAATTACTGGCGCCGGAAGAACAGATGCAGGTGTTCACGCAAGAGGTCAGGTTGCTCACTTCAATTTAGAAAACTACCCCATAACTCTTCTACAAAGCCTTAATGCCTTGATCCCAAAAGACATTTCTATTACACACCTTGAAATTGTTGATGATTCATTTCACTCAAGATTTAGCGCAAAAGAAAAAGTCTATACCTATGATATTACAACAGGAAAAATTCAACTCCCTTTTGACCTTCCCTACTCACTTCACTACACCTACCCCCTTGATTTTACAAATATGGAAATTGCGATTTCACATTTAATTGGCGAACATGACTTCTCCGCATTTGCAAATGACGCCAAGGTCTTTAAAGGAGCTAAAAACCCTGTTAAAACTCTGCGTGAAATATCAATCGATAAACGAGATGATGGATTCGCTTTGACTTTTAGAGGGAATGGATTTTTATACAAAATGGTGAGAAATTTAACGGGTTTAATCCTTGATATTGGGAGAGGGAAAAAACTCCCAATAGATGCAAAAAAAATTCTCGAAAGTAAAGATAGATCCTTATCATCACCCGCAGCTCCAGCTCACGGACTAACACTAACTTCAATCCTTTACTAAGACATCCGACTCTTACAGCTTAGATTTACCCTCAATAAGTTATTGATCAAATGACTCTTTTCTGCTAAGATCTCTCGAATCGGCTGTTAGCCGATGTGGCGGAATGGTAGACGCGGTAGATTCAAAATCTACTCTAGGCAACTAGGTGCTGGTTCGAGTCCGGTCATCGGTAATGAAGAATTTTTTAAAAGAATACGATCTATTCTGCTTTGATTTTGATGGGCTTCTTGTTAACTCAGAGCCACTGCACAAAGCTGCCTACGAAAAAGCGTTGCACGATTTTAATCTAAAAGATGAAGTCGATTTCCTTACTTATTGCTCATATGCTCACTGTAGAGATGGCAGCAGATTAAAGACTCTCTATAAATCCCTATTTTCCAGCATTAATGATAAGATTTGGGATGAAATTATTAGAGCCAAACAAAAGCATTACCTTGAAATCATCAAAAATCAACCTTTGTCTTTGATGCCTGGAGCAAGCGATCTCATTACAACTCTTCTTGATGAAGGTAAATCTCTATGTGTTGTAACCAATTCGAGTAATATTCACACACTTCCTTTTAGAGAAACATTCCCTATCCTTCAAAAAATCCCCCTCTGGATTACAAAAGATGATGTTTCAAGAACAAAACCACACCCAGATGGTTACATAAAAGCACTCATGCATTACGCCCAAATCCCTAAATCTAGAGCAGTTGGCCTTGATGATGCGCTAAAAGGGATCATTGCCATTCAAAATGCGGATATTAGTCCTCTTCTCGTGTGTGATAAAAAACACCCTCAACTTACAGGCATTGACACCGAACTTAGTTACATAGAATCCCTAACTCAGCTTTTTGAGAAAAAAAGCTAAACAAACATAACTTAAAACCTAATATAACAATTGTTTGCGACATTCCAATTGTATTCGACAACTTTGTCGTCTTCTGAACGATCACATCTAATCTCAACGGTCACATAAGGATAGGGATGACGATTATCAAAGTCTCTTCCTTCATCTTTTTGTTTTATATTCACAATAATCTCTTTGTTATACCAACCAGGATGGCTTAAACCAAGAGAGTTATGTTTGCACTCACGAAAAGCTCCGTAATCAAGTTCAGGATGTTCTGTGTAGTAGTGCATAATAAAGCGCACCACTTCTAGAGGTGATTCTTCAAACCCTTCCACATAGAAATCAACTTCAGCACCGATTTGATGTTTTGAATATTGATTTTTCTTTGATCGATCAGCAAAAGTATTGTGCGTTGGGCAACGATGCCCTGTTGTAATCACAACACGCTTACCCATTTTTTCCTGCAAATAATTTAATAGTTCAATAAGAGCGGGATAGATAAATTCTTTCTCATCTCGATAGGGCAATCCATGCTTTTCCATTCCCGAACAATCTGCAACTGTGGTTTTATCTCGACTTTCATCAATCAAAGATTTATTCGAGTTGCTAAAAGATCCCCGGCACCGAAAAAATTCTTTTGTGATTTTTTTATCAACAGAGAGTGATTTTGGCTCCCAAGGATAAGGAGAGAGTGATTTAACGACGACTTCGTTTGAATGAAAAAAATGCTCCCCTTCAAGGCGATAAATTTTTTCTGTTATCTCATTTATTTTTAATAGTTTTTCCCGCTCAGATTCTTCCATAGGAGAACAAGACACCACAAGAGCAAACAAAGCTGAAATTGCGACACATTTCTTCATACAAGAAAACTATCATAGTTGAAGAAAAATGCAAATCCGTATATTCGGAAAGATATGAAGCAGTACAATCCAAACCATCTTGTTGCGACAAGTACAACGATGCAAAAGCTCCTTCGAGATGCTAAACTCGCAGCTTTAAGCAGGGCTTCTATCTTTCTCTATGGCGAATCTGGCGTTGGCAAAGAAGTTATTGCGTCTTATATACATGCAAATTCCAGAAGGTCAAACGCCCCATTTGTTAAAGTAAATGTTGCTGCAATACCAGACACTCTTATTGAATCCGAATTCTTTGGTCATGAAAAAGGGGCATTTACTGGAGCTACTTCTGCACGAAAAGGTCGGTTTGAATTAGCCCATCTTGGCACATTGCTTTTAGATGAAATCACCGAACTTCCTCTTTCGCTCCAACCAAAACTCTTAAGAGTCTTGCAAGAAGGTCAGTTTGAGAGACTTGGATCAACACATACAACAAATATAGATGTCAGATTCATTTCTACCACAAACAGTAACATCCAAGAAGTCATTGAAAAGGGCAGCTTCAGAAAAGATCTCTTCTACCGATTAAATGTTATCGGAATAGAAATTCCACCTCTTAGAAATAGAATTGACGATATCCTTCCATTAGCGAAACACTTCTTAAATAAATCAGCAAAAGAGAATGGATTTAAAACAAAATTCCTCTCAAAAACAGCTGAAAAAGCTCTTTTGAACTACTCTTTTCCCGGAAATATTCGTGAACTTGCAAACATCTTAGAACGAGCGACAATACTTACCCTGAAAGATGAAATCGATGAAGGTGATTTGACGATCAAATTTGAAACAAAACAAAAAAAGAAAAGCCTTCTTCTACCTCTTTGTGAGGTAGAAAAGCAATACATTCAGGAAGTCCTTACTCGATTTTCAGGTAACAAAACACATGCTGCAAAGTTGCTTGAAATCTCTGTACGAACACTTCGGAACAAACTTAAACTTTACAGCTCTGCTGCATAGTCATCTTCTAAAAGTGCCGCTAATTTAAGCGCTTGGGAAGGATCTGCACCATCTTCAATAGACCAACTAGCAGATAAGACACATCTAACAAAAGTCCAATCTCGTAATCTCTCAAAAGAAAAATTTCCTTTCTCTGCTAAAGCACGAATTCTTTGTAAAAGGAGCTCCTTTGTTGCCCCTTCGATCTCTGTATCTGCAATAAAATTGAAGGCTGCTGCCTCAAATTCCCTCTCTCCAATAACACCTTTTGGATCTATTGCGAGCCAATTATCACCGTGTCTGAGAATGTTTTTTAAATGAAGATCCCCATGCAATAAGTAACTCTTTTTTATTGAGTGCAACAACCTTTCTCCAACAACTCTTCCTTTTTTAAACACATCGCCTGAAGAATTGTTTAAAGCAGAAAGCCAGTCAGCTAAATTGTTATGTATGCCATACCCTTTAACAGAGAGTAGTTTGTCCAACACTTCAACATAAGCATCCATCACTTTCCCCTCTTCCATCGGATATCGATTTTTAAGTGGAGTGCCTGGTTTTGCTTGTTGCAAGAGAATCGCGTGACTTCGAAAACAATAATCTAGGACTCGAACAGCTCCATGACCATGATATAGCTTTAAACATTCCCATTCACATTTTAATAGGTCTGTATCATACCCAATTTTGACAACTACTCGAATATCATCTTTATATAAGGCTTTTACAATATAGTGATAAGTCATGTCATGAACAGGGTCAAGCTCTTTAAGCCCCCAATGTTCCTGCAGTTCTACAGTGATTCGCGGTATTTTCTTTAGCCACTCCTCACCTTTATTCCCATATTGGCAAAGAATGTTTTGTCTGAATTTTTCCATACTTAAGTTCAGAATAGATCGTTTAAATCTTTAAGTGAAGGGCAAAAATCTTATTTGAGATCATTAGAAGGGATCGATCTAAGTCTGATCGTGCCATTGTGCATCGAAGACATTTTTTTCTTCGCGTAGTGTTGCAAAATCTTTTACAGACTCAGTTTGCAAGAATGGATTAAGTGGAATCTCTTCTTCAATTGATCGAAAAGTCACAAAAGAAGCTTCACGTAGCGCTTGATTTTCAGGCTCCTTAGATCTTGCGAAATCAAGATTTCGTTCTATATAATCATGACCTGTAAAGAGCAGCGTTTTTCCTGGAAGAGCTTTAATTTTCTTCAACGATTCATAATATTGTTCTGGCGTAGAATCAAATATTCTTCCACAGGCAGATAGAATTAGTGCATCTCCACAAAAAAGACATAGACACTCTTTAAAATGGTAGACAACATGATCTTGAGAGTGGCCCGGTGTTGCAATGACTTCAAAAGAAAAAGGGCCCACTGAATATTCTTCACCATCTTCGACATCTTGATCTAAAAAAGTAAGCGTTTCATGCTTTGGACCTATAATCTGACATTCTGTTTTCTCTTTAACGTAGGCTGCACCGGAAATATGATCTTCATGATGGTGCGTGATTAAAAATGCATCTAAAGTTAATTGGTGTTTCTCTAAAACTTCAAGCAGACAAGGGCCATCGCTCACATCAATTGCAATTGCATGACCACCCGAGGCGATAATGTACGCGAAATTGTCTTTCAACATTTTCAATTGATAGACATCAAACGGCACATCTTGTACGTGTGCGCTCCAAATTATGCTCATAGGGTAGGCATTCTAACAAATGCGCTGATATTCCTCTACAAGTGTTTGTAATTTACGATAAAGTCGACTCTTTATATAAAAAACTTTTCGCTCTTTGTTTTCTTTGTTACAAACTTTTTTAATATGAAAGGTCCATGCATAAGCAGCTCCTTTTAGCGCCACTTGATATGCAATTTCATCTTCAAGATCCATCTCTAAGACTGCTTCTTTAGGAGTTTCTTCTCTTGTTTCATTCTCTTTATTTAACGTTTCAAGTTCTAATAGAATATCTGTAAGAATTGTATGACATCGATCAAAACTTTTCTTTAGCTCTTGAAGTTTTTGAGTTACTTTCTCTTCTGAAATGTCGTACTTTGTCGATTTTGTTAAATCATGGACCATTCCCTTGATATCTTTAAACTGAAAGGATGATTGATTCCACTTACGATTTACCTCAATTCCCTCAAAAAGAAGCCCCTCACCTGTACCATCAATAAATGTCGTCTCTGGATGTTTTTCAATCATATCCTGAAGAACATCTCTTTCCATTAACCATTTAGCCATGGTTTTCTTTCCATCTTGAACCATCACTGTTTCAGAAGCTTTTTCAAAGTTTTCTTCCAAAGCACACTGCATATCAGAAACTATACCTGGCGTATAGCGGTTCCCATCTTTATAACTCAGATCTATGCCTGCAAAAATAATCGGATTACATCCAAAATAAATAGCTGACTTTATGGCTACTGATGTCACTGATAAAGCCTCTTCACTTAAACCTGTCAGTACATTCTTATCCTCAATACCAAGCTCCTCTTCAAGCCAAGTCTCAATAGCACCACCAGTTCTTGAAACAACATACCCCAAATCTCCTACTGACGATTGCATTACATCAGGCTGTAGACGATTTCCGTATATTAGTGGCGAATCAAAAGCTGTATGCAAAGCAAGCCTTGTAAATTCTTCTTGATTGGGATCGATTGCAAATAAGAGATCAGGAACGATTTGGTATGAGCAAAGAGCTGTGATTGCCGAGCCTCCAGCAAAAATCAAACCACGCCCCTCCATTGCTTCAATTTGATCGCGTACCCCAGAAAGAGAGGGTCCTGCCCCACAAATAACAGCTGGGATATCTTTAAATGCATTTTTCCAACTTCCGGCATCTGATGCAACTGACAAAAGAGGGAAATTTGCTTTTAAATTACGGAAAAGGCGTTGATAATGCAGTAATTCTGCGGCAATTGCTGCTTCAAGAACACTTTTTCGCATTAACAAGAGTCGAAGTTTCTCAAATTTTTCTTTTTGTTCTTTCAAATGAGCAAAAGCAATATTTTCGAAAGGAAAATCTCGCACAAGAGTCTCTGCAAATACTTCAAGAGGCTCATCATCTAAAATTAGACGTAAATGCATGCGTTCATTTTCAAAAACATTTCCAAAATCCTCTTCAATAATTTTAGCAACTCTTCCTAAATCATCTTCAATAAAAACAACATCTCGACTTGTGTCTTGGCTTAGCCAGTCAAGAAGTGGCTCAACGTGCGGTGAAAAACCATATACATATAACACCTGAGCGCTAGTTGAAATTTGCACTCCTAGTTTTTTCGCACATTTCCATTCGATCTCTTTTTTCTCATACTCAAGAACTGTTGTGATAAACGAAAGCTCTGGATATCTCGTCATTATTCCCATACTAGTGCCTCCTCTACCCAATTACCTCGTCTTTGATTAACCTTTTGTCCTAAATGATCAAAATGAATTTCTTCAAATATATCACCTTTAAACACCCCTCGATAGGTTAAATCTCCCCTTTCGTTATAACAATATCGGTCAAATTTTTTCGGTGTTTGGTAGATAAGTTTTTCTATCAAGTTGCCCGATGTGTTGTAGGTGTCGTGCTGTGAAGTAGGGGAGCCTTTATCAAACTTCCCTTCAAACAAGAGATTCCCATTTCTACTGAATATTCGGTGTCTGCCATCCCTTTTTCCATACCAATAACTCCCTTCTCGCTTCACTCCCCTTTCTCCCCAAAGAGTAAATGATCCATGCAGAACACCTTGAGTGTAATTAACCTCGGCCATTAAATCACCACTTTCAAACAGTCGCAGCCATTTACCATGCCTTTTCCCCATGCGATAATACTCAATCGAGCAAACAGCTCCTGATGGATAACTCCGCCTTACTTCTCCTTCAAGCATCCCACAAAATGAAATCCCTTGAGACAGCCCAGACAAAAGAAAAGTCTCCTCGCAAACAACTTCTTTAACCGCACTGGCAAAAAACGTTGCCTTAAGAATCAACTCTTTGATCTCTCCATCAACAACACCCACATCAACTTTATCTTTCTCACGAGCAAAAAGATGGGATGTTACACTCCATAAATCATTTAGAAGATATTCAGCCAACAAACTTTCTGTGAGTTCTACTTCGAGTAAAATTTTCTCACGTAAAAACCCTTCACTATCTACCCCTTTTTTCAATACTGCTAAAAAGGAATCCAAGGATTCTGACAATGCTTGCGAGTTAATTTCTCCAATTGTTTGAGCTAATTTTGAAAAATTAAGTTCTTCTTTCTCAAGACTTCCAGTTACGACGGGCTTTCTTTTAACCTCGTCTCTCCATTTATTCTTTCTGGTAACTCCATCAATGGTAAGACCGTGATCTGGCATTATGAATTTCATGTGTGGATGTTTTTTTACAAATTCACAGGTCCAGTTTTTTGCATGAACTAAATCGCGACGAGAAATCATCTCTTCAACAAGAACTTCCCCCTTTCGTAATTCTCTATCCTTCTTCATCCCATTATCAAGTCCAATCATAATGACATCATTACATCCTAGAAATGCAGCGATTTGCAATGCTGTTGTTCCTGCATTCCACCCTCCATCCATTTCCCAAGGTTCAATATCTGCAGATTCCATCAATAATTGATCAATTTTCCAGCCACCGCTTAATCCCATCCAAATTTTTTGTCCCTTATGAAGAGAAAACAGCTTTTCACACATACGATTTTCATAAAAAAGAGGAAAATTGAACGATGTCATCTTTTGGTATGATTCTAAAGGAGGAGATGGATCAACAAAAACACCAAAATCTATTCGAATACCATTTCTTTCCAATTTTGGCATTGATGAGCCTGCGGCAATCACAAGAGCAAAACCTTCCATTTCACGTATCTGGTCCATTGCTTCTTGATTCAAAGACGGACCAGATCCACAAACAATGGCAGTACAACCTTTATACTTATTTGCTAAATGTTTTCCATTCATGAAATCATGCGAACGCAGAATGTTTGCTTGAATATTTCGCGCTACAACTGCATTTTGATGTATATCTGATGCCGATAAGTGAACACCATCGAGCCACTTTTGCAACACCGGTATTTCACCAATAAATTGCACTTTCGCATAGAGATATTTCCATGCAATTCTCTTGAGCTCCTCATCGAGATGAGAGACGATATCAATCCCATTTCTTTCGATTAAATCAGAGTGAATCAAAAAACTACGAATTTTTTGCAGATCTTTTTCAACAAAAACGATTTTTTTTCCTGAATTTAAAAAAGAATCAACATTTTCCTGACAATCAAAGACTCCATCAATAAATACGACATCACAATCTGGGTCAAAGAGACACTCTTTTTTTTCAAGCAGAGGCACCTCTTCTCCTCCTATAGAACAAAGAAGAAAAGAAAGAAGAGGGTTCTTCTTCTCAATAATTTTAAGCCTGTCCTCAGCTCCGGTCCAACAATCCCATTTTTTCATATGTCAACAACCCTTCGGTGAAACTATATCCCTGACTTCCCTTCTTAAATCCTGTATACACACAATCTTGATTTGCGACTGCAATAAATGGCGCCTGAGCAAAATGGTTATATCCAATCACCTGCTCAAGGGCACTTTTTGAAATAGGAACAGCCTTACACTCTATGAGTAAAAGAGGAAAGATTTGATCTTTTTTTTTGATAAAACATACGATATCGAACCTACGATCAGGTACTTTTTTCCCTAAAAGATGCGGCATAGAACTTAAACTTCGCTCAACACTTAGCATCTCATAGGGGAAACCTAACTCCTCTTGCATTCTCAAAAGGAGATTTTGGCGCACAATCTCTTCAGGTTTTGATCGACTCATTTCTATTCGATCTCAAGCAATCCTAATGAATGATCACGTCTAAGATAAATCGTTTTCAATTTTTGATCTTCTTCACTTCTGAAAACCATGAAAGTATCATCAGACAATTCAATTCTCATTGCCGCTTCATCAAGCGTTAACATCGGAATTGAATATTCTCTTTTAGACTTGATTTCTGGTGGTTTTAACTCTTCTTCTACCACATGAAGATTTACATCTTCGATTTGATCATTGATCTCATTTAAGTCTTCTTTTTGGCGATCGAGCACATGTAACTCAACCATCGCTTGAGATAGATTTTTTCCGTGGTGAGTCTGTATCCGAGTTTTCCATTTACGCAATTTTCTTCGAACGCGGACACACGCTAAATCAATTGCTTGATACATATCATCCATCACTGCATGAGTCACAACGCGAAAATGTGAAAACTTATAACTAATTTCTGCTCGGTGTTCTGCTTTTTGCACTTCTAGATACACATGCACTTCAACAACCTGTGGAGAAATATGTTCTAACTTATGAATTTTATCTAAAATATGTTCACGCATTGCTTGCGTAACTGGGATGTTTTTACCAAAGATTTTAATTTTTCCGTCAGACTGCACTTCGCTTGAATCAAGATTCTGAGCCATAGTTCAATACTCCTTTAAAAAAGTCATTTAAAACGGAATACTACCCGACCTTTGAGTAAATGTCAAAATCCAGGAGTATATTTATCGCACCGAGAGGGACTCGAACCCCCAACCACCTGGTCCGAAGCCAGGTACTCTATCCATTGAGCTATCGATGCAGACCATAAATTTATACGACATATTCTCTTTATTTGCTAGCATGATGTCATGAAAGGTGTAGTACTTAAAACAATTCCGTACCAAGATAGTGGGCGCATCGTGCAGCTATATACTGAAGAGTGCGGATTGATTTCTCTTCTCATAAAACGGTTGTCACCAAAAAACACTCACCTTCAAAACATCATCTCTCCCCTTTCCTTTTCAGACTACCAGTTAGTAAAGAGCAAAAACGACCTCTACTACCTACAAGATGCAACCCTTATTGACCCTTTTATCGAACTAAGGCGCAACCTCGATCGACTAATGTCTGCGCAAGTGATGATAAACATGCTTCTTAAATCCCAGTCCAACACAAGAGCATCAACGCCTTTGTTTAAACTTTTTGTTAACTACTTAAAAGCATTAAAAGAGACTCAAAATCCTAAAAATTACGCCCTCTCTTTTGCATGCAAAATTTTAAGAGTCGAAGGGGTTTTCCCCCTCGACAAAGAAGACATTGGTTACCCCTTCAAGGATGATGAATGGGAAGCCTTAACAGAGCTAGCCTACGCTACATCACATGACGCCATTTCTGAGATAAAACTTCCCCATAAAATCGAAGAAAAGTTCTATTCGATATTCTCAGACTTAGTCACTTCACAACATTGACAGCGACCTCTAGACAAATCTTCCTTATCAAATTGAGCTAATCGTTCTAAAACTTTTTCGCTTGCATAACCATGATCTTTTAAAGCTTGTAACGCATCTTTTGATTCACGACCATATTCCATCAATCTCTCCATCAACTTGCAATCTGAAAGCTCTCTTAACATTTCATCACTTGCAAGACCAAGATCTGCCAACCTCTCCATCAACATTTCCCAACGCGTAGCATCAGCAAATTTTTTCACTCCACCCGCTTCTTCGATCCATTGTGAACAAGGAGAAAGCATAACCTCTGATCTTGGATGAGCAAAATAGACCATTGAAAGTCTATCTCCCGCTATATTGCCTTCTGGAGACTTAACTCTATGGACAGCTGATTTAAAGTATCCATTGCTGTAAATTTCCAAAAAATCACCGCCATTTATAATCATTGAATCTTCTGTTGCTTTAACAGGAAGCCAAGTCCCATCTGCAAGCTGCACTTCCAATCCATCAGCTGTTGCCTGAGGAAGAATCGCAAATAAATCAATATCTGTATGAGCTGCAGCCCAAATACCATTATTATCTGATCCTTCTTTTGGAGCAGGATAATGAATAATACGCATTAGACTTTCACTATCGATCATGCCCTCATCAAAAAATGTCTCCTCTTCTCCAAGAGCAAGAGCTAAAATATGGCAAACCTGTTCTGTGTAGTTATCAAGCAATAAACGGTACTTTGCTACATTTGTCTTCAAGTCATAAAAATCAGGCCATAGATTCGGCCAAGAATGAACTCTTAACGCATGTTCAGCATCACGCTCGCGACCAATGTGTAAAAATTCCTTGAAATCGCCCACAGCTTCCCCTTTAGCTGACTCTTGATACATCGGAATGTAACCACGCTGGTAGTTTGTTGGTCTACCGTCGATTAACATTTTTTTCTCTCTTGGAAGAGCAAAAAAACCTTCCACAGTGCCAAACGTTTCTTGAATTGTATTCACATCAATGCCCGTATTGGTCAATGCAAAAAAACCAAATTCATGCAATGCATCACGGACCACATTGACAAACTCTTCTCTTGTCTCGGTTTTTGTAAAATCTCTCATATCTAAAACAGGGATATTTGCTTCATTTGCACAAATTACACTTGCAACACCTAGAGCAAGCATAGAAAAAACAACTCTCATAAACGACTCCTTTTCAAAATGTTATTTACAAGAAATATACAAATCCAAATTGAATTTATGCAAGCACTATATAAAAGAATTGTCAAAATCAAAGCTGAAAAAGAGAGGATTTAAGATTGCGAAAGGGGGGACTTGAACCCCCACAGACCGAAGTCCACTAGCCCCTCAAGCTAGCGCGTCTACCATTTCGCCACTTCCGCAAAAAATGTGAAGGTGCTATAATATGAAAAGCATCAAACAAATGCAAGAGATTCATGAAAAAAGCGTGCATTTTACTTATCAAGCTCTACCAAATGATTATCTCGCCATATATTGGTTCATGCTGCCGTTTTTACCCGACTTGCTCTGAATATGGAATTCTTGCAATCACTAAACACGGGGCTCTCAAGGGATGCGCAAAGACACTCGGTCGTATCTGCAAATGCCACCCCTTTCATAGAGGCGGAGTTGATCTTCCTTAGCTACTAATGTGCTAGTCTTTTGATAAAGATCGGATCATAAATCTATACTAACGTCACTTACTTTTTTTGAGGAATTTCAATCTTTTGACCAGGTCGCAACTTATCACTCTTCAAGTGATTTACTCGACGGATATCTGCAATTGAAACTTGATGCCTTTTAGCAATTCTCCAAAGCGACTCCCCTTCTTTAACAGTATGCATGAAGCGCTCACTTTCTACATGCGCTACATTCGATACATGCGCGACTTGTCGCTTCTGAATCTGTCTTTCTTCAACTTTTTTCTCCTTAACAAACATGCCAGGCAAAAATTTCTGAAGGGCTAAATTATGATCGTATGGTTCATTTATACTAATATTCTCAAAACTGAATAATTTTCTACCGGCGATCTCTCTAAGAGAATCTGATCGTACGCTACACAAAAGTTGTTTTAAAAAAATTGTTGTAGCTGTTGTTGCTTCTTGAATAGGATCTATCACTTCTTTTAACAAATGATCGTCCAAATCCCGAAGCACATAATCACTATCTAATTGTATCCAAAGCAAGCTGGCTGTCTGAACGCCATATCGAACGTACTTGGTCAATAAAGTTCTCATACTCTGCTCGGTCAAATCAGGAGCTGACTTTTGCTCAACTATAAACTCTTCAAAGAATTTCCATGGCCCTTCAAGAAGCATTTGTAGAACTTCGGATGCTTTTACATTATCACTCTTACGTCTAAAAAGGGTATAAAGAGTATAAAACTCTGAAGTTGAGACAAACGATTGCGCAAGAGAACTCGTAATCTTTGGAAGAGAACTCTCTTTTTTCAACTCCTCAAAAAGTCCCTCTGTGGTTAGAGGCCACTTCTCACGCTTCATAAAATTATGTATCAACTGAAAGTCTGTCTCATCAAGCGCAGGGTAAACTTCTAAATCAAACTGCTCCCCACCATCTGCATGAATAAAAGAGAGCTGACGTCTTTGTAATTCTTTTCCTACAACTGCTCGAGAAATATCAAAGTGATGATAAGCAACAAGGCAGGAAAGAGCTAAATCTCTCTTCGTATAACCATCTTGTAACAATTCTGAACTATTCAATTCTGCAGCTAGCTCATCAAAATTGAGGTGAAAATAATTTTTCACAACCTCAGCGTTTGAATTCTTTAATTTCACTGACTTCTTCACTGGCGCAGCGCCGGCCATTTTAGCAGCTAATTGCACCTTATGTTTAACCAAAACAGTTACAAAGCCAATATTACACGCCACACTTAATAACAATAAGTTAGTAAGTAGACGGATTTTCTTTATCCAAGGATTTTCAAAAGGTTCCACTTCCATGTGACAGAGGATACTTAAATGTTGAATTTACAAGTAAGTAGTTTTTTCACTTTCATAGAAATCCTTACACACTGTATGATTATCGCCATGAAAGCTCCCATATCTTGGTTGAAAAAGTATATCAACCTATCAAAAACCCCGGCTCAGCTCGCTGAAATTTTAACTTTGGCAGGCCTTGAAGTAGAAAAAATTGAACGAGAAACTTTCTCTTTTGAAGGCATTGTTATCGGAAAAATCACCGAAGTTAAGCAACATGGTGATGCTGAAAAACTCAAAATTGCAACCGTAACCGATGGAAAAAAAAGCTTTCAAGTCGTCTGTGGAGATACAACAATCGAAGAAGGGCTTGTAGTCGCATTTGCCAAAATCGGAGCAACCCTAACCCTTCCATCCGGAGAGACTCTCGAAATAAAAAAAGCAAACCTCCGTGGCATAGAATCTCAAGGTATGCTCTGTAGCGCCCTTGAACTTGGCATTTCAGAGGAATCTTCTCAAATTTATCGACTTTTAAGTAATGCCCCACTTGGAAAAGACTTAGCAACATATTTATACGACCCCACATTTGACATTTGTCTAACTCCTAACTTAGGTTATTGCAGAAGCATTTTTGGAATAGCAAGAGAGCTTGGAGCTCAACTAGATGAAGTTATAAACTTCCCGCTAGCCCAAGTTGAAGAAGACGTAGACAACCCAGCAAGCGCTCAGATAAAAGTTTCAAATGAAGATCATGAAGGGTGTTATCAGTTCGCGTGCAGAGTGATTCGTGGCGTTGAAATCAAACAGAGCCCTGATTGGCTCAAAGACTGGCTTGAAAAATCAGGCCACTCTATCATCAATAACGTTGTTGATGTAACAAATTTTGTTATGGAAGAAACTGGCCAGCCACTTCACGCATTTGATGGCGACAAACTTCCTCACAGACACATCATTGTACGAAGCGCAACAGATGGTGAAAAAATCACGACGCTAGATGGAGAAGAAAGAACGCTTACAGAAGGCACACTTCTAGTCTGCGACGAAGAAACTCCTATTGCTATTGCAGGCATTATGGGTGGAATGGAAAGTGGTATTTCAAGCAAAACAAATACAGTTATTTTAGAAGCTGCTCAGTTCAACCCCTCGCGCATCCGTCAAACAAGCAGAAAACTTGGATTAAGAAGTTCAGCTTCAGCAAGATTTGAAAACCAAATCGATGCCGCAGCTGTTCACTATGCACTTGATCGCGCAGCTCTCCTTATTCAAGAAGTTGCCGGCGGTCAAATTCTTAAAGGCACAGTTTCTCAATCTCCAAAGCCATACATGCCACGATTCTTAACTGCCAGACTCTCACGAATCAACTCTTTGCTCGGCACTAAATTTAGTTTAAGTGAAGTTGAAGCATACCTTAATAGATTACACATCACATGCTCCTTAGACGGTGAAGATTTATTCCAAATCAAAGCTCCAAGTTATAGAACAGACATCCAAACTGAAATCGATATTATTGAAGAAGTTGCTCGTGTTTTTGGTTTTAACAACATCGAGAGGAAACGCCCTCTACACGTAAATTCAAGCGTACCCCACCATCCGATCTATCTTCTAGAAAAAGAAGTTCGAAAAAGACTTGTTTCAAAAGGATTGCAAGAGTTTCTTACATGCAATTTGATCTCACCACAGATGTGTGATCTTGAATTAGAGAACGGAATGTTCCAAGCTGAATATATTCATGTCATGCACGCCAAGTCTATTGACCAATCAATCCTAAGACCCTCTCTTTTACCAGGCCTTCTCTCCTCTATTAAGAGCAACCAGAATCACGGAAATTTTGATATCGCAGCTTTTGAAATTGGACGAATTCAATTTAAACAAGAAGACCGTTTTGACGAAAAGAGCGCATTAGGACTAGTTCTTTCAGGCAAAAGAACAACCACGCATTGGGATTCAAAAACACAAGAAGCAGATTTTTATGATCTAAAAGGGATTGTTGAAGACTTAGCTTCACTGCTCCAACTTCCCAAGCTATATATTACTGACAGCAAACTTCAAACTTTTCACCCAGGAAGACAGGCCGCATTAATCGTTGGCGAAGAAAGAATCGGAGTGATGGGAGAAGTCCACCCAAAATCAATTAACAAATTAGGCATTAAGGGACGCGTTCTTTTTTGTGAAATAGATCTTTTCCAAGTAGAAAAAATCAGAGCTAAAACCACATCATATAAAGAACTTCCACAATTCCCCTCTTCTGAACGTGATTTAACTATAACGATGAAAAAATCCCAGAGCCTGAAAAAAATATTCGAGCTTCTTGATCGAATAGAAATGCCCCTCTTAAAAAAATCAGAGCTCCTTGACATTTTTGAAAGTGAAAAAATTGGAATAGAAAATAAAAACGTATCTTTCCGATTTACTTACCGAAATGATGAAAAAACAATCGACTTAAATGAAGTCGAAAGTGCTCACGCCAAACTTGTAAAGCTCCTTGAGAAAACTATCTAAGTTTTTTTCATTGAAAAAAACGGTGCAATCAGCGATCTTTAGATCTAAATTACAGCTGGAACCGAAAAACCAACGAGGTTGCTTCCATGAATAAACGCGCACTTACGCTTACATCAATTGTCGCAGTTGCATTTACTTTATCATCATGCACTGAAGACCAAAAAAAACCAAAGAATGTTATTTCACAACGTTATATTCATAAATATGGATACGACGTTTCTCAAGACGAATGGCAAACACAACAATATCCGGGACAAGTTTTGACTACCCTTCGCGACGGGAAGTCAACAACTGAGACGTATGAAGACGGACTCCTTCACGGCCCAAAAACTCAAAGCTATCCTCACAGTCAAACTGTTCAAACTCTCGAACAATACGAAAGAGGACACTTGGTCAAACGAGTATCTTACAGCGTTCGAGGCGTTCCTGAAAAAGAAGAAGTTTTTAAAAGCGCATCCCATGTTCTTGTGACTAATTGGTATCCAAGCGGAAGCCCTAAATCAAAAGAAGAATTCAAAGATAGCGTTTTAATTAACGGTTCATATTTCAATCTTTCTAATGAGACAGATTCAAGAATTGAGAACGGAACAGGCGAAAAAACTGTCCGCAATCAAACGGGTGATATGTTAGCACGTGAAGTATTCAACAACTATCAAGTTACTTATGTTGAAGGATACTACCCAAATAACACTCCAAGTAAAATGGTCTCATACGAAAATGGCAAAATCCATGGCGAGTTAAAGCATTTCTCAATGACTGGCGAGCCTATCTATGTTGAACAATATAGAAAAGGACTTAAGCATGGAATGTGCACCTATTACCAAAATGGGTACAAGTATCTTGAGGTTCCATACTCAGAAGGCATGAAACTTGGTGTTGAAAAACACTACATTGATGGCGAAACCGTTGTTGAGGAAACTGAATATCTAGATGGAATTAAGCATGGCCCGTCAATCATCTATTGCGATGGATCTGCAAAAACTACTTGGTATTTTGAAAATCAAAAAGTTTCAAGACCTAAGTACGAACAACTTGTTTTGCGACATGAAATGATCATGACTGCGCAAAGATAGATTAAATTGGATCAAGTCTTCTCTACAAAGACTGACCATAAAAGGTGACCCACCCCATCAACACAATTGATTAGGGTGGGTCTTTTTTTCTCTGCTAGGATTTATTTTCCCACCCAAAAGAACCTCCCTCTCTACCCTTTCTTTCACTAATTCGCACACACTAAAGCTCTTGAAGATTTGGCACACATCTTGCTTTATGTATTTATACTATAAAAGAAAAATACCTAGTTTTGCCCGTAGGCACCTAATAAAATGTCTGCGGGCAATAAATAATAAGGACGGCATATAAATGAATAAAGAGAAATTAGAGCAAAAAATTGCTAAATTAGAGTCGCTTAACGATCAATTAACTGCTGAATTCAACAACTTAAATTCAGTTCTCAAGAAGCTTGGTTTTGATGAAGGGATTAAAACCCTTAAAGAAGCTGCAACAGAAATGCTTCATAAAGAACCACCCGGGACCCTTGAAGACTACGATCAATCAAAAAACGATTAATCTTGCGTTAGAGCTCCATTAATATTTGCTTTTTCATCAAACGATAGCTTTCTGAAAGGCCTTGGATGATCTTGTCTATCATAGGGTCTAACTCGCCCATTTTCTAGACATTCATTACTACAACACCCTGATTTTTCCTCGCAGCAGCAAAGACAAGAAAGAAAGAGCTTATTACAGTCCATATTTGCGCAATTATAATATTTTGACGTTTTACAACTACAAGAATGGCAATTCCCAATGTCGTGATTCTTTAATTTTGCAATATCCACAACTAAGCGATCGTCAAATACAAATAATTTTCCATGCCAAAGATCATTTCCCTCTTCCATACCATATCTAATGACGCCACCACTTAGTTGATATACTTCTTTAAAACCTTCTTTTTTCAATAAAGGTGAATAGTATTCACAACGTATGCCGCCTGTGCAATACATTAAAACTGTCGTTGTTTCAGGATTAAATTTATCTTTAAGTGATTTAGCAAATTCTGGAAATTCTCTAAAAGAGTCTAAATCAGGTTTAATAGCCCCTTCGAAATATCCCACTTCAGATTCATAGTTATTTCTTACATCAATGACAATCGTCTGACCATCTCTTTTTTCAATTTGTTTCTTCCATTCAGAGGGCGTTATATGCTCCCCTCTTTGTGAGAAATCAACATCCACATCAATAGCACATAGTTGTTGTCTTTCCTTTACTGTTAATTTAGCAAAGGGATGCTCATGCCAATGATGCATTTTTACATCTGCTGAATCAAAAAATGGGTCGCTCTTAAGAAATTCAAGATAAGCTTCGACATCTTCCTCTATAAGAGAAAGTTGAGCATTGATCCCCTCATGGGAGACATAAATGCGTCCACGACTGTCCATTTTTTCAAGAAATGCTTTATGCTTCTTGATCACTTCGGTAGGATTTGTGATTTTTTCAATCACATAATAGGCTAATACACAAATTTTCATGCGGTCATTGTAGCTATTTTTGCATATCCAATCAAGTCTCCTGATAAAATAATTTGTGAAACTATTTTTAACAGTTGAGCTTAATCCACAACTGATCTATATTCTATGCTTTATTTAACTATTTTACATGGAGAATCGAGGACATATGGCTCGATATACAGGACCTAAAAACCGAATCGCAAGACGCTTTGGTGCAAACGTTTTTGGCAAAAGCAGAAATCCACTAGCTCACAAGCCAAATCCACCCGGCCAACACGGTGCCAGAAGAAGAAAGAAATCTGACTACGGTGTTCAGCTAGAAGAAAAGCAAAAGCTTAGAGCATGCTACGGAATGCTTGCGCACAAAAAACTTGTACGTTACTTCCGTGAAGCTGTGGATGAGAAAGGTAACACACAAGACAACTTTATGCAAAAACTAGAGTGTCGACTTGATACGCTTGTTTTACGCTTAAAACTAGCTCTGTCACCTTTTCATGCTCAGCAGTTAATTTCTCATGGCCACATCGAAGTGAACGGAAAAAAAGTTGACATTCGTTCTTTTAGAGTTAAGCCAGGTATGACAATAGCTATTAGAGAAAAATCTAAGAGCAACGCATTTGTTAAGCAAGCGCTTGATAGATCTGCAGTCGATGTACCTGAATATTTAAGTCTTGACGGACCAAAGATGTCAGGAGAACTGATTGCTATGCCACACACTGACCAAATCCCATTGACAATGCCCGTCAATGTCGCGGTTGTTTGTGAATTCTTAGCACACACTAACTAAGAACGAAAAGCTGGCCTTGTCAGGATGACAGATCGAGAAAAAGAATTGCTCATTGGCGCACACACTTCTGCATCTGGAGGTGCTTACAAAGCACTTCTACATGGAAAGGAGATTGGAGCAACTGCAATTCAACTTTTCACTGCCAACCAAAAAACTTGGAATTCAAAACCAATTGATGACAAGGCTGTCGAACTTTGGGAAGAGACAAAGAAAAATAGCGGAATTTTAATGACCATGAGTCATGACAGCTATTTGATTAACCTCGGATCCCCTAATCCAGAGACCCTTCAAAAAAGCAGAACCCTCTTTCGCGAAGAATTACTACGTTGTCAAATGCTAAAAATTGATTACCTGAATTTTCATCCGGGCGCTGCAACAACCGGAACTGTCGAAGAATGCCTCAATACAATCGTAGAAAGTTTACTTGAAATAGCCCCTTTAGCAAATAAAGGCCCAACACGCTTGTTAATTGAAACAACCGCAGGACAAGGAACAACTGTCGGTTGGAGTTTTGATGAAATCGGGTTTCTCATAAAAAGCACTCAAGCTAAATTGCCCATAGGCGTTTGCATGGACACCTGCCACTCATTTTGCGCTGGATATGACATTAGAACTAAAGATGGTTGGGAAAAAACTTTAGCAGAATTTGAAAAAAAAATCGGATTAAAACACCTTTATGCCCTTCATTTAAACGACTCAATGAAACCATTTGAGTCACGCCGTGACAGGCACGCCCCACTCGGAGAAGGTGAAATCGGAATTGAGTGTTTCAAGCAGATAATGACTAATCCAAAATTAAGAAATTTAATATTAATCTTAGAGACACCGCAACCAGAAAAATGGCCTGAAGAAATACAACTGCTCAGAAAATTTGCCCAGGAGAAACATCGTGCAAAAATGTGACCCAAAAGAACAAAAGTTTACGCGCCCCCTCAGAACAAAAGCAATTAAAAATGACCGTTCCCTCCTTGGAAAAGAAGTAACAGTTAAAGGATGGGTCAGAACAATACGTAAACAAAAAACTTTTGCCTTTATGGAACTAAACGATGGATCACAACTATCAAACATTCAGGTAGTCATAGGGCAAACTTTAGAGAATTACGAATTGATTGTACAAAATGCAACAACAGGCGCTGCTGTTTCTGTGACAGGCATAGTTAAAGAAAGCCCTGGAGAAAAACAATCGGTAGAAATTGGAGCAACTGAGGTTGTTGTAATTGGCACTGCAGACCCTGACTATCTTTTACAAAAAAAACGTCACTCACTTGAATTCTTACGTACAATTGCTCACCTACGTCCTCGCACAAACACATTCGGAGCTGTTACTAGAGTAAGAAATTCATTAGCCGCAGCAACTCACAACTTTTTCCAAGAAAGAGATTTTTCTTGGATCCACACCCCAATCATCACAGGATCTGACTGTGAAGGTCATGGTGAAATGTTTACTGTCACATCTCTTGATCTTGAAAAGATCCCAATGAACGATCAGAAACGAGTCGACTACACAAAAGACTTTTTCGGAAAAAAGGCCTTTCTAACAGTTTCCGGTCAGTTGAACGTTGAAGCATATGCTATGTCGATGAGAGACACCTATACATTTGGACCGACTTTTAGAGCGGAAAACTCAAACACATCAAGACATTTAGCCGAATTTTGGATGATAGAACCAGAAATTGCATTTGCAGACCTCAATGACAACATGAACCTTGCAGAAGACTATCTTTACTCTGTTCTAAATCACGTCTTTGAAAACAACACCGAAGACTTAGAATTCTTCGATAATTTCGTTGAAAAGGGCTTGATCAGCAGACTGCAAAATGTTCTTAATTCATCTCCTGCTCGCATTTCTTATACAGAAGCTATCAACATCTTACTAGATTCTGGGAAAAAATTTGAATATCCTGTCTCTTGGGGAATCGATTTATCTTCAGAACATGAACGATTTTTAACAGAACAACACTTTAAATCTCCCGTCTTTGTCTTTAACTACCCAAAATCAATTAAGCCATTTTATATGCGCGCTAATGACGATGGCAAGACTGTTGCAGCCATGGACTTACTTGTTCCTGTAACTGGCGAATTAATGGGCGGATCTGCTCGGGAAGAAAGACTCGATCTTCTAGAGAAGACTCTAAAAGACCAAGATTTTGACCTTAGCACCTACGGATGGTTCCTTGATCTTCGTAAATATGGAACAGCCCCTCATGCTGGATTTGGAGTAGGATTTGAACGTTTGATTCAATATGCGACTGGAATGGAGAACATTAGAGACGTTATCCCATTTCCTCGCTATCCAGGTCATGCTGACTTCTAAGCATAGCTATACTTGCTATTTGATAGGAAAAACCACGACTGACTAAAAAGCGTAAAGCCTTCACTTTTTTTGCTTGATCGATTTCACCCTTAAATTTCTTTTTTACAATTTCTATTGCTTTACGCTCTTGTGTCTCAGAAGAATACTTCTCTCTGACCATATCAGCGACCTCTTCCCTCTGTAAACCAAGACGATATGCCAATTTCTCAACAATCACTCGCTCCCCCTTTCCCTTCGACACTTCAATTCTAATAATGGAGTTCATAAGCTCTTCTTCGCAAATATAACAAGAAGCCTTATCTAACACGTAAGCTATTGACTCTGAGGAGAACAATCTGCTGCTTAATTTTTTTTTGAGCTCATGATTTGAATATGATTGCCGCGAAAGAAGGTAAAGAAGGTAGGAATATGCAACTTTTTTCTCGAGAATTTCTATCTCTTGCTGTATATTGGTCATTTTACGGATTTGCGCTAAATGCCTTTTAAAGAGAATTTTATCGACTTTTTTAATGTATAGATCACCCTGCCAGATATGCAAATGGCGTTGATTTTCTTCTGAAGGGTTAATTTTTACTTCCATACAAATGCAAATCAAATAATGATATAAGTACAAGGTAACATAGAATATGGTTGAAATCAATCCATCAGCACCCAATCCGCACGATCCTAGCCATAAAGCAAACCCTCACGCCCCAGCCCCAAAGCCAATACAGGCAAATATAGTACCCCAAGGAAACAAACCTTTTCCGAAAACTGGCGGATGGGGAGCCTATAAGACATGGCTTGGTCCTAAGGGATATAAAGAATTTCAAGGCATGTTATGCAAAAACATCTCCCATGAAATCAGCCAAGAAAAAGTTAAAGAACAAAAACGCAAAGAAGTCATGCGAAAATCAATTGATGGCGATACAGACATATACAACTAATGAAAGAAGAAACAATCACAATACAACCTTCAGAAGCTAAGACTCGTATAGACTCAGTCCTTAATGCGCGCTACCCTGATTTTTCAAGAAGTTACCTTCAATTTTTAATCGATAAGGGATTTGTCTCAACCAAAGATTGTAAGATCAAAAAGCGAGACAAACTCAAAGACGGCACAACCCTCAAGATCTCTTTTGCCCCTTCAAGTCCACTTCTCTTAGAGCCCGAGAAATTAGACCTTGATATCCTTTATGAGGATGATGCAATTATCGCTATCAACAAAAAAGCAGGTGTTGTCGTTCACCCAGGGGCTGGCAACAAATCAGGCACTCTTGTTGCAGGACTTCTATACTATTTAGGCACGCTTCCAGAAGTTGACGATGCTCTGAGACCTGGAATCGTACACCGCCTTGACAAAGACACATCAGGTGTCATTATTGTTGCAAAAACAAGAGAAGCACACGCTAAGCTAGTCGACTCATTCAAAAATCGAGAAGTAAAAAAAACCTATCTTGTAATTACCCACTCAAGACCTGTTGCTACAGCAGCAAAACCCTCTTTAACAAAACATCTCAAAAGACAAGAGATGATTTCTATAAGAGTTGACGCCCCTATTGGCCGCCATCCAATTAAACGAGAAACAATGACGATTCGCCCAACTGATGGCAAAGAAGCGATCACAGACTTTACAGTCGTTACAGCAGATCACAAATATGCTCACGTAATTGCAAAACCAATCACAGGAAGAACACACCAAATTAGAGTGCACCTTAAATCTCTTGGAACGCCCGTAGTTGGAGACAGGATTTATGGAAATGCAAAAGAGGGAGATCCAACACTTTGCTTACTTGCACATGAAATTACCTTTTCACACCCCATTACTAACCAAATATTAACTATAACGGCCCCTATACCTGAGCATATTGAACAAAAATTGAAAAATCTAGATAAATAACATCTAATTGTTTATTCTCGGGGGACCGTAAACCAAGGAACGAACCATGAAAGAATTTGTAGCTTACATTGTAAAAAATCTAGTTGATAATCCTGACAAAGTCAAAATCAACGAAATAGGTGGAACACAAACATTGATCATTGAACTTAGTGTAGAAAAATCTGATATTGGTAAAATTATCGGTAAACGCGGCAAGACTATTAATGCTATTCGTACACTACTTATGTCTGTTGCTAGCAGAAATGGTCTTCGTGTAAATCTAGAGATCCTAGAAGAAGGCGACAATAACGCACACGAAAAAGAAGACACACATAGCGTTAAAGCTCCCCATGATGAGGAAGGAGAATAATCTCTCCAAATCCCCTCTAAAAAATACAAGCCATCTAATTTGGAACTTCACAGATCTAAATAGATGGCTTTTCTCTTTTCAGGCGACTTGAAAACTTCCAAGCTAATTACAAATAAGAAATTCAATCTCACTTCGATTAAAGGTGTGGGGAAATTTGACCTTTTCTTGAAACAAGCTTCTTCTGCGGAACTTTAAGAATCATTACATCTTTATCAAGCTTATGGTATGCCTTATCAAAAGGTCTCACTATAGCCTCTTCACAGATTTCTACTAGATCTTTTCTCTTTGAATGAAACACCACTTCAAGGGCCTCATTCTCAAGCGGGTACGAATGAGTTAGGTTAGAAACGAATTTTTTAAATAAAGATTCTGCTCTGTTATCATTTTCAGGAAGCCAGAACCAAACTTCATCTTTATATGTCGGATTTTCAATTTTATCAGAGAAGAGCTCTTCTGCAGAAGAAATTGTCGATATCATAAAAATGAACAATTTTAAATCTAGATTTGCTTTATAGAGTTCTTTGCAACGATGTGTCCAAATTTTATTCAGCTCTGAACCTCTTCGATTGAATATCGAAGCATTTTTAATGAAATGTTTGTGCTGGCCGACGCAAGCATATTGATTTAGAATCTTTGTGTCTTGGAAGAATGCAGAATCATAAGCACCTCTTTTTACAGTATCTGTTATAACCTCTTCAATCGCTGCTTCTTTTGCGCTACATGTCATGCTATAAATTGAATATAAATCCCGTGTCTGCAAGAGTTTTTTTGCTGTTTTTTGTACATAGTGTTTATCTTCTTCTTCAATATTATCAAAGTTGACAACTTCAACTTCTTTATTCAACATAAGCGATTTCAAACGATTAATCAGAGAACACATTGTTTTAACATCGTACCCTGTCACTTTTGTTAGCAAATCTGTATCATCTAAAATAGCATAAACACACTGAAGATACTCAAGAATCTCACGATCCTTAGAAACATAAAAATTGTTTCTTCGATTTTGCATGAAAGCTTCTTTTCGATTTAATAAACGTTGAAGGATGCGCATATTAGGTGAAAAGCTCAGGTCTTTAGCTACCACTTTTATCTGTTCCTCTACTTCTTCAAGAGTCATTCCACCTGTAGAGTATTGATCATTGATCTCCATGAGTAAATTTGCATAGATCGAATTACTCGATTGAGCATCCATCACAATTCCAGTCGCAGGCTTCACTGTCTGAACATCACTTTTATGATGATCAACGTAACTAATCACCTCGATCTCGCTTCTTGCATCTGTTTCAAGCGGATTAGAAAAATCGTTCCAAGAAGCTGTCGCAAGAGATTTTTGTTTAATATCAGCTGCATGAATAACACCGAGGATAAATAAATCATCACCCTCTTTATAATTTACCGTCAGATGAGAATAGTCATTCATTTGTTTTTGTATTTGATCGATCTCTGACAAATGACTTAAGTAATTAGCCTCAAGTCCCAAAACGTTTCTTTTTACTTTATGTGCGATGTTAAGAGTATCAAAGTGACGCAACAATCTTTTATATTCATCTTTTTGACTGACCACAAGTTTTTGAATTTCTAAAAAGAGTAACCCACGATTTTCAAGAACAAGCCCATCAGAGTTAAAAAATGGGCGCTGACTCAGTGAAGTTAATTCATTTTTCAACAGTCCAAAAGAAAATTCTTCTTCAAAAGCTGTAAGCAATTCTAAATAGGTACAAGAAAAACCCTTTTTTACACCAACTACCATTTTCAAAAACTTATCTAACGCTTTTCTATGGTCTGAAGAAAACTCCACTGAACAACTACAGTCTGCAAATTTTGTTGATAGAATTCTTTTTGAAAAATTCTCAAGATCAAGCTTTTTTAAATCTGGTTTAGCAAAAAGAGAGATCAATCCAATATGGAAAGAATTTTGATGATCTGTAATCATGCGCCAAAAACGAGCAACAATTGATTGGACTTGATCAACATCCATGTCACGCCAATCACTAAGAT
>CAYGJD010000015.1:26904-34679 GCA_964350315.1 uncultured bacterium
ATTTTTCGATCTTGCGTGATCTACATCATAAACAAGCTCTGAAAGACCTTTCTTTTCAAAATTCGCTTGGGTTAGTAAATCAAGACTTGAGATTTGGACATGCTTATCAGAGCATGATAAAACATTAAAAACATCCTTTCCAAATGCTTTTTTAAAAATGAAATCAATGTCTGTTGAAGACTGAGGTGGGCCTCCTGGAACAATCCAATGGTGACGAGAACTTGCAATTCTCGATCCAAACGCTGCAAGAAAACAATGAAATGATGCTACAATTGTATCTAAATCAGGAGAAAAATGAGCAAAAGAAAAATGCGGTCCCTTATAGCGATTTCCCAAACCTAGCGGGAAAATCTTTTGATACGCCCTTCTTGGGATGTGCTTTCCTACGATTTTTGCTCGAACCAGATTTTGTTCTTCTTCACTTAAACCTGAAAAATGATTGAGCCAAAACTCAAAACTTCCAATGACATAGGTTGGAACAATTTCTCTAACGCGAGTAATATATGCTACAACTTTTGGAAGCAAATAAACTTCACCGTCACTCTCTTGAATTTGTTCTAATAAAGTGCGATTTACTTTTTCATGCTTATCAAAAACACTTAATTTACGAAATTGTGCGCATTCTATTTCTTTATAGGCCTTTTCGGTAAAATCTTGTGGGATAAAATCGACAGATCCTAAGTACTTTCCAGAAAAATGAATATACTGATCTTGCTCTTTATTCATCGTTTTTCAATCCTTCACTCATACAATTGGAGCCAATTATATATCAATATTCTATACATACAACAGAGAAAAGTTTCGAGCAATGAATCTTCTACATCAAATGATCCAATCTACAAGGCAATAACACAGCTCTATTCCCCCCCATTTTAGGAGCTAGTCGCCAGAATCATTCGCATAACATTTGTCATTTACTTGATTAGCTCGCTCTAGATAGCTCTTCATTATTTCTAAATACTCAGGAGGAACCCCTACCTTTTGGTCTAATATAGTGCATATCCCTTTTAATCTATCTACCAAACTCATAGCTTCTCGATGAGTCTGAGCCTGGTATATTCCATTAGCTGCAACTTCCTCAATTCTTTGCAAAGCCACATCAATACTAAAGATATAGCTGACAATTCTATCTATTGCCTCTTCGCTCATTGCTTCATCAAGATCTATAGAGCCTAGATTGGCTTCGTTGAGCCCACTACCTACTGATTCCATTACCTCATCCCCCGTAACACTTTCATTATTTTAGGAAAATCAATCCTAGATTCCCGGTTTTTTTGCTCGCGATCAAGACTTTGCACATGTAAGACATAACTTGAAACAACAGCTAGAGCCGGAGCCAATGCTTCTGAAGTAGAAATAGTCAAAAGCCTAAATGTTTTTTCAATTTTCAGTAATTTAGCTAACTCAAGATGAAGCGAAGGACACCATAAGGGAGAACGAGATACGGCACTATCTATCTTTATTTTAATCGCGCAAAAACGATGTCTTATTTGGTAGAATGTTTCTACTTCTATTTGAGTTGTGTTATCGAGCTCTTCTTGTGTATGAACAACGCTATATCTGTCACTCATCAGATACATATTTATCCTTTAGTGCCATTTTCAAAAGAACGTAAAATCGGATCGGGTAGGACTCGAACCTACGACCACCCGCTTAGAAGGCGGGTGCTCTATCCACTGAGCTACCGATCCGTGCTGTGGAATAAGTTGTATAACTTTACAGAAAGCCTGTGTTGAAAGCAACCTCAAATTTTCTTTCTTTCTACGCTTTTCTTTGTTAAACTCAAAAATTGGACTAAACCTACAGGGAATAAGCATTTGGACAATCCACTAAATATCATGCTAATTGGTGCTTCTGGCAAACTCGCTAAAGAAATCGAGTCGGTCGCAAAAGATCTTCCCACCTTCCATATTACAGAAAGAGTCACAAGATCGTCCCCTCATTTGTCTAATCTCACAAATGCAGACATCGTTCTAGACGCCTCATCACCAGAGGCTCTTGAAAAAAACTTGAAAAAGATCGTCGATTCAAAAAAACCTTTGGTCATTGCCTCGACTGGACATTCAGAAGAATCGATAAAACAGATCCATGAAGCATCAAAGCATATCCCTATTCTTCTATGTGCAAATCTCGCTCCAGGAATCATTGCAATAAATAAAATGATCGAGTCTCTTCCCGAAGCAAAAAATGTTGAAATTAAAGAAACTCACCACGCATCGAAAAAAGATGCGCCAAGTGGAACAGCCAAAAAACTTGCTAAACTTGCAGGCCTAGATGAGAACTCAATTGCAGTTGTCAGAGAAGGCTCCGTAATCGGCCACCATTGGATTAAACTTGATCTAGAAGATGAAACCATTGAGGTCTCACACAAAGCTCTATCTCGAACGGCTTTTGCAAAAGGCGCTCTCCTTGCCTGCCAATTCCTTTCGAAAAAAGGCAAAGGATTGTATACTTCCTACCATGATTGAAATTAAAGACATCAAAATTCAAGAAAATGGCCCTCTTGTATTCATCCTTGGCCCATGTGTCATCGAGTCAGAAGAGCTTGCAATGAGAACAGCAGAGCATCTTGTTGAAAATTGCAAACACCCTTTTATTTACAAATCAAGCTTCGATAAAGCAAATCGTTCATCGATTCACTCTTTTCGAGGACCTGGGATGGATGAAGGATTGCGTATTTTACAAAAAATAAAAGAAACATTCAACATTCCAGTTACAACAGACATTCATCTACCCGAACAAGCCTATCCGGTATCACAAGTCGTTGATTTAATCCAAATACCTGCATTTCTCTGTCGCCAAACAGACCTTCTTGTGGCCTCAGCAAAAACAGGCATCCCTCTCAATATTAAAAAAGGACAATTTGTATCACCGACAGACATGCGACATGTAGTTAACAAAGTGAAAGAATCTGGAGGACAGGATATTATCCTAACTGACCGTGGAGCCTCTTTTGGATACAATAATCTTGTAAGCGACATGCGTGCTATTCCAATTATGAAAGACCTTGGTGTTTCTGTCTGTTATGATGCAACACACTCTTTACAACTACCTGGCGGCATGAAACAAGAATCTGGGGGGGAGAGACGATTTCTTCCTTATTTATCAAGAGCAGCCGTAGCAGCTGGTGCTGATCTTATATTCATGGAAACGCATCCTAATCCAGAAACCGCAAAATGTGATTCAGCAACCCAAATGCCCTTGAACGAAATTTTTCCATTACTTGACGCACTAACACATCTTCATCAAGAGGTTAAAAAGCACACATATGTGGCACCGAGCAAATGTTCTTAATTTACTACTTCTTTCGATTTTTGCTTTGATTTCGATTACAGTTGTAAGCTTAACGCATTTTTCCCCTACTCCTACAAATACGGCTTCATCTATTTTTGAAAACGAAAAGATCCCTGATTCTATCATACAAACTGCTCAAGAGAGTACAAAAGATCTGTGGGTGAATAAAAATGGAAAAAGATTTCACTACCACCTAGAAAGCCCAATTTCTCGGATTATTTTGAAACACGAAGAAGATGGCACTGAAATAATCGAAGAGATGGAGGACATGCGCCTTTGGATTCAAGACCGAATCGTAACCTCTCCAAGACCTCTCCAAGAAATTCGTTTTATTCAATCCCCTCTCTCAACTTTTCACTTTTCAAATCAAGAGCTAAAGACACAAAAAAGTTTTATCGCACTCTATACAACACCTGGCAAAGACCTCTCACTTCATCTAAAACCTGAACTCGTTTCCTTAAGAGGAAGGGCTGATACATTTGATATATCTGTAGACAACGATGGAGTAAAATTTTCTGCGAAGGGTTTTACCGCACAAATCAATGAACCGGGAAAGATCAATGAATAAAATTTACACTATCCTGCTCTTAGCAACCTCTCTTTTATCTGCCGAAGTTCAATTTTCTTCCGACGAAGTAATCTCAGAGGGGAGTGAAATAACGCTTTCAGGGCATGTTTTTATTAAACATGACTTTGGAACACTTTCAGCAAACAAAGCAACACTCACTCAAAGTTCTGGAGCAAACACCCCCTCTTTTCTTTCTGCTTGCCTCAACTCGTGTGTAGAAATCAAGTTCTCATCTAACCAAACTCTTCAAAGTGAAAATGCCCTAATCAATTTTGTTGATAATACAGCCTCTTTATCTTCAGATGATCGTCAAATCTTTTTCTTTGATCCCGATCGACAAATTACAATTCAAAGTCAGAAGATCGATTGTGAATGGGAAGGAGATCAAAAAGACCCCAAAATTAAAGCACTAACAGCTCAAAAATCTGTGCAAATCTCCCTGGGTTCTGACATATTCATACACGCAGAAGAGGCTATTTACGCGCCCTCTATGACAAATAACCAATATGGAACACTTACTCTTAACGGTTCAACAAATCACAAACCTTGCCTTATCTCGATAGGTGAAGACCTTCTAAAGGCAGACAGCGTCACAATTGAAATGGAGAGTGAAACTCTTATTTTACATAAACCAATTGGAAAAATAGCGACAAAAATCATTAACATGGCCTTACCAGAGGAGATCTTTTTTACTTCAAAAACATTGTCTTGGAATAGAAAAACAGGTGAAATCGTTCTTACAGAACAAATATTGATCGATGGCGCTGAATTTGGACACCTTATAGCTCATGACCGTGTGTTTTTTTCCACAGACATCGTAGATGAAAAAGTTCTTTTCAAAGGATTTGAAGCTGTCGGAGAGAGCACGCTCACCACAACTGGTGGAATGTCAATCACTTGTGACGGCAACATCGATTTCAACTATGAAACCAAGTCTCTTTTAGCAAGTGCCGGAATGAAGCCTCTTATCTACCAAAATGGCGATCTCGTAATTGAATCAAAAAAACTTACCTTCGATAAAGTAGAAGGCTCACCAAACGTTATTTCCTTTTTTGATGATGTAAATTTTTCAGCCGGAGCGATGCTTGGAAAAGCTGGTGGATTAACCTATAAACCAAGTGAACATATTTTAAATTTTTTTTCCTCAGGTGAGGAAAATGTCGTTTTTTATAACAAAGAGAGCGATACTAAAATGAGTGCCACAGCAATTACTATTACTCGTGATCCAGTTACTGAAGAAAACATTATTCAAGGACATGGAGTTGTGAAACTAACATTTGATCATAAAAACCGAGAACAAATCATAGAAGTATTAAATTCATGCGTGAAACACCCATTTTAGAAGTAAAAAACTTAAGAAAACAATCCAAGAAAACGCTTATCCTTTCAGATATCTCCTTTTCCCTCTATCCGAGTGAAATCGTTGGACTTCTGGGGCATAACGGCGCTGGAAAAACAACGACCTTTCACATTACCATTGGTTTAATCAAACAAGATGATGGGTCCTTGATGTTCAGGGGCACAGACATCACTAACCTCCCTGTTCACAAAAGAGCCATGCTAGGAATGGGCTACCTTCCACAGGAACAATCATTATTTAGAACGCTAACTGTTGAAGAAAACCTTCTTTGCATTTTAGAAACTTTGAATCTTTCTCCTGTTGATCGAAAAAACAAATTAGAAGAATGTCTAGAAGAGATGCATCTAACTGATCTCTCTAAAAAGAAAATTTCCTACCTATCTGGGGGAGAAAAAAGACGCGTTGAAATTGCAAGAGTTCTTATCAGATCCCCAAAACTCCTCCTTCTTGATGAGCCTTTTGCCAACATAGACCCAATTACCATCTCAGAAGTAAAAAAAATCATTCAACGCCTAAAAGAAAAAGGCATTTGCGTCTTTATCACAGATCACAACGCTCGTGAAATTTTCTCTATCGTAGACAGAAGCTACCTTATTGCTGAAGGAAAAATCCTCACCCACGGAACAAGTAGTGAGTTAATCGCATCCGAAGAAGCTCGAATGTCTTACTTGGGTGCTGACTTTAAACTATAGTTGAATAAAACTAACGGGGTGTCTGATGAACATTCCTTTCTTGATGAAGAAAAAAAGCAGCAAATGCTTCATACCCGTTAAAATCCTGATCAGTAATGTTATATATTTTTGCTGATCGATATAACATTGAATTGGAAGTGCCCCGCTCTTGCTTTGGACCACATCCGAAAAGATCTGCTAACCACACAAAAGCAACAGTGATAAAGATAATCGTGGAGGCAAAAGCGACTTCCATAACCCTCTTTTTTTCGACTTTTTTAACTGTAGCTTTTTCATCATAACCTTCGGGCAAAGGCATAACCCCTTCTTGAAAGTCAATTAGGGCCGTATTTTCAACAAAATGAGCAGAAACAATAGTCTCTCTATCTTCTGGGCAACTACCTTTTCTTATCTCATAATTCTTTACACAAGGCAAAAAGACAGATAAAATCTTGCGATAAAGAGAACTTTCAACGATCTCTCCATCTTTCTTTAACCAATCACTAATACACACGCGATGATAACAATGTCTTTTATGGATCAAAACAGGTACATGCTTATCTTCATATGGGGCCCCATCTGAATTTTTAATCGGACCATCCTCTGACGAAAATGACCACTTCTCCCTTTCAGAAGGGGGAACATAAATCATCGGAAGCTGACAAATGACACAATCCATATCAAAGTATTATAAGTTAATTAAGGTTTTGAATCAATATTGAATTAGAACGAAACTTAACGAAGAGCCGCCTAAAGTTTATTTTAAACATTTGCTCTAGATAGGTAATTGTGGCTTCAAAATGAGTCTATACGTTAAACTAGCTAGGACCTGAAACCCTATAATAGGAAGAAATATGACAATCCAAAAGACACTATCTATCATAAAGCCCGATGCAGTTGGCAAAAACGTAGTAGGAAAAATTTTATCACGATTTGAAGATAATGGCCTGCAAATCGTAGCAGCTCGTATGATTCATCTTACAGAAGACATGGCAAAAGAATTTTATAAAATTCACGCAGCACGTCCATTTTATGGTGAATTGGTTGCTTTTATGATCTCAGGACCAGTTCTAGTTTCAGTGCTAGAAGGTGAAAATGCTGTTCAAAAAAACAGAGATCTTATGGGCGCAACAAATCCAAAAGAAGCTGCGGCTGGTACAATTCGTAAAGACTTTGCAGACTCTCTTGATGCCAATGCTGTTCATGGCTCAGACTCTTTAGAAAACGCAAAAGTTGAAATCGCATTTTTCTTCAAAAAGAATGAAGTTTGCGAGCGCGTATACTCAGCTTAATTTATTAACAAGTGGACATGCAACAACTCGTTCACTTGTTATAATTCGACAATGAAATTGATGGGGCCTTGATTAATGCTTGATACTTGCATCATTGCCCCAAATTTTCCCGTTTCAATCTTCCCTTCTGGATAGGCCACCCGGCATTTTTCTATAAACGTCTCATAAAAAATTTCTGCCTGCGCTGGGTTCAAAGCTTGAATAAATGAGGGCCTTCTGCCATTTTTAACATCCCCATAAAGAGTAAACTGAGAAACAATCAAAAGATCCTTTTTTAGTTCACGAATTGAGAGATTCATTTTTCCATTTTGATCCGGAAAAACTCTAAGCCCTAATACTTTTTCCACATGTGGCGAGATAAGAGATTCATCATCGCCCTCTTTGAACCCCACATACAAAAGCAGACCCTCCTCAATTTTGCCAACAATCTGGTTGTCAACTTTTACTGAGGCATCCTTTACTCTTTGTAGTAATATTTTCATGTAAGACGACTTTCTATTTCATTAAACTGATTCATCAATTCTTTCGGGAAACGATGCAGAAAAAGCGGATCGGATGGTATCTAGTCATCATGATGTTTGAGGTTATGT
>CAYGJD010000016.1:0-30366 GCA_964350315.1 uncultured bacterium
GATAAAGAGAGATAGTATTATTCGGCTAGGACATTTTAACATTCCCACTACGCACCTGGTATTATTTGGGACAAGAACAAATCCTAAAATAATATCTGAATAAATGCAATTGTTTGTATCTCTTTTTTGAAAAATGTTTTTTTAACTGCATTTTGAAATCAAGAGATTTGCTGATTTTTTGACAGGAAATAGAGCTTATTGAATTCGAGAAATTGCGAGGACGATTTTTGATTTGTTTTCATCATGAAATGATTTTAGTGTGTGCAGTAAGGATTCGGCGAAAGGTTTTGGAGAACTTGTGCGAAATTTTTCCATTAACTCGAGCGTTTTTTGATCGATTAGATCGCCTTTTGTTTGCATAGTTTCTTGAGAAAAACAAGAGTGGCAAACAATTAAATCTCCAGGGTTCCAGTTGTCAATTGTTGAGAAAAATTCTGCATTTTCTTGTGATCCAAGAACTGGGCAGTTATTTGTCAGCTTGCGAGGAGCTCCTCCTCTGGAAGATAAATGCCAAAGAGTTTCAAGACCTGATGAAATAAAAGAGAACTCATTTAAAATGGGGCTAAAGTGAATAAGACAAATCGCCTCATCTACATCATGTGGTTCATGAAAGAAAATAGTATTAAGTTCTTTTGCGAAAACACTTGTAACAAAACGTTTTTCTCCAGGCCCAGGCCTTGTGTAGTCCATGATCTTTGTGCGGAAAATTGCTCTAAAGGTTGCAAGGGAGGTCATGGAAGAGACTGCTCCTTTTGATGATTCAGCTATCAGTACTGCCATAGAACCATCAGGGAAACGAAAAAAATCGTAGTAAGTGCCAAATAAGTATAAGCCTTGGGTTTTTGCTAGTCCTATTTCGACTTCTTTCCAAGCAGGTAAAGATAAAGGGAGAAGTTTTTTGTGTTCTTTACCAAGAATCTCAAGAGATTCTTTCAATTCATCTTCTTCTGTTTGGTCTTTTTCAAGTGAGTTTGTCTTAAGATAGAGAGAGATTTCACTGATGAAATCAACGATGTCTTGTGTCCGCTTTGTAGGGTCGATCTCAAGAGCTTTTCGTATAATCGGTTGTAAGTTCTTTGGAATTAGAGAGAGATGGATTTGACCGAAACTAGGTCTTCCTATTATGAGCTCATATGCAATAACGCCGAGAGAGTAGATGTCTGAAGAAAAGTTGATGTTCTTTGGGTCTTTCTTTTGTTCTGGGCTCATATAGCTCGGAGTTCCAATAAGCCCTTTCAAAGAAGTGGGTGGTGTGAATTTTGGACTGTCTTGTAATTGTGCTATACCAAAGTCGATGACTTTGACTTGACCGTTTTCTGTGATCAAAATGTTTTCAGGTTTGAGATCTCGGTGGATAACGCCATGTGTGTGTAAGTGTAATAGCGCATAACTTACTTGCAAAAGGATATCAAGGATACGTTTGATAGAGAGAGAACGGCCTGACAGAAATTGTCGTAGAGAAATTCCTTGTACAAATTCCATGGCAATATATAAGCCTTGATCCCATTTTCCTTGGTCATAGAGTTTGACAATGTTTTTGTGATCAGCAAGCGAGATGATTTTTGCTTCTTCAAGAAATTGCGCGATCATTTCCTGATGAGTGATCAGTGAAGGGGATAAGATTTTAATAACAACAGGGTGGGTTTGTTTTGGATGACTAGCTAGGTAAATATGTGACATTGAACTGCGATGAAGAGTGCTATCAATCTTATAAGGCCCAATTTTTTTGGGCATTTCATGTGCTTTCTCAGATACAATTGGTATGTGAGGCATCGTTGTTTGTTTATAAAAATCTAAATCTTCCATAGACTTTTCAGAGCTCTGGTTATTTATAGAGTTCTAAGATCTTCACACATGCTGCATCGCCAATGTTTACGATCTCACCTTTACCGATTGTTTTGTTGTTAATCACCAAGTTTATGATTCTTGGGTTTACGGCAAGTGGAACTTTTTGCCCAGGTTGCATTTTTTGTAGCTCACTGAGAGTGACGTTGACTCTTGCTAATTCTAAATTGATATGAATAGGAATTCCAGAAATATCGACTTGATCCAATGCGACTTCTTTAATACTAAAATCATCTTCATTCTTATCCAAGGAGTCAAATCCATGGCCTTCATCTTCAAGCATATTATTGTGTTTTTCACTTTTGTTGTTATTATGTTGATGTTCTTTTTTCTTTGAGTGCTCTGGTGAGTCGTGCTCAGAAAATTCCTCATCTAAAAATTCGTCATCATGTGCTTGGGGGAACTCATCTTGAGGGAAATTTTCTGAGTCATCGGAAAAGTTTTCCTCATCGGTTTCTTCTGGTATGTCATTATCCATGAGTTGTCTCCTGATAAGCGTAAACTGAGTCCATTAATTTAATGTGATCGCCTTTTGGTTTTGCAACAAAAAGAGCATTATCATCTAACATGATTCGGATATTGCCACGTTCGTGTCTCGGATTGTAGGAAAGAGTGTCTGGGACGATGAAATCTCCGACTTTCAAGCTCTTAATTTCTTCCTGGGATAATTCAACCGATCCAATGTTTAATGAGAGAGTTAAGGAAATGTTGCCAGCTGTTTTTTGTAGATCTTGGAGCGTAATACGATCAATCGAAAAATGATTCTCAATCGATCTTTTTAGAGCTCGAGTAAGTGCTAGACGTCCCCAGATGATGTCAGATCCATTTTTTATTGAAACATCGATAGAGTATGAGGTCTCATCAAAGCTCAATTTTTCAGCAAGTTTTAAAGATAGCTTTGGATAGGCTTTTAAGTTCCAAATGATATCAGCTATTTCAAGAGCTGCATATCTGTAAACGCCTTTCAGCAGATCAGGGTGAGAGATTTTAATTTTGTCACCATTGCCGAATTTCATCCATGAGAGGAGCTTTTCAATATCTTCTGAGGCCATGATCCAAAATAAGGATCCTTCAAGAGGTGTGAGTTCAAGGGGAAGAGAAATGGGGTTTTTCCCAAGTCCATTTAAAAGTGTTTCATGAGATTTCCATTCAATTGTGCCGTAGGATAATTCGACATTATCCATGTGGAAAGCTTCTTTCATCTTTTGGGCAAGATCTGCGAGTGGAAAAGAAGGGGGAATTGAGTTTTTTCCTTCCTCAGCGATGTGATTTAAAATGGCTGGTTCGATTTCTTTTAGCCAAGTGACAGACTCATCCATGCAGCTATACCCCAGTGTTGTTTGCAGAATACCGTACTTTATCAGATTTCACAAGGCTGTTTTTGTTGTTTTTTTCACTTCTTCTTTTTTTTGAAAAATCGTCTCGATATGTTGTCGGTAAAATTGAACAATGAAATGTGGGAAGCGCTCCTTTTAAGGAAGTTGCAAGAGCAGCGTGATGGGCCGAGATGAGTTGTTGTGTTTTTTCATTTCCGCGGAACGTGAGATAAAACTTGCAAGGGTCGGTGTCGTAATGGTCTATTTCGACTTGAATCTCTTCTAAAAGTTCTGTTTTTAGCCACATGGTTGTCTTAGAAATTCCATTTTCAGAGATCGAAATTAACTGTGGTTTCAATTTTTGGATGATTTCAGTTGCAACTTTGGAGAGGGCGGGTAAATTTTCTACTGCGCCATTAGGAAAACTGGCTTGGGAGCGTAATTGAGTGGAAACAGGTCCGTCAATTATAATTGATTCCTCTTTCTCTTCCTTTTTGCCGTGGTCTACATCTCTTTCATGAGCACTTTTTAAAATGCGGTCGAAAGACCTTCCCGGGCTTTTTTTTTGCTCAGTGTCAACTTTTGGTCGAGAATTTGTGATAAAATCAGTTTTCATGTCGGTGAGTATACGACATTTGGGATTAATTAGAAAGGTTACTGCTCTTCTTTGTCATCATCTCGACCTTGCTTGTCGCCATGAGAGGCTCCACTGGTATGTTTGATGATGTGCCTGTGTTCTTTAAGAAGATAGGGGCGTTGAATATTCACTTCAAATGAGCGTTTGTTGTGTGCAAAAGCAGCAACAAGATCTGCTAGATTTGCATTAAATGCTTCAACAGCTTGGGGTGATCCTGTAAGTTGAACGTTGAATGTGTTTGGTGAAGAAGCAAATTTTTCTAGAATAATTTCAGATTTGTTAAAAACAGATCCAGGCATATTTAACTTAACAGTTGTTTTTGATGAAGAAGATGTTTGTTGGATAGTGATTAAACCAACAAGTCTTTCGTAGAGATCATAGGCCTGTGAAGAAAGGTTTGAGTAACTAGGCATTTCAGCTTGAGGTGTCGGCAGCATTTCAGGAATTTGAGAATGGTTGTCTGGTTGCTGGAGTATTTGTTGAGCATTTTTTTCACTCTCTTCTTTGTCGTGTTCTTTTTGATCGGATTCAGTCTGTGTTTCTTGTGCTTTTTTCTTTTTTTTCTCTATTTCAGACAGATTTGTATCAGATGGGGGAAGGTGTGTTTCGATTTTTTTCTTGTCTTCCTGAAACAGTGTAATGTTTTGTTCTACTTTACTACGAGTTTCATCGATCTTCTTTACTTCATGTGGTGCTAAAGTTTCTTTCTCTGGAGTTTCTTCTTTCTCTATTGCATTTCCGTCTAGTTTTACATCAGCTTTTGGAGGGGAGGGTTGTACTGCTTTTTTTACCTCGGGAGGTTTTTCAACGAGTTCTTTTGCGATTTTTATCGCTTTTGTTAACTGCTTTTTTGCGTTTGTTTGAGTTTTTTTTATGAGGTCTTTTTGTTTATGGTTTAGTTTAGAAGGATCTTCTGAAACATCATCATTATCGCCTGATTGATTTGATGAGGAAACAGATAAACCGGTAAGAGAGTTGGGGACGCTGGGTGAATTGTTGTTATTGTTGTTTGACATCATCGTAAAAGGAGATTGGCCAGGAGGTCCGGTAGGAGAATCGTCGTTTGGTGAGGCGTTTTGCGTTGTGGGAGCAGAATCATAAAGAGAGTTTCTCTTTTCTGTTTCGTCCATAAGGCTGCTAAAACCAGGAGCAGGACCGTCTGATTCGTCAGTTTCATCTTCTTCGTCTGTTTCGTCTTCTTCTGCTCGATTTCGCTTATTTCGTTTTTGAGATTCATCTGATTCATCAACCTTCATGATTTTTTTGAATTTTTCAGGATCAATAGAATCTTTTTCTTTTGACTTAGAGGAATCTCTTGGATTTGGTGTCCCTTCGATTCGTGGTACATCACCCATGTTATTTCCTCTTTTTAAAATGCTTTCTTATTGTATGAACATTTGCGCCTAATTCATCGTTAATAGCGCCTTCTGCTCTATCCATTTCGATTCGCACTTCTTTTTCCCATTCCACGCGGTGAAGCTTTAATTTTTCAACATCTTGGTTTTTCTTTAGTCGATCTTCTCGAGCTTTTTCAAGTTCCGTTTCAGCTTTTGTTACAGCATCGCGTTGGGTTTTAACTTTTTTTTCTTCCTCTTGGAGTTCTTTATTTACGACTTCCTTGATATATTTTTCGTGCATTTGGATTTTGTCGGAAGTTGTGCCTTCCATGACCTCATCCATATATTTTCTAATTTTTGTATTTTTGTGAGCTTTTACATCGTCACGTTTTTTTTTAGCGGCCACTAATTTTTCTTCTTCGTTCTCAAGAATTTTCTTTTTTTCCTTCAATATTTTTTCAGCCTCTTCCAAGCGTTTCTTCTTGATGAGGTCTACTTGCTCAAGGGGGTATTTGGGTTTTTTCATCATCGGAATAAGGTTTGCAGTTGTTGAAGTGTCTCTTGCCAAGTACACTTCTCTGTTACACCCTGTTTGAGAAATCGGTTCACTTTGTCGATATACTTGAGAGCATAATCAGCATTTTTATCAGAGCCTGGTTTATATTCACCAATACGCACGAGCAGTTCGTTCTTTTTGTAGTTTGCAAGAACTTCACGAATTTTTCCAATCAGTTCCAAATGCTCTTTTGAGACAATATGACCAATAATCCGGCTGACAGACGAAAGAACATCGATAGCAGGGTAGTGATATTGACGAGCAAGTTCTGCTGAAAGAACAATGTGACCATCTAAAATTGAACGTACTTCATCAGACACAGGTTCATTCATGTCATCACCAGCAACTAATATTGTATAAAATGCAGTGATTGAGCCAAGTTCAGAATTTCCCGAACGCTCTAAGAGACGTGGCAGAGTCGCAAAAACAGAAGGAGTAAAACCAGCTCTTGCAGGTGGTTCGCCTGCAGCTAGACCGATCTCTCTTAACGCTCTTGCAAAACGAGTCACAGAATCCATCATTAATATGACTTTTTTCCCTTGATCTCTAAAATATTCAGCAATAGCAGTTCCGACATATCCAGCATTTAATCTAAGTTGGGCTGATTGGTCTGATGTCGATACGATAATAACAGATCTTGCAAGACCTTCAGGACCTAAGTCATTTTCAATGAATTCTCGAACTTCTCGACCCCTTTCTCCAATAAGTGCGATGACGTTTACATCGGCACGCGCATAACGTGCAATCATTCCAAGTAAAGTTGATTTACCACCACCGGCAGCAGCAAAAATTCCTACACGTTGCCCCTCACCACAAGTCAAAGCACCGTCAATACAGCGAACACCAATAGACATTGGTTCAGTAATGATCTTTCTTTTTAACGGATCAGGAGGTGAGTTGATAACAGGGTATGTTTCAGTAAGTTCAAGAGGGCCCTTTTCTTCAGTATCAAGAGCTTCACCCATTCCATTAAGAACTCGGCCAAGAAGTTCAGGGCCAACCTTAATTCGTAAACTTGTATTCAGAGGGATCACTTCAGATGAGGGAGAGATTCCACTCATTTCGCCTAAAGGAGATAAAAAAACCTCATCTTTTGTAAATCCTGCAACTTCAGCTAAAAGTGGTTCCCCATTGTCTCTTTTGATCATACATACTTCACCCATTTTAACTCGGGGAACAATAGCTTTGATCAGCATTCCAACAACTTCAGTGATTCTTCCGTGAACAGCAGTTAGTTCAACATTTTCTAATGTTTTTTCTAATTTATCAAATGATAAGTCAACCTCAAAAGGGTTGTTTGACTCTTTGTCGTCTGTCATAAATCCCCCTAGATCTGAACATTAAGGAGAGTTTTGATCATTTCTACAGCTTTTCCTAAAAGGACAGAAGTGTAGTCGAGTTCTTGTTGAGCTTTTTGTAGTTTGACTTGAATAAGCATCATCTCACCCGCATTTACGGATTTGCCAGATGTATTCATATTTCTAAGTTGAGTTGCAGCAGAGTTCAATTGATGTTGACCATCTGCTACCATAGAAAGAAATTTGTTAAGTGGGTTTTTTGTTTTCTTTAGGTCAATTTCAGGACCAGGATCTGCACCAAGGTGCTCTGCAGTAGACCTTAAATGTTTGCTCGCATTTCCAAGTTTGTTTCTTAAGAGATACTTATCAGATTGTTTAAGTTTAAGACCCTTTGTATGTAGTTGGTTCTTAATATCCCCCAAACTACTGGAAGTTGAGTTCATTTGGCCTTGGATAGATTGTAATGAAGGTGGAGCTCCTGCAGGACGATTTAATCCTTGAGCAGTCTCCATCGGAGTCGGTTTATTTGCAGGATTTGTGTTATCAGGTGGCTGGTTTCCTTGCTTCATGTACTCTGAAAATTTACCAGATTGTGGCGCGTCGGTGCCCTGACCTGGTTGAACAGATTGAGTGGGGTCGAGCTTGTCAACATTCGGTAACTTATCTATTGGGGAGCCATCTGCCATAATTTCATTTCATTTCTATTTTTTTTTGGGTTTTTTAGTGTTCGGTTTACTTCCGTCTGCTTTTTTAGGTTTTTTTGGTTCCATCGGTGAAGGCGCTTTTTTCACAAAGTTATCCACGAAATCCATTGCTGTTGAAGCAAGTTTTCGGATTTCAGGATCTCCTGCTTTTGTTGCAGAAGCTGTGAGGATCGTCTCTCCCTTTGTCATCTCATTTGGGCTCATGCTCATGCAGATTCCAAGAAATGTTCGAGCCATTTCATTTTCAGGCTCTTTTTCTGCAATGTCACTAAAGATTAAAGATGCCTGTTTAAGCTCAAGTTTACACATATGCATATAACCATATCCAATACGTGGAAAAGTGCTTTTCGGATCTAAGACTTCAGAGGCTTTAAATAGTTTAATCGCAGAATCTTCATCTGCACTATTGACTGCCATAAATCCAGCCTCAAGGAGGAGGAAGAAGTCTTCTTTATATTTTTTTACTGTGTCACTAGACATAATGTGTATCCTTTCAAAGTGTCAAGCTTTACTGAGTTCTTTGGTTCTTAATAGCGTTACTAATTACTGAGTTTACCTGCGCAAGCATGTTGGAAATCGAGTCTCCAATCTGAGTTACTTGTGACATCGCAAACTGCAGCAAAAGGAATTTACCAGGAGTTGCAGCTGAAATCTGACTCGCAACCGAGCGAACCATTGAAGTAACGCGACTTTGCAGTGCCATGTACTTAGTAATAAGGGTGTGGAAACTAATCGTTGCCCACACTGTTATTTTTTCTCCACTCATATTTCCCTTCTATATTTTAGCGGTTAGGTGTTTTCATCAGTATTTTTGCCAAGGCAGAGTAGCCATGGAGTAAAATACCGAGCTTTTCAAACTCTTTTGAGTCTGCACCCTTTCTTATTTGATTCTTTAGATCTTGAACGTTTTTCTCCACCTTAGCAAGAATGTCTGTTGCTTTTTTTGGAGACTCCAAGTCTTTCTCAAGATCAAAAAACTTAAACTCTTTCTTCTTTCCTTTTTCTAATCCAAACATGATTTAGATCCCTTCTCTTATTCCATAATTAAGGCATAACAATCTGACGCCATTAGAGTCAATTTTAATAATTATTTATAATCAAACATATCTTCCTTCTTGACGTGGAGCAGTTCTAATGTGTTGATCTATAAGTAGATAAAAGCTAAAAAAAATCACAAAAAAAAGTGAAATTAGCGAAAGTTCTTGTTTGATTTTGCCCCTTATCTTGCGAGTAGGTAGATATCGTCACTCCCAAGAGAAAGAAACTATGTCTCACAACAAGTTGATTGTCAAGAATAAAACGAGGAAGGGGGGCTGCTATTGGTTGTAGCTGATTTTATACTTGATTCCATCTTGATCAAGTTCAACTTCAGCATCAGTAATCGCAGTGATCATAAGCCCATCAAGGAGGTCTCCACGAGCTAGGATTTTCCCATTGATCAAGACATACTTATTCATATCGCCGAACTTACTTGTGCCAGTTACACGATATTTGTTTGATAAATCGATTCTAGCTGTTGATTCTGAGACAAATATGACAAAGTTTTTCACTTGTCGAACACCGTTGATTTTAGTTATGTGCTTATCAATCAGATGATTAAAGCTAGACTCTTCGTGAGAGTTAACCCTACCGGCTAATATAAGGTCTCCGCTTCCAAATTGGAAGCTGACATTAACAAATCCTTGTTCGATCAGAAAGTTTTGAACTTGCGTTTCAAGAGTGTTTTCTACAACAACTTGATTTTCAAGAAGATTCAAATAGGGGAAGTTTAAATTGATGTATTCTTGTAAGCGGTTGGCTTCTTGTTCTGTTTCGATATAGCCACGAAGAACAAATTTCCCAGCAGAAGTGGATGAGATCATCACACCCCTCCAATTAGGGTTTTTAACCAATAGAGCATTCATATCTTCCCATACGCCCTCATCAACAACTACGTTATCTTCAATTGTTTGAATAAAAGGTAAAGAACGAATAAGGTAAATAAGTTCTGCGTGATCGACATCAGTTAATACGTGTCCAATTAAGAAAATCTTCCCTAAATTCGGATTGAATGAGTATTGCAAGTTCTTGAAGTTTGATACGACATGTTTAATTTCTTTTGATTCATCGTGGGCATCAACAACAATTGTCTGTGCCTTAAAGAGCGCTAGAAGGCTGACAATTCCTACAAACACAACAAATGAAAATACAGATGCGACAAATAAGTGTCTTGTAGGAATAAAAGTTTCTTTCCAAGACTTCACAGCTTTTTCAGATTGTGGCTGGTCATATTGCTCAAGTGGAGCTTCGCCATCCATCGGGTGGCCAATTTTTTCAAGATCACGTTCAATTGATGATGCTGTAGGGGGTGAAAAAATCGTATCTTGATCACCTTCACGGTCAATCACTAAAAAAGAGGTAGTTCCCATTGAAACTAAATCTTGAGTAGTTAAGGGGGAGTCTCTTTCAATTCGAGATCCATTGAGTAAAATTCCGTTTCTGCTGTCTAAATCTTCAATTGTTATTTGACCTTGATCAGAAATTGAGATGCGCGCGTGTTGTCTTGAAACAGACAAATCCTGAAAGATAATATCAGCTGAAGTCGGGTCTTTTCCAACAGTATGTGTTTCTCCAATGCTCATTCCAAATTCAGCACCCTGATTTGGCCCTGAAATAACTTTGATCATAAACCGGTTTTCAGAAGGAGAGATAAAAGGCAACTTTGATAAAGGCGAGGTGTTCTCTTCTGCTCTTTTTTCTTGCATAGAAGATTCAACGCGATTGGTATTTGCATCAGGATTTAGTTTTGGGTCGTTCAAAGTGAAACGGAAGTAGTTGTTTCCGATTTGTAGCGTATCATCTTCATGAAGTTCGATCGAACCGTCAACTGGATTGTCGTTAACAAAGACAGGATTCACATCACTAAAGTTTTCAATGATGTATGCATCATCTGTATATCGGATCATAGCATGGCGTCTTGAAACCATGGGATCTTCGATTACAAAAAAACATTCATTTGGATCACGTCCAAGCACCCATTCATCACCTTCTTCAAATGAAGCAATGCTGCCGACAGTGGGTCCATCCTCACAGATTAAATATGCGCCCAATCTTTTACCCTTTTTTTGCCTCTTACAGAAGCTGAGATGACAGGTTTATCTACCTGGCCTCATCTCAATGTGAAATCCGCCATTATAATAGGGATTTACGTTAATGTTGTCTAGTTTCAAAGGAGTTAATCTCGGCTCTCCAATATTCTACATAATTTAAAAAATCTTCAAATCGGTCTCTTACTTGTCTGTAGTTCACTTCATAAGGTATACTTAGTGAGAGTGTCAAGAATTTCTCGTTCGGATCGATACTTATTACACTTCCGCCAGTACCCTGACCTAAAAAATTTGCCTTCATTAAGTAGATATAAAAATCCTCCATAGACGGCTTTAAAAACATAGGAGCAAGGATTGATCGCATTAATACACCAGGATTTGTGTCTTTAATCCACACCTCTTCTTTGTCAGAGATTTTCAGAAGAAAGTAGTCAGAATAGTTCCCTGTTCCTTTAATCGCTTTTAGCCCTAAGAATTTTTCAAAATCATTTAAGATCATTTCAAGCATTGTGATCTCCGAGGTTCAAATGGGGAGTGTTTTTCAAATTTCAAGTTTTTCATTGCAGCGTTCATAATCACCTTTTTCACCTATTTATCCTCTTGCAAATAATAATGCAAACTTAGAGTATACCAAGTAAGGGAATATTGCTCTTAATGATATATTCTTAGATAAATAGGACTAGACTTTTAAAGGTGTAAATCCTTCTTAGGAGAAGATCTAGGACTAATACCTAACAATTAAGTGTCTGAAAATCCCTATTCTTAAATAAGAGGCCTTGAGATGGAAGATGAATATGAAAAGCTGATAAAATTCTTCGACTCCTCTAGTGAGGAAAAAGATAAGAAGCTTGATATGATATTTCATGAATCTATGAGGTTTTTTGAGAAATATAAGCACGTTCTGAAAGAAGGCTCTGAAACAGAGCGAGTTGCTATGAAGAAGAAAATGGATATATTGCGAGTAAAGATTGCCGAAGAGAATAAGCGCAATAAAGAGCAATTAGGCCTTTCTAGTCAGGAAGTTAAGCATCTTGCTAAAGATCCCAAAAATTTTTCCCAATCACAATGGGAATTCATCCAAAAAGCCCAAAAGCAAATCGAAGCTGAGAAAGAAGAAAGTCACAAGTTGCTTAATATCAGAAAAGAAGAACGACAAAAAACCCTGAAACAGAAAAAAAAGAAGACCCCAGGGACAAGAAAGTCAAATTGGCTTAAGTCTTAAGATTTTTATTTTCTCATTGCATTTTTCCGCTCTTATTTGCTCTAGTAAGGCATATAAGGGAACCTTTTATGAAAGATTTAGATAAACCGCATGAAGATTTTGATCAGTTTGCCGAAACATTGGTTGAGCTATTAAAGTCATTTCAAGATGTAATGAAAACTGAAGACGAGAACACTAAGATACTTGCGATTGAAATGCTGAGCGAATTGAAGGAAAAAATGGGAGAGACATTTTACGACTTGATGCAGAAGCATGATGTATATCCTGAGGATTTAGAGAGTTTTTTAGAGGAAGAAGATAATGAAATGAATAAGAGAGTACGCTCAGTTAATTCAGAAATTACAAAAATTAACAAAGAAGTATCCCCGATTATAGAAAAAACTTTGGTGGATGCCGGGCTTTCAAAACCAAAACGGAAAAGAAAATTGAAAAAAAAGATGGTAAAACGCCTAAAGTCAACCGATTAAGCGCTATAGGCAACTATTTGATCATTTAAAGAGTTAGGGATAAGTAGTTATATATATTAATGAGAAAAGGCAATGACTTCAAACAACTTAGATAATGAATGCTCCAAGCTAAAAGATCTACTTGTAGATACTATTGGTAGCAAAGATGCAAATTTGTGGAATATTTGCTACCAGTGGTGGAATGTTTACAGAACCATCAATGACCAAATTAAATCGTCTAAAGAATTTAGTGAGAGAAACCAAATCATTGAGAATTTTGCCCTCTTTCAAAAAGAGTTGTCAGCAGAAATGATGGCAGGATACAAAGAGCTTGGAATCGATGTAGACAAAGTTCAGCCCCTTGATGACAATTTCGATAATTACCCTAAGCATATGATGGATATCATTCTAGTAATGAGGCTCCAACGGAAAAAATTTATGGAGAACCTCAAATCAATTAAAGCCGAGAAAGAAGGCCGGGGTACAGATTTTAGCCGTAAACTCGCCAAGAGAAAGAGGAATTGGATAAAGTCTTAGCCTAAAAGCCTGTTACAACAAACAGCACGTTTAAATCACACGATACTAACGAGTTGCGCTTCATTTCAGACAAGACGTTGATGTTTTGTCTAAATTTCACTGAAAATACTCAAAATTAAGGCCTCACACGAGCTTTTAAAATATTAAATATCAATGATAGCAAATTATTTAAAGCTCTTAAGACGCTGAATATGAATGAGATATTGCTTTTGTGCATGTTAAAAGTGTTGAAATTATATTTTAAATCACGTATAATCAATGGTAAGGACGAATAGGCTTTAGAGCCAAGGAGAGGAAAATATGGCAAGTGGTGTAAACCCAACAAGTGGATCTCAGGGATCAGACGATTCAAGTTTAGCAAACCAAGCTTATGTAGATGGTTTGAATGACCCAAATAATGCGTATGACCCCGAAGGTTTGAAACATGCGATTGAAAAGGCAACGGCAGCTGAAAAAGCAACTATTGAGGCAGGTGGTCATGTAAGCATGGGAGATACTATGCTGCTTATGTACTTGATGCAAGGTTTCGGTGGTGAAGTTGTAGGATCTGATGGACAAGCTGCATCAGCTTTAACGAAAGTACAGGGTGATATAAGTAATATGTGGTCGGTTATGAATGCAGCAGGAGCTGGTGGGACGCCTCCAATAGATCCTACAACTAAAAAACCTTATGCAACTTTCACAGAGGCTTTTAATGCTTATTATAATCTGGCACAAGCTGATATTAATGGATCGAATATTCCGGCTTCTGAGAAGAAGCAGTTAACAGATTCTCTTGCGCAAGTCAAAGTTGCGCTTGAAACAGGTACGGGCACCGACCCACTTAAAGAACTTTATGATAAAGCAAAACCTAAGCCGCCGGTGCCTCCAGCGACAACACCTACTCAGGGTGATCCTTCTGGAGTTGATGGGCTTACAAGAGGAATGACAACAGTAAACCAGCAGGTAACAGGTGCCTCACAGATGATGGCAACTCAAGCTAAGACAGACTCAAAAACTCAAACATCAGAACAAGATGTTATGAACAACTACATGCAAATGATTAAGAAAATGTTGAGTTACTTCACGCCAGCGCAAAGGCCTAGTTAATAAGAGTTTAAAAATTTAAAAGAGAGGATGAATATTATGTCAACAACTATAGATGTTAAAGCGATTCCACCCGGGCCGACAATGACAGTTAATGAGGCTTTAAAGCATTTAAAGGCTGAGTTAGACCCAACATACTCATTGTTAAGTGCTGATATGGGAAACACAAATTCAATGTATAGCCTGCAGGCAAATACTGCTCTGGCTTCAGAAGGTTTGGCAACGATTGCTTATGCAAACGTTTCTGCTGGAAATGCTCTCTTGGCGCATGATGCGGCTATTGTTAGTAGTGCACCAACACAAAGTGCGATTCAAAAAGCATCGACTCAATACGGATTGGATTCAACGAGAATAAATAACAATAACAACGACTTCTCAAACGTAACACAGACTGGTATGACAGCCGTTACTGACTTGACAAGGCAAGAAAGTAACGCAATGGACTCAGCTTCTGCTGTACTTGAGAATTTAAATAGTGTAACTGGCTTGTTAGCTGGATGGGGATCATAAGTTGCTGTAAGTAAGGCATTTGGTTGTCCGTCCTCTCACAAGCGATTGTCTTAAACAGCTTTTCTTTCCTCTGTGCGGTATAGCGCAGAGGATTTTTTTATTGCAGGTTTTGGGGGTAAAAAAAGAGGTCATCAATAAGAATTTCAATTCTTGAATATTCAGGCCCTTTTTTGATTGTTCTCAGCTCGAATCTAGTTAGTTCTAAAATAGTTACAATAAATTTATTTAACCTATATTGTTGGTTGTAAGTGACATAGGTGAAATCGGGTCGAGTTTATAGTTGTTAATTAATTTAAAATACTGTATAATAGATAGTAAGGGAAAGTAGACTCTAACAATAACTACACAAGAGATTAAGTAGTGTAAAGTTCAAGAGTCTCAAAATTAGAACAGTTAATAACTTAAAAATAATAGGTGTAATTATGACAAGCTCAACACAAATAAATGACAAATTTCCAGTTGGTGGTGCGTCAGCTATAAGTGCGAAAGATCATGATGACAAAATCAAAGGTGCAGCCTCTGCAGTTTCTTTATCAGAGATTGAGGAGCTTTTTGCAACCCTTGATGAGCAACAAAATGCGAATGAAAAAAAGAAGCCGGGAGATAAGAGTGGAGAAGAGAAGTTGCTTGGTTTGATCACTGAATTGTTGAATGAGATTGGAGGCAGTAAATCTAAAGGTGGATCGGAAACTAGCGAAGTAATGACTACTCTTAAGGGTTATTCTGATGATTTTTATAAAGGTGATAATTCTGCTTTACCAAAGATTCTTAGTATTGTGATGCCAGCGATTATGACATATGCACAGAGAAATCCTAATGATTTAATGAGTGTGATTAAAGCTTTAGCTCCTTTGATGAAAGAATCTGGTGAAAATGTAATTCATCAAGTAGAAAGAGCTGATTATTGTTTTACGAAGTTTCAAGAAGGATATAAGAGTAGTACAGATCCAAATAAGCAAAAAGAAATTAATACGGTAATGAAAACACTTCTGTCACGTAGTGGAGACACAACACTTGATGATTCTATGGATCTATTGAATGAACAATTTACGGATTTATTGAAAGCTGATTCTGCAAAAGGACAAAAGATTATAGGTCAGGTATTTACTTTGCTAGCAGCTATTTCAGTTAAAGATCCTAAGATTGCAAAAGAGTTTGCACAAGGATTGGCAAAATCTGGTGATTTAAAAGGATTGTTAAATTTTTCTGGAAAAGAATTGTCTTCACTTTTTGAAAAACAGAAAAGTGTTATGAACGAAGTTTTAGCAGGAAATATTACGCCAGCGTCGGGTGTGCAAAAAATGATCATTGTGATCAAGCCAACTCCAAATCCAGTATATTATGGTTCGATGCTTTCAAGTACGCAGCAAGAAAAAAGAAAAGAGCAACAAGAAAATACGAATAAAATTCTTGCAGAAGCAATGATGGCTCTACAAATGTTACAGAGTTTGATTACTGAATCTCAAACAAAACAAGATGAATGGTCTCTTCAAATGAGCGCAGCAAAGAATAAAGCTGCAGCGGCTAATGCAGCTGATATGGATAAGAAAATCGATAAAGAAGTTGAAGCAGAGCGTAAGGCTCACGAACACCATTGGTGGGACTGGTTGATTAAAGCGATTGTTGCGCTTGTTGCGGTTATTGTTGCAGCGGTTACAGCAGGTGTTGGAGCAGCGATTGCAGCATGTTTAATTGGTGTTTTCATGGCAACTCCGTTGATGAATATGACTGTATCAGCGATTGCGAAGAAGATTTCTGCAGATGTTTATAATAAATGTTATGCTCAATATAAAGCTGAAGGTAAGTCTGATGCAGAAGCAAAAGAATTGGCACAACAAAAAGCTGATGCGATAGGTAACTTCATTGGACAATTAGTGTGTATTATAGCAGTTGTTGTTCTCTCGTTTGGTGTTGGTGGTATAGAAGCTGCTGGTGAAGATGCAGCTGATACAGCTCTTGAAGAAGGAACTGAAATGACAGACTTTGCTGCAGACACAGAAAATGAAATTTCTGAGTCAGTAGAAGAATCATCAAGCGCATCTAAGTTTAATTGGAACGGAAGCACTGCTGGTAAAATGGCAGCCTTTCAAGGACTTGGTGCAATAGGTGGAACAAATATTTGGATGAGTGCAATGCAGATGGATCCAGAATGGTGTAAAAAAAATAAAGTACTGATGATGATTATAGATGTGATTGCAGAGCTTATTACAATTATTGCAGCTGCGTTAACAGGAAATGCTGCGATGGGAGCGGCTTCTGAAGGTGCATCAGCTGGAGAAGTAGCAGCAAATACTTTTGCTAAATATGGCAAGTTCTTACTTGGATTAAATGCTTTATTGGGAGGCGGTCAAGGTGCTTATGGCGCATATACAGCTTCAATGACAGCAAAGCATCTTAAAGAGGCTGCTACATTAACAAGAGAAATTGGAGAAATCGAATCTGAACTTACTCAAACAGAAGGGCAGATTAAGTTACAAGATGGAGTTCAACAGAAAAATCTTAAGACAACTCAAGAAATGATTAAGAATGAGGGCTCGTTGATGGATTCAATAGAAGACGTAGCGGGAACAGACGGTGATACAGTAAATAGAGTTTTGGCAAGAGCGTAGTATAAAAAACATAAAATATTAATAATTAATTAGGAGAATATCATGGAACAAAGAACTCAAATCGTTTCTAGCCAAAATGCGAATGTTCACGGACTAGGTTCACAGCAGCCAAGTAATTCTGGAAGCGCACGCCAATACATACAAGGTGCTGGTGCAATTTCAATCGCTTTCTTGCTTGATCTTCTTAAACTAAACACGTTAATGAAAGATGACATGGCGACTTTGTCAGCTGAAACAACTCAGTGTCAGAGTGCCGCGATTACAGTTGCTGCTACATCACAAAAAGAAATGTATGATGCACAAGCAGGTGAGCTTGAAATGCAAATGATGTCAACTGTTGCTTCAGCTATCACTTCTGGTCTTCAAGGTGGAATGTCATTTGGTTCTGGTTTTGGAACAAAAGGACCAGCTGCAGAAGCTTCAGAAGGTCAATCTCAGATGGAACAGTTCAATGAGATTAGTACAACGACAGATTTGAATCAGTCAGATGGTCAAGAAGGAAGTACGACAGGAAATTATGAAAATCCACATGAAGCTAATTCTCAGGAAGATCTAGATGTTCAAGCTCTTAGAGAGCAATTAACCGGTGGGCGATTCAATGTTAAGTCGTTTGGTGGTAAATCTCTTGATGAAGCAACAGTTAAGATTGGTGATAATGAGACTTCTGTGCTCGAGGCGATTAAAGGCGCTACTCCAGAAGAAAGGGCTACAATAGGTGAAAAATTTGCAGAATCTCGAGATGCAGCGTCTAAGAGATTAAGTGATGCTATTGGAAAATGGAGTAACCAGTCTCAAGCGCTAAACGCTCTAGGTACTATGGCAAATATGAGTGTTGACTCATTTTCAAAAGGTTTTCAGGCTGATTATAAGAGAACAGAAGGTGAGAAGCAGTCTGATACTCAAATGGCTCAAGGAACCCAGACTATACTTGGAAATGCTCAGAAGACTATTTCTGATGGACAAGCTTCAGGTAGTCAGAACATTGGAAACATCTACCAAACGATTGTTTCTCTTGTTGCAAGTGACGTGCACGGTTAAAAAACAAAACTACCCCTGTCCATATCGGACGACGGCCCTGTGCTTTAACTTAGCGCAGGGTTTTTTTTTATTGGAGAGGGGTTTTTGTAACACGTTGATAGTGAATCAGATGTAGGCTTGCGAAGTTTAGCAATAGTTTGAATTTTAATTGGCTGTATGTTATAATTAATGTAAGCATATGATAATAAAAGGTTAATTATGGAACTTCAAGCATTTTTAGGGCCTCCGAGCGCAGATCTTGGAGCGGTTCCTTTGCCTCCCGTAGTAAGGAATGAGCCGCAGGTTAGAGCCTTTTTGGGCTCCCCGCGGGGTGTAGCAGACGCTACAAGTGCTGTAGCTCAGAGATTTCTTGATGATAGTGGCACCTCGACTTCCTCATCATCTAGTGACGATGAGGAGGCTGTTGGGTCAGAGGGTTATGATGGTAGGCATTTTTCAACAGATACCGATGCAAGTAGTGGATCATCAGACGCAAGTGGGAGAAGTCGGACATATCGTAGAAGGGGGTCAAGGTCTTCTCATAACGCTTCTGACAAAAAAGTTTATTCGAGAATATCAATTGGCTCTCCGAACTCAAAACGAACTATTGAGATCGATGATAAGAAGGTTGTAAAGAGGGTTGATGAATGTTTTAAAGAGATGAAAAAAATCATCTTCAAGCAATTGGTTGCAAGAGGAGAAGTTCATCGTGATGAAAAAGGGGATTTTCGAATCTCAATAAATCATAATCGCTCCATTGTTCAATGGTGGGTTGGGGGTTCTGTTGTAGATGCTGCATCTGGGGAACAAAGACCTAAGACTGCTTTGGAAATGAAAAAAGGCGTATATGATTTTAAAAACGATTTACACAATCAATTTTATAGTGGAGAAGATGCTGCAAAATTAACGGCATTATCGAAAGAAGTTGTTACGAAGACCAATCATTGGACTGGTGTTCAGACAAAACATATACAAACAGTTCCTGTTGGATGTTTTGGTCCTATTGGAAGAAGTAATTTAAGTCGCTATTTTGTTGCTGAAGACTTTGAAAAATTTGCAGGTGGTTTACAGAACAAAAAAGGGACAGATGTTGAAGTGCATGAAAAGTCTTTTGCTGAGTACATGAGTACTGAATATATTAAAGCAAAGGGAAAGCCAAATGTGGCTGACACAAAAACAGTGGCGACAATAACTGCATCAGCTCTCATATATCACAATGATATCTCAAGAAAGTTAGAAAGAGAATTGGCAACTTTTCAACATGATTTAAGAACGGAATTACAAGCAAATGGCGATCAAGAAACTCCTCGTTCAAAAGAATTAAATTCAATCATAAGCGAAATTTTGGTTTTAAGAAAACGATTTAATGGAATGCACATGAATCCATATTTTGTTTCAAAAACCTATTTGCCAGATCCCGCTTTAAGAAATGATTTTGCAAGAGCTAATAAACTACATGCTGACTTCAAAGCTCATTATGCAAGTGTTGGAGAAGCAAGAAGAGGCAGATGGGAAAAAACAAAAGCTTCTATCGGCCGTTCTGCTTATAAAGAACCAGAAGGGTATAATAAACTTGCTTTGCGTCTTGCTGGGAAGGAAGCGTTTGGGTCAAGAGTTGATTATTTACAGTTTTGTGCGACTCATCACCAATATGACGAGCAATCCTTAGGGCTTGAAGAGACATTTTTTGATCAAACAAAGATCTTAGATGAGCAGCCAGGTGTTGCTGTGAATTTGGGAATGTTTGATCATTTGAATCCAATTTTAAAAATGCATTTAGAGGCTACTGTTACAGGGTCTAGAGCGAAAGTTGTAGCTATGAAGGCTCATGTTGGGGCGAATACAACCCCGGCATCTGATGATGCTGCAATAATTACGGCTACTCAAGAGGGTCTTAGAGCTCAACTTACTGCAGCAACAGTGTAAGGATGCTTAAGAGGTTTCCTCTTTAGGAAGACGGTGGATTGTTGGTAATCTTGATCCATTGATGCATTCTTTATCTATAACGACTTCAGAAATATCTGGGTCTGATGGTACTTCGTACATCAAATCAATCAATATGTTTTCAACAATCATTCTTAGTGCCCTAGCTCCTGTACCAGCTTCTTTGGCTTTTACTGCCATTGATTCTAGTGCATCATCTGTAAAGTGTAGTTCAACGCCATCTTCTTCAAATAGTGCTTGATACTGCTTTATGATCGCATTTTTAGGTTTGCTAAGAATTTCAATCAGATCTTGGACAGAAAGTTCATTACAACTTGCTATTGAGTTAAAACGTCCAACAAATTCTGGAATAAGTCCGTATTTAACAAGGTCTTCTGTTTCAACTTCTGATAGAAGGTAGTTCATTTCGTTAAGGTCAAAATGGTGTTTTGACGTCTTTTCATCAAAGCCAATTGTTCCTTTTCCTAGACGTTTTGAGATAATATCTGGAAGGTGACCAAAGGCGCCGCCTACAATAAAGAGAATGTTCTCTGTGTTTACTTTGATGTATTCTTGGTTAGGGTGCTTTCGTCCACCTTTAGGAGGTACGTTAGCTATTGTTCCTTCCACAATTTTAAGAAGGGCCTGTTGCACACCTTCTCCAGAAACATCACGAGTAATAGAGACATTTGATGTTGTTTTCGAAATTTTGTCGATTTCATCTACGTAGATAATGCCTTGTTCTGCTCTTGCGATGTCATAGTCAGCGTTTTGTACGAGACGAAGAATGATGTTTTCTACATCTTCCCCAACATATCCAGCTTCTGTGAGTGTTGTTGCGTCAACAATAGCAAATGGAACATCAATGGTATCTGCTAGTGTTCTGGCAAGAAGGGTCTTTCCTGATCCCGTAGGGCCAAGAAGCAGTACATTAGATTTGCTATATTTAATTGTTTTTGTATCAGAAGCTAAAGCACGTAGACGCTTGTAGTGGTTATAAACTGCAACAGCAAGTGTCTTTTTTGCGGTGTCTTGTCCAATAATGAATTCGCCAAGTTTTGCAACGATTTCCTTTGGCTTAAGAATTTTCATCTCATGCTGGACAGGTTTCTTAGAAACGATGTCAATGCAAAGACGAACGCATTTATCACAAATATAGGCGTTTGGGCCGGAAATCAGTTTGTCTACGCTGTCCTCTGGTCTAGAGCAAAACGAACACTTTGGGACTGAGTTATTATTTGATGACATTTATCGCACCTATTGCTTATTTCGCGGTTACTGCAAGGTCTTTTTGACTTTTGGGCTCAACTACAAAGTCTATTAATCCATAGTTTTTAGCCTCTTCTGCGCTCATATAAAAGTCTCTCTCAGAATCTTCTGCAACTTTCTCTATTGATTGCCCTGAATGTTGAGAAATGATGCCAGTAAGTTTCTTCTTCAAATAGATAATTTCTTTAGCTTGTAGAGCGATATCAGCTGTTGTTCCTCCGACTCCACCAGATGGTTGGTGGATCATGATACGGCTGTGCGGTAGTGCGTAACGTTTTCCTTTTGTGCCACATGCTAGCAAAAGAGCTGCCATAGATGCTGCCATTCCGATGCAGTAGGTGTTTACTTCACATTCTAGGTATTGCATTGTATCGTAAATTGCAAGTCCTGAGGATATTATTCCTCCAGGTGAGTTGATATACATGCTGATTGGTTTTTTTGGCTCACTAGCTCTTAAGTAGATAAGTTGGGCAACCACGTTATTGGCAACTTGATCATTGATTTCTGTGCCTATAAAAATGATTCTGTCAGAAAGAAGACGGGAATAAATATCCATCGAGCGTTCGCCGCGAGCAGTTTCTTCTATAACGTAGGGAATCAATACCATAACAATCCTTCACTCTTTGTTGAGTTTTTTCAAGCCTAATCCTTATTTATAATCTTCACTTCTCTCTCAAGTCAAGGCATTATTTTCGGACTTGCTCTATGATATAGTCTTGAGCCTTTGCCATCATGAGCTTGGAGTATTCCATGGCTTGTTGTTGTTTTGTTTGATTTTTATAGTTTACCCTAGAAGGATCTGCAAACATCATGTCGAGCATTGTTTCATAAGAAGGGGAAAGCTCGTCTTGTGAGACATCAATTTGTTGATCTGAAATAATCTTCCGGCAAACATAAAATAGGCGAATAGCTTTTTCTGAATCGCTTTTGATTTCCTGCTTCTTAGTTTCTTTTTCTTGCTCGGACATGTTGTCGTTCCATTTCTTTGTCATGTTCGGTTGCTTTAAAAAAGTGCTCATTCGGTGGTTTGCTTCTTGTTCTAAAATCGTAGCAGGTATGTCAAAGTCGTAAAGAGCTTGAATTTGATCTGAGACGGAGGCACGTTCTTCTGCAATAACACGCTCATTTTCTTGTTTTTCTAATAAACTTTTTATGCGAGTTTTCATTTCTTCAGGAGTTTTTACGCCAACTCTTTCTGCAAACTGATCGTTTAGTTCAGGAAGAACTGGTTCTTCGATGCCTTTAATGAAAATTTTCACTTTCTTTTTCTTGAATTCTTTTTTGACTTCTTCTGTTTCATTTTCATCAGGGAAGCTTGTGCCTTCAATGCTGTCACCTTTGTTTTTGCCTAAAACAAGATCTTGCATCCATTTTGCCATCTTCTTGTCTTTTACTTCGAATCGGGCGTTTGAGAAGGCTTGAACAGGAGGGTTTTGATCTAGATCATCGATATCTAAGATGAGAAAGTCGCCTTCTTTAATAGGTCGTTCGCTTATCTGATTCCATGTCGCATAAAACATTCGAAGGTTGTCAATTGTTTCATTTACTGTCGTGTCAGTGATCTCTTCTTTTTTGATGTTATTTAGTTTGAATTTTTTCCAGTCAATTTCAGGGAGAACAGGCTCGCTTTCAAAAGAGAAAGAAGCTTTACCGCTGTTGTCGTCTAAAGAAATTAATTTGAAAGAGATTTTGCTTTTTCGATTCAGTACAGGAACTCTAGCAAGGTTGTTTCCTTCGAAAAAGGCTTTGTCAGCAAAGGCTTTTTCAGTACCTTCTTTAACAGCGTCAGGAAATTTTTTTTCAATAATAGCAGAGGGAGCTTTGCCTTTTCGGAAACCTGGAATTGAGACTTCTTTTGCAATGTCTTTAATAGAGGTCTTCTTTGCTTCTCTGATAATTGCTTGATCGCCTTCAACATCTATCTCTACACGACAATGTTTGAAGCGCTTTAATTCAACTTTCAGGTGGTCAGATGAAAAGCTTTCAGAAGAGAGAGGTTGTTCTATTTCTGGTGCTTTATTTTTTGATGGAGTTTCTGCTTCTGTCATGAGATTAATTCAGCCCCTTATTGTTTGCTCGAAACTTAAAAAATTTGATAGCGGGCGATGAGATTCGAACTCACGACCCTCACGTTGGCAACGTGATGCTCTACCACTGAGCTACGCCCGCATTCATACGAATCAAGCATTTTATTAGAGAGGGGTTTTATTTGCAAGCTGCAATAATCTTTTATCTCTAGTTTTCCTCTTATTTGTTCTTTGAACTCTTGATAAGACTCAAGAAGTTTTTTTCTTATTTATTTCTGTTTCCAAATAAAGTCGGAAAGAGGAGGTGTGTTAGAAGAGTAAACTTTCTTGGTATGCTTTGAATAGAGGAAGTCCATACAGGGCGTGGTTCTCATGATTTAACTGAACCAAAATGAAATTTTTTTTAAAAAAAGGATTTGGATGATGAAAGAATTTTACTTGCACAAGAGGAGTAAAAGTAGTAAAAAGACTCTTGGATCTAGAGGTGTGTGCTAAATGCATTTCTTTTTATGTTCAGCTATTCAGAGTTTTTAATGATGAAGGGGCCATGTTAAACGTAAGAAAATTAAAGCAAGATTTTTCTCAGAGCGTTTTGCGAGAGGGAAAAGAGTTGTTTGATGATAAGAAGGTATTTTCAGCAAAAATTCTTCATATCGATTCAGCATCACTTCGTATTGCAGCCAAGGTTGGTGGACAATACGATAATACTTATGAAAGTGTTATCGAAATTGATAGGAATGAGTGTGAAACAATTGACTCTGATTGTGACTGTCCTTACCACTATGACTGTCAACATTTGGCAGCTTTGTTATTTTACCTTGAAGCCCATCTTGATGGAATATTAGTAGATTATTCTAAAGAAAATAATCTCGAAGATATTGCTGAGGAGACAGGACTTGATGCAGATCAGAAGGAAGAGCTTTTTGAGGCTGTTAAAGAGGCTGTTACTAAAGAAGAAGAGCGTAAGGATGTCCAGTATTTAAAAGAGTTGATGCAAGAGTATATCGTTGCGTCAAAAATATTATCTAAATCTCCTTTCTTTCTTCCAAAAGAAGAGGGGAAAGTAGATCGCGCTGAAATAAATATGATTTTTTCTTTCCCAGAGAATGATGGGGCGATCAAACCGATCATTGAACTTCAGCTTGCTCTTAGGCTCCCTTCAAGATCAAAACCGCTACATATCCCAGTAGCTAAAGATTTTTTAGACGGAATTCGTTATGAAGAGCCTCTTGTCATTGGTGGAAAGAAATATCTTTTCACAACAGAGTCTTTCAGAGCAGAATTTAGAGAAATTGTACGTATGTTGATTGACTATGCTAGGGTCCATGACAAAGCAACGACAGAAAGAGGGCAACGATCAGCTTTTATTGAAATGAAGTCGTTTGGTCTTATTCTAGCTGCAGCTTATGATGTTGCTTGCAAGGGCGCTACGATAAGAGGTCCGAAGGCAGCAGATTCTGAACTTCCAATTTTACCTGGAATCTATGAAGGCTCTTTAGAGTCGCCAATGCGCTTTTCAAATCAACCCGCAATGTTTATTATATCACTTGAATACATTTCACCTCCTGCATCAAAAATTTTATTAAACCCTTCTGTGAGTATTGGCAATAAGAGCGTAATGCTTGAGGATGTAAGTTTCTATGAATCGGCTTTTCCTGGAATGGTCCATGATCACGTCTATTACAGATTCTTACCCCAAGTGACTCGTCAACACTTAATGCAACTGTTTGAAATACGAGAAATAACTATACCTGAGCCATTATTTGGAACTTTTGTAGAAAATTCTCTTCCTGAATTGTCTAAGTTTGCTGAAATTACGAATGAAGAATGCATAAACAAATTCAATACAATTCCATTTGTCGGTCCACTGAAGTCTATTTGTGATTTATCTTTCTTAGATGGAGAGCTTGAGGCAACGATTACCTTTGATTATGATGGAAATGTTATTCCTGCTGTTGTCGAGGCTCTTGATAAAGAACACATTTTCTCCTTTATTAAAGGGGAAGGAATTTTGGCAAGGAATCTTGTTGAAGAGAGAAATATCATTGAAGAGCTATTTCGGGACTTCATATATAACGCAGAAAGTCAGACATTTGTTGCGAAGACGGAGAAGAAAATTGTCGAGTTTATGACAGAAATTATTCCTCGAAATCAAGACCATGTAACGTTCAATTGTCCACAAAACTTACTTGATCAATTTATCTATGATAAGAGTGAATTCGAACTTAATTTAGTTCACACAGATCGAATGGATCTTTATGACATCGAATTAACTGTAAATGGAGATTTGATTGGTGTTAGTTTAGATCGTCTTTGGGAGTGCTTGATTTCTAAGAGGGCCTTTCTCGAACTTGAAATGAAACGAGCTCAAGGAAAAAAAGAAGGTTCTTCTAAAATCCCTAAAATCTTAGTGCTCGACTTGAATCGTATTAGTAAGGTTGTCCAACTTTTTGATGAACTAGGGATTGAAAAATTTGATAATCATAAACTTCGTTGCCCTCTTTGGACGTTAGCAAATATTGATGCTGCGCAATTTGAAGGTCTTCCAGTTAAGTTTTCTATTTCAGATAAACTTACTGAAATTAGACAACAGATGCTTGGAGAAAAAGAAGTTGTTTATTCTCCTATTCCAAAAGTGATTAATGCTGACTTGAGAGCCTATCAAGTTGAAGGGGTACATTGGCTTGAAAGACTACGTAAAATGTACTTAAACGGTATTTTAGCAGATGACATGGGACTTGGTAAGACAGTTCAAGCGATTGTGACTTTAACGCAAAGTCTTGGTGTGCTTAAATCTTCCTCTCTTGTTGTTTGTCCGACTTCACTTTTATACAACTGGAAAGAAGAATTAAATAAATTCAATAAGACGCTAAGAACTCTTGTTATCGACGGGATTCCTAATCAAAGAAAGAAACTAATTCAGACGATAGACGACTATGATGTTGTAATCACATCATATAGTTTATTGCAAAAGGATATTGACCGCTATAGTGAGCAAGTTTTCTCTTATGTAATCTTAGATGAGGCGCAACATATTAAAAACCGTGGTACACGAAATGCTAAGTCTGTGAAGTCTTTGCAATCACACCACAAGTTGATCTTATCTGGAACGCCTATTGAAAATTCACTTGATGAGCTGTGGTCACTTTTTGACTTTCTTATGCCTGGATTTCTTAGTTCTTATGATCGATTTATTGAAAAATACATTCGTGTTTCAGGAGATGAGCAACATGCTAATCTTGAATATCTCCGAAAAAAAGTGGCCCCATTTATTTTACGCCGCATGAAATGCGATGTGCTTAAGGATTTACCTCCTGTTTCAGAACTTGTTTACCATTGCCAGCTTACAGATGTACAAAAAGAGCTATATAAATCATATGCAGCATCTGCACTTGGCGAATTGACAAAACTTGTTGAAAGAGATGGATTTGATAAGGTCCAAATTCATGTGCTTGCAACTCTAACAAGATTGAAGCAGATTTGTTGCCACCCTGCGATTTTTGCGAAGAAAGAAGCAGAGCCATATGATTCTGCGAAGTATGAAATGTTGTGTGACCTTCTAGATACTCTGATTGAAGGTGGACATAAGACTGTCATTTTCTCACAGTATACGAAAATGCTTCAAATTATGCGGACAGATTTTGAACAAAAAGGAATTCCATTCCTTTATCTAGATGGAGCAAGTAAAAATCGTCTTGAGATTGTGAATGAATTTAACAATACGAAAGAAATTCCTGTATTTCTTGTGTCGTTAAAAGCAGGCGGTACTGGTTTGAATTTAGTTGGAGCTGATACTGTTGTTCACTACGATATGTGGTGGAATCCTGCTGTAGAAAATCAGGCGACAGATCGAGTGCATAGAATGGGACAACAACAAAATGTTTCTGTGTACAAACTTGTAACGTTAAATACGATTGAAGAGAAGATCGTTGAGATGCAAAAACGTAAGTCGGGAATTGTTAAGAAAGTAGTCTCCTCAGATGATGAAGTCATGTCCAAATTGACTTGGGAAGATGTGTTGGAACTGCTACAGACCTGAAATGCCAATTGCACGAAATGACTTTCTTTAGTAAGATGAGAAAAATTTGCCATTAACTATGTGAGATCAAAATGAAACAAGCGCTCATTAACAAAAACAATATCGCGAAAGTCGGAAAGATTTTTATCGAAAAGTGGCGCGATGTCACAGGTTTATTCACAAATAACATTGGTATTGACTTAGGTACAGCAAATACCTTGGTTTATGTGCAGGGAAAGGGTATTGTCCTTGCTGAACCATCTGTTGTTGCTGTTGATTCTACAACAAATGAAGTTCTTGCTGTTGGTCAAAAGGCAAAAGCAATGCTTGGTAAAACACCACGAAGAATTCATGCGATTCGTCCGATGAAAGATGGTGTGATTGCAGATTTTGAAATTGCTGAGGGAATGATACGAGCTCTTCTAAAGCGCGTTACTCCTGCAAGAAGTATATTTAGACCAAAGATTTTGATTGCTGTGCCATCTGGGATTACAGGGGTAGAAAAACGTGCTGTTGAAGATTCTGCTTTAAGAGCTGGTGCACAAGAAGTGATTTTGATCGAAGAGCCGATGGCTGCGGCTATTGGTGTTGATTTACCTGTCCATGAACCAGCAGCTAGCATGATTGTTGATATTGGTGGTGGTACTACAGAAATTGCGATTATCTCTCTTGGTGGTATTGTTGAGTCTCGTTCTTTAAGAATTGGTGGTGATGAGTTTGATGAGTGTATCATCAACTACATGCGTCGCACATACAACTTAATGATTGGTCCAAGAACTGCTGAAGAAATTAAAATGACAATAGGTTCAGCATATCCTCTTGGCAACAATGAGCTTGAAATGGAAGTTCGTGGTCGTGACCAAGTTGCTGGATTGCCTGTTACTAAAAGAATTAATTCTGTTGAAGTTCGTGAGTGTTTATCTGAGCCTATTCAACAGATCATCGAAAGTGTCAAACTGACCCTTGAAAAATGTCCTCCAGAACTTGCAGCAGACCTTGTTGATAGAGGAATGGTTCTAGCGGGTGGTGGTGCCTTAATTAAGGGCCTTGATAAATTTCTAATAAAAGAGTGTGGTCTTCCTGTGATTATTGCACCAAGTCCATTACTTGCTGTTTGTCTTGGAACTGGAAAGGCTCTTGAATATCTTGATCGTTTCAAAAAACGTAAATCCTTTATAGGTTAATTTTGGTTGGAACTATTGGTAAGTTGGATGCTTTCATCGACGAGATGAAGGCTTTGTGTCGTCCTGAAAAAGTTGTCATTTGTGATGGTTCAGAGAAGGAAAACAAAGCTTTACTGAAGATGATGTGTAGCCTGGGAATGTTGACTCCTATCAATCAGGAGGGGTCGTATTACGCAAGGACAGATCCAGGAGATGTTGCACGGGTTGAGAGCGCAACCTTCATCTGTAGTGAAAAGAAAGAAGATGCTGGTCCAACAAATAATTGGTCTGATCCCCAAGAAATGAAACATCGACTTAGATTGCTTTTTGATGGGGTAATGCAGGGGCGGGTGATGTATGTTATTCCCTATTGCATGGGAGTTGTAGGTTCACCACTTGCCAAGTATGGAATCGAAATTACAGATTCTCCTTATGTTGTTGTCAATATGCGAATCATGACAAGAATGGGAAAAGCTCCTCTTAAGAAAATTCAAGCTGGAGAGGCCTTCATTCCTGGAATTCATTCAGTAGGCGCTCCATTAAAAAAAGAAGAAAAAGACGTCCATTGGCCTTGTAATGACGAAAAGGTTATCGCACATTTTCCAGATACAAGAGAGATTTGGTCGTATGGAAGTGGATATGGTGGAAATGCTCTTCTAGGGAAAAAATGTTTTGCACTAAGAATCGCCTCGAAGATTGCAAAAGATGAAGGGTGGATGGCAGAGCACATGTTAATCTTGGGGCTAAAGAACCCGCAGGGAGAGAAAAAGTATTTTGCTGCAGCTTTTCCTAGTGCATGTGGAAAAACAAACTTAGCGATGATGAAACCATCAATTCCTGGCTGGGAAGTAACTTGTGTTGGAGATGACATTGCATGGATGAAGTTTGATAAAGAAGGGAATCTTCGAGCAATCAATCCAGAAAATGGTTTTTTTGGTGTTGCCCCAGGAACTTCATTTAGATCAAATCCGCATGCGATGAAAGCAATTGAAAAGAACACTATTTTTACGAATGTTGCTTTGTCAGATGAGAAAGAGGTTTGGTGGGAAGGAATGACAAAGAAACCTCCAAAATCTCTAATAGATTGGAAAGGTAGAAGATGGGTAAAAGAGAATAAAGAACCTGCCTCTCATCCAAATGCACGCTTCACAGCTCCCATAGATCAGTGTCCAGTCCTTGATGAAAAAGCTTTTGATCCAGAAGGCGTGCCAATAGAAGGGATTATTTTTGGGGGAAGACGATCGAATTTGACGCCTCTTGTTGTTCAAGCTAGAAATTGGGCACATGGTGTTTTACTTGGAGCTGGACAGGTGTCAGAAATGACCGCTGCTGCAAAAGGAAAAATTGGAACATTAAGACACGACCCTTTTGCGATGCTTCCTTTTTGCGGCTACCATATGGGAGACTATTTTCAACATTGGATAGACTTGGAAAAAAAAGGCAGAAAAATGCCACAAATTTTTTCAGTCAATTGGTTTCGAAAGGACGATGAGGGAAGTTTTTTATGGCCAGGATATGGTGAAAATGCGCGCGTGCTTGAATGGATGTTCCAAAGGATTGATCACAAAGTAGAAGCAAAAGATGAAGCAATAGGATATTTGCCTTTACAAATTGATACAGCGGGCTTAAATGTCTCAAAAGAAGTCATCGACGAGCTTCTCTCTGTTAATAAAGAAGAGTACTTAAAAGATCTTCATGAAGAGAAAAAATACTTAGCGGATAAAGCTGATCGTTTCCCGAAAGAAATCATCAATCACATA
>CAYGJD010000017.1:0-30004 GCA_964350315.1 uncultured bacterium
GCTCAGTTGGTAGAGCAGAGGACTGAAAATCCTTGTGTCCCCAGTTCAAATCTGGTTCTGGCCACCATTTCTTTTTTGTATGTTCAAACACTCTTCAATATGTATAAAGATCTAGATTCCCTTAAATCACCCAAATGAGTGCTTTAAAAATTGTTTTAAGTAGCCAATTTGGAGTGTCTATCAATTCTCAGGAGAGCCCTTGATTCTGCGTAATCTTCTCACACATAATCGGGTAATGAAATGGAATTCGCCGCTACTTTAATTTTTCCCATAATCACACTTGAACGCTCTTCTATGATCTCTTTTGAGGCTTCACCTTCCGAAAGAAAGTTCTCTCCTACCCAAGCACCTAAGTCTTGATTGGCATCAACAAATGGACGCATTAGTTCATTGTAATGCTTAAAGGCCACGGAATAATTACCTTCTGCTGATTTTAGTTCACCCGCTAAGATATAAGCCCCAACAATGGCCGAATTAGTGCCCTGGCCAGACAATGGCGAAGCGCAATACCCGGCATCACCCAGCAATGCAACACGACCTTTAGTCCATGAGTTCATTTTTACTTGGGCAATGGCGTCAAAATAGAAATCGTCACTGTCATTCATAAGATCGAGTATCTTATTCGACTCCCATCCCAAATCATAGAACACGTCTCTAAGGCACTTTTTTTGTCCTCTTTCATTAGCGATACCACTTAATGCTTTCTTGGCTCGAAACGCAAAACATACTAATGCTCTATCAGGATCTTTATCGCTATGCATACCGATGAATTTTTGATCTTTCCCGAATAAGACTTCAATTCTATTGAGATGTAAATAATTTGGTATCCTAAAAATACTGATGTAAGAACCTAGATTGAAGAGCTGATAATCTTTTTCTGAAAAGGTCATCCCTCTAGTCGAAGAGTGTAATCCATCGGCCGCTATCACCAAGTCATAGCGCTCGATGTGGCCATCCTTAAAAGTCACTTCGACATACTGATCCTTTTGCGTAAGACTTATTATTTCTTTATGGAAATGGCAAGGCACGTCAGAGGCGACTTGTAATAAAATATTAACTAATTCACCACGAACGATCTCGACATCATTACCTTCTCTGAAACTCGATTTTTCACCATATTCCTCTGATAGAGTTTGACCATCAGCACCCACATAGCGCTTTGACAATATCGATGTGCGTTTTGCATATATATCATCATATATACCCATTTTTTTGACAATCTCTGCTGCAATGCCGCGAACGTCTATAGCGTATCCGCCCGTTCTTAATTGTTCGCTTCTTTCTATTAAGGTTGGATTGAAACCATATTTTTTTAGCCAATAGCAAACCATAGGTCCAGCTATGCTAGCGCCTATAACGAGTATTTTGCGGTTGTGATTCATACTTAGGCCTTACAGATAGGTACAATAGCAACTTGAATATACTCCAAATATCATTCTTTGAAAATGATAATGACATCATCCTCCAAAGTCAGATCTTATTGACTGGTACAAGTTTTCAAAATAAGACCAAAAAACAAAATAATCCCTTTTCGTTTCACGATTTTCTGCTCAGAAATAATTCATTGAGTTATCCTCATACGTCTATTGTGGCCGGATAGCTCAGTTGGTAGAGCAGAGGACTGAAAATCCTTGTGTCGCCAGTCCAAATCTGGTTCTGACCACGATTTCTTCTTAACCTTTTCTCAAAGGTTAAGTTATTTTTAACATACAGAATGCTTTAGCTGATTTTAGAACTATTTTTTTTCTTGCATAAGAAGATGCGAGAGCGTTGGACTAAAGAATTGGTCTTTGTAGACAACCTTTAAACTTTATTGAATTGTCAGCCGCTGTCAATTGATTATAAACTAGATAAAAAGGAAAGAGGGAAAAGAAATACTTTCCTGCTAACGCTTCTTGCCAATTAGTCGCTTCTAATGTTTCTGCGATTTGCTTAACTTCATCATCAAAATATGAAGCTAAACAAAATACACCGATTGCTTTATTTATATTAAACGGTTTGCCTAAAATAAAATCCTCTTCTCCATTTTTACTGCGAGCTAAGTCAAATTTAACACTGGTTCGTGTAAATTCATAATGAACTTTTTCTCTGGTAATATAAGGAGTTAAAAAATGTACTGAATTTTTAATTGACCCACCATTTTTTGTAGTATAGTTATATAAATCTTCCCCAGTATATAAAAAGACCATAAGAGCAAAGGTTAGTAATGGTTCAAGATCATAAACCTGATAATGTAGCGCATCCCTTTGGTGAAAATCGTAAGTAGATCCGGTGGGCATTAGGTTTTTTTCAGCAAAATTTTTATAATGGTTTATTACTTCGCCTAACAAGGTAGAATTATCCGAAGCAATAGCAGATAATCCGGCCATTTTAATAGCATGTGCTGCCCAATTATTTTGAGAATTCCAATTTTGTTTTGTTTGAAGAACAAACGCGTTAAAATATTTTTTTATAAGATGATTCTCTTCTTCAGAGAACGCAGGTTTGATAAAGCAATAACAGGTAATTAATGCTTCTAATTTCGTGTTATTAATTGGATTACTTCCGGGGCTGTTAACTTGAATCCAGGTCAAAATGTATTCTCGTGCTTTTACTAAAAATTTATTATTGTTTGTGAATATGTAAGCCCAGGTCAAGGAAGATAAAATATTCATATCCTTTATTGCTAATAGTGAGGAGATTTTGACAGGAACATTAGAAAGACGTCCTGCTGAATCTATATTTATTATTGGGTTAGGGTTTAGCGTTAACGCAGAATAAGCTGATTGTTTTACTCTGCTTATTTTTTTTTCTATTTGAAAGTCAACGTTCTCAGAACCTAAGAATTGATCTTTTATTCTAGACGGGGAGTCTGACTGTAGAGTCGTATCAAGAGTTAATAGCAAGGGGATAAAAAAAAAATAAATTGAGTTTTTCATTGTAATTCCTTCTCAGTTCAAAGGCATTTTATTCGGGTAATTGCATTTTAGCTCTAAGTTGAGGTGCAAATTTTTGAATGCAGTAATCTTCACAAAGATTGAAATCTTTCTGTCTATTAAGCATATATGCTGAATCTTGAAAAGTCCTGCGGCTTAGTCGACTTGCCATTTTCTTCTTATAAAAATAGTTTTCAGTCCGAGTCCAATAATGGTTTATGCGAATTTTTTCCAGCGGAAATGAGCTCATTGGCAGACTTACAGAATTTTTTAAAATATTCTTGTTTGAGTCAACAGCACTGTATGGTTTTTTGTAGTGGAAATAATGAGGATTAACACAATCTACAACTTTTCTTGGATTTACAATCGACTTCATGAACGTGTTGAAGTAGTGTTTTAGAGGGGAGCATTTTGTTAGAACTTCAATCAAAAGAGAATTTTTCGGAATGTCTTTGATGCCAGAAGTTCCGAAGTTTAGCCAATTGACGCCTAGTCCTCCAAATTCTTTAAAGTTTTGTAGAAAGTCTGGTAGAGATTCTCCATCTAAACAGAATAAAAATTCATCGATATCTAAAAAAGCGATCCATGAGGAAAGATCTTTTGCATGGGTAATGCAATCTTTATAAGCATTGCACTGAACTTGTAACCAAGGAATGGCACTAGCTGGCACATTGTCTTTAGTTTGGGGAGGATAATCAAAGAGCCAGTCGGTTAAAGTGACTTCGCCAGCGTTGATATAAGGATCTAACACATCAAGGTATTCATCAGAACTATTGTTGTTATAGAGAAAAAAGTGTTCCACGCCTTGTATTTTATGAAATTCTAACCACTCTTTTAAAAATGGAGCCTCATTTTTAAAAATGGCACATATAGAAACGTTATATGCTCCCCAACAGGTTTGACTGATTAGAAAAGAAAGCAAAAAATAGAATGCAAATAAACGTTTCACTAGCTACCTCAACTTTTATGAGCAAATTAATTTATCAAGAATTACTACTGTACAAAAGATTTGATAGAAGATACAAGAAAAAATTTCCAGGCAAATGGAATATATCCAAAAGAGTGGATAGTATTAACGATTTTCTGCTCAGAAATAATTCATTGAGTTATCCTCATACGTCTATTGTGGCCGGATAGCTCAGTTGGTAGAGCAGAGGACTGAAAATCCTTGTGTCGCCAGTCCAAATCTGGTTCTGACCACGATTTCTTCTTAACCTTTTCTGGATATTATTATTTTTCTAAAAATTAAACCTGTCGAAGGTTGTATATTAAATTTAAATACTATAAAATTGTTTATTTTCAATCTTGATTTATGAGCCACATATGTTTAAGAAATTTGCAGCGCTGCTTTTAGTCTTTATTTCCCCATTAATAGCTATGGAGAATAAGTTCGGAGGATGGGCTATTGATAAAGAGTGTTACAATTATATTTGTGATGTTGTTCAAGAGGGTGAAACGATTGTTGAGCTTGGGACTGGTTATAGTACAAGAATGTTGTCTGAAAATTTCAATGTTTTTACTATCGAACACAATAAGGAATTTCTAGATAGATACAAAGGAACTATTGATAAGGGAAATTATCCGGTTCATTTTATTCTTGCGCCTTTAACGAATATTGGCGGGGATAAAGTGTGGTATAATCCGGAGATATTAAAAGCTAAGTTGCCGAAAAAATCTGCATTGGTGTTAGTAGATGGGCCGTGTGGAGCTATTGATAGAAGAGGTTTTCTGAATTATGTTCATTTGTTCCAAAATACCAAGGTTATTGTGTTTGATGATGTAGATCGAGAGATGGATCTAGAAACAATGAAATCAGTCGCCAAAAAACTTGGACGGAAGTACAAAGTCTATAAGAATGGTGCTAAAGCATTCGGAGTGGTTTTTATGAAGTAGCCATCAAAGTTTTGGTTAATCTGCTTCTTTGATCTGGCTGATGTCATTCTCAACTTTCTCTTCTAGTTCTTTTGTGGGGGAAGCAAGGTAGTTGTCGAGGTCTTTGGAGAGTGTGTTTTTGAGTTCTCCGAGTCTTTTGTTGATCATGCCGCTAGCAGATTCTTGCATTGTTCTTAGCGATTCGTGCATGACTTTGACGTATTGATCTTTTTGGGCATCAAGTTTTGACTTTTGCATTTCTTGAAAGCTCTTTTCAAAGAGCTTTACGCTTCTTTGAAAATCTTCTTTGTAGGAAGGGGGATCTTGTGATGGGCCAGAGATTGTCATAAAAATCGCCTTGTTTATTTAATATGTTTTGAGATATATACAATTATTTAAAAAAAGGCAATCTTTTGAAGAGAATAGTCACTGGTTTATGTTTATTTGCAGCGTTTCTTTGTGGTGCAGAGGAAGAGGTAGTGATTCCAGCTACGCCTAAATTGAAATCTCCTGATGCGATTAGTCACGAGGTTGATCAAGCGCAGAGGGACTTTGAAATTGCGCAAAAGATGTTTACTCCATGGTATACTGGTCCGCTGATAACGGGATCTGCAAATAATGCTCCTGTTGGAAAGTTGAACTTTCAGCCTTATCTCTATTTAACAATGAATTACGCTCAGTACAACAGCAAAAGAAAGTCGATTAATACACCAAACTCTTATTTAGTAAGCCCTCTTTTAGTTCTTCAAACAGGGATACTTAATTGGCTTGATGTGACGATAGTTCCGCAGGCTTTCTTTAGGTGGCAGGATGGCGTGTATGGTGGAAATTTTGGCGACCTTCCTCTTCAGTTTGGTTTTCAACTTTTGAAAGAGAATCCATATATTCCGAGTCTTCGATTTGTTTTGGGAGAGTTGTTTCCCACAGGAAATTATCAACGGCTGAATCCAAATAGATTAGGTCTTACTGCTACGGGTGAAGGTGCTTTTCAAACAACGTTTACTATGGTCGTGAGTAAAGTTTTTTGGTGGATGAAGCTTCATCCTTTAGCAACCCGTTTTGCTGCCAACTGCAACGTGCCAGATCACAAAGTAACTGTTCATGGGTATAATTCTTTTGGTGGGGGAGAGAACACTAAAGGGGAAGTTAAAGTAGGTAATTCTTATAGTGCTGACTTGGGTCTTGAAGTAAGCTTGAATCAAAAGTGGGTTTTGGCAACAGATGTTGCATATACTTATTCAGGAAAATCAACTTTTACAGGGACTGCTGGAGAGGCTTCGCCCGGCGTGCCAGCTACTAATGGGGCCCCGTCAAACGATCAGCTTTCCTTGGCCCCTGCAATTGAATATAATATCAATGACATGTCTGGTATTATTGCCGGTGTTTGGTTTTCTGTAACCGGCAGAAATAGTCCCAGCTTTGTTTCTCTAGTCTTCTCATATGAAGCGCTATTTTAAACTGCAGCAAACTCATCGTAAGAAGCTTGTTGTTGTTGCCATGTGCTGAATGGACGGGTCCTCTTTTTCGGCTCTGATTTTTCAAGAATTCCCATGTCCCAAAGCATTAGTCGAACTCCTTCTTTTGTCAAAAATGGTTGATTCCCACTCTCATCTAGTCTTACTAATAGAGGATTATAACCAGGAGCTACTCTACAACGATCATCACTTGGGTTAGAGCATCTAGGTTGATCAAAGCTTGTGTCATCCATTACAGAGAATCCATCATCAATTTCTTTCTCGCTTATTTCACCTAGCCATTTAGTAACTACATCCCATTCTATATTTCGGTAAAGCTGCATTTCGTAACGGTCTCTGTCATTTTTAACTTGTCTGTACTGTGGGTAGATGGCGTTATAAACAACATCAACAAGTCTCTCTGATGTGTAATTGCTTATTGCAACGTTATGGATTGAAGCGGCAAGCATAAATCCTGGAATGGGGAGTGGAAGAATGATTTGAGTTGCTCCAAGCAAGATGTTCGTTACATTTTGTGTTGTAAATGGGCTTTGATTTTCATCTTCTCCAACGAGTGGAGTTATGAGGTCCTCTGGAAAACTGTTTTGTTGTTGACGGTGTAATAGACGTGTAAAAACGCCCCTGCCAGCGATTTGAAAAAATGATTCCCCTTCAAATGTATGCCATATGTGATAGAGTGCTGCTTGTACTTGATTGAGTAGGTGAACGTTGTTTTCCCCTCCAGCAAGATCGAAGCTAATAGCGAGTTTTTCTAGCTCTTTGTTATTTTCAGCTCCCCTACGCAGCTCTTTAGCCAGTTGTTGTAAGGCTTCTTTAAGAAGCTCTCCTCTTAAAACGGCATGTAAGTGGTGAATTTTCCAGCCGTATTCTTTTGTTTTAGGATTAAGCATAAAGGAAATTTCTCTCAGCCATCCTTCTGCGCAAGCTTCACCAATTACTGCAAGTTCTTGCACGTCAGATTCAAATTTTTCATTGTCAATCTCTTTTTGAATCCGAAACAATATTGATTTGAAAACGTTTCTTGAAAATCCAAAGTTAACCGGGCGAATGTCTGGGACTCTATCATTTAGCATTGCATTTTTTAATCTCTTCCAGCCGTCAAGTGATTTTATTGTAATTTTTTGGGTTGAGATTCTTCTCTCAACATTTTCATACAATTGTGCATATGAGATAGCATCCAAATCAACCTTCATGCTATCAGGAAAGATTTCTTTGACTGAGGGGTTATGCACTGATGTCCGATTGATTGAAAGACCGCGGAATGCTTTAAGTGTTTTAGAAATTTCAGTCTTGTCTTTTTTAAGATCAAGAGCTTTAGAAGGCGTAATGATATGTTTTCCAGTTGAACCATCAGTAAGGAAATTTGGTAGGTAGGGTCTGATCGTATTGTTGGTAACTAAGTAATTTAAGAATTGAATAAAATTCCCAAGCAGTAGAATTCCTCTAATGACGAGAAATGCGGGTGAGATCCAAATGCTATAAAATGCCGCAATGATTGTTACTGGGGTTAAGGCGTCATCAATTATCCCAGGTAAATATCCATTTTGCTTAACTTGAATAAGGATTGTTGTGGCGATTCCAAGAAGCCCAAACGCTATGTGTCCAAAAAAAAGTAATCCTATCGAGGAGGTGAGGCAAAATGCCTCAAAGTAAGGCGCTATTTTATCAATAGCCTTATCAAAATTTTTCTCAAAACTCAAAGTTAAATCAATTGCTTTGTTTGCTATAGTTTTCCAGTCAGTAAGATTTTTCGTTTTTTTATAGGTAAAAAATAATTTAACAAGTGGAGTAAGTAGGCGGAAAGTTGAAAAAACAGTAGCGACCGTTCCAAGTAAGCCTTTATTGTCGTGGCCAGCTAACTTCCATTGAGCGTCAATTACTGAAAACCGATTTGCTGCGCAAGTTCCTAAGAAGGCCTGCTGCCGCCCATCTAATGCATAAGCTTTCATTTGATTTGCTTGCCCAAAATGGACTAAGTTGATGGGAATACTAGCTGCCATAGATTTTCTCTGTTATAAGTATAATTAATATCTAATTGACAAAGATTTTAGCTTTATTATTGTTTCCAGTCAATTTAAACTAGTTTCTATGTTGGTCTTATTGTTTTATTCAACTCAATTATTCGAACTGCAAGAATTCTAATTCTCATTGATGAGAGATATCCATCAAAAGAAAAAATTTCTTCTAAGGAACTCTTTTTTAGTAATAACTTTACAGAGGGGCTGGATATTTTTAAGTATTCATTGAAATCTTCATTACTTGCAATTTGGTGTAGAATACGAAGTACTCTTGGATCTTTGGCATTCTTGCTTTTTAGATCTTCGCTCACTTGTTTGAAAAAATATTGTGTAAAAGCAATCTTTGCTCGATTTTCTAAAGAGGCCGGATTCTCAACAGCATAGTCGTTTGCGTGTATTTGAAAAGATCTTCGGGTATTATCCATTCGTTGAAAAGCAAGGTGTCCAAATGTTTGAAAAATAGGGACGCCGTCAAGAGTAAGTTCCAATGCCGGCGGTAAATAGCAGTGTTCTGTGCCCCATAGGACTGTTGGTTCTAGTTGTCTTGAAATTTCCATTTAATTCTCCCAAAAATAAATTTTGATTAGATTATGAGCTCTTAGAAATTAAAATTCCAATAATAAATTAAAAAAGTTTTGAGTAGAGATGGAATAATCTAAATTTTGAAAGAAGTCTAATAGCGAACGCATGTTGATTGCGCGAACATGCGCATAGACTCGATTAGATCAGGGAGAGAAGACTTTTCGCGCGCAGATATTGCGTGAATTTTAGTGTTTTCTTTAGAGTGACGTTCCTTGAATTCTTCGATGATATGGTCATCTTCAAGAAGGTCAGATTTATTGAGACAAATAATAGAAGGTCTTTCAAGAAGAGAAGGGTCGTATTCGCGCAATTCGTTTTGCAGGAGGAGGTAATCGTCATCAGGTGATGCACTGACGTCAATAACGTAAACAAGGACCTCTGAGCGCTCAATATGGCGTAAAAACTCAAGACCAAGTCCTCGACCTTCATGAGCATCTTTGATAATTCCAGGAATATCAGCCAAAAAGATGCGAGAATAGTCATCAAACTCTATGTAGCTAAGATTTGGTTTCAATGTTGTAAAAGGGTAGTCGCCAATTTTCACTTTGTTTGGCGTGATGGCTGAAAGTAGAGTTGATTTCCCAGCGTTCGGTAAGCCAACAAATCCAATATCTGCAATAAGTTTTAGCTCAAGTTCAATATCAACTTGCGTGCCTTCGTGTCCTGGAGTGCACTTTCGTGGAGTACGATTTGTAGGAGTTTTAAAACGATCATTTCCAAGGCCGCCTTTCCCGCCGCGGCAAAGTTCAAAAGAAGCTTTGTTTTCAACTAGGTCAGCAATAAGTTCGCCAGTCTTAGCGTTTTTAACGAGTGTTCCACAGGGGACGCGAATTGTTTTGTCTGGGCCGCTTCTGCCTGTCCTGCAATTAGCTCCGCCTTCTGCGCCGTTGTCAGCTTTAATGAGGTGGGTATTTCGAAATTGATCGAGAGAGAATAAGTCGTTTGTTGTTTCGATGTAGATTGAGCCGCCCTTACCGCCGTTTCCACCGCAAGGTCCGCCTTTTGGTATAAATTTACCGCGTGTCCATGCAATCACGCCGTTTCCGCCGCGTCCTGCTTTAAATTTGATGATGACACGGTCAGTAAACATGATTGCATTCCCCTCCCAGAGAAACTGTCTAAGCGATAGCTAGTACAGATACAACTGTATTTTTCCTTTTAACAAAGGTAACAGTTCCATCGATCAGAGCATAAATTGTATCGTCATTTCCACGACCAACTCCAGTGCCTGGGTGGTATTTTGTTCCTCTTTGACGAATGATGATATTACCAGCTTTAACTACTTCGCCGCCGGCTTTTTTCAAACCAAGCCTTTGTGCTGCAGAGTCGCGTCCGTTTCGTGATGATCCTTGACCTTTCTTATGTGCCATTATGCTCCTCCACCTTCAATCGCAGTAATTTTTACTCGTGATAGTTTTTGTCTGTGACCTTTCTTGGTCTTAGAATTTTTTCTTCTCTTGTATTTAAAAATGATAAGTTTTTCATCTTTAATTTGTTCGATGATTTCACCTTTAACGGCTGCTCCACTAACTACAGGCTTTCCAACCTTTACTGCGTTTCCGCTATTGATTAGTAAAACTTTTTCGAACACGACTTCATGAGAACCATTTCCTGTTAATAGCTCGACATCAATCATGTCGCCTAGTTTAACTTGGTATTGTTTGCTTCCCGTTTCTATAATTGCGTACATCTTTGTATACCTTCAAAATTCATTTTAAATCGAGCATGGATTATATAGACTTCATTTTTAGAGGTAAAGATAAAAAGTAAAAAGTCGAGACTACAAGAGCGATTGTTGCTCCTGGGGGCCAGTTTAGTAGGTAAGAAATATAGATTCCAAAGAAGGCAAAGACGCAAGAAAGAATGATTGCTAGGTAAATCATTTTTGATAATCGGGTCGTTAACATGTTTGCAATGGCTGCTGGAAGGCATAACATGGCGATCACAAGGATAGCACCAATAATTTGAATCATTATCACGATTGTTATAGAAACAAGGCTAAGTAAGATGTAATAAAAAGATTTTACAGGAACGCGTTGCAAATAACTTTGCGTTTCATCAAATGAGACGGCTAGAAAACGTCTGTGGCAAATAAGGCAAACAAATAAAATAATTACATCAAGAATAATCAACATTCGAACATCGCTATTGCTCGCCCACAATAAATTCCCAAAAAGAAAGTCCATAAGCTCTGAATTGCTTCCAGGAACGATTGAAATGAGAATGACACCGATAGCCATGCCAATTGACCAAATAGCTGCGATGATCGAGTCTTCTCTTTCCTTGTATAGAAGGTGCATTGTGCCTATCAGAAGGCCAAATATAATGGCGCAGATAAGAGCTCCAATCAGAGGGGAGAAAGCTTTGGATCCAGTGATAAACTGTAAGTAAATGGCGATACCAATGCCGCCTAATACAGCGTGTGATACAGAGCCGCTAATAAAAACAATTCTTTTAGCAACTACGTATGAGCCAACAATGCCGCCTGCAATTGAAGCTGCTAGTGCAGCAAGAAGTGCATATTGCAAGAAAGGGTTGATAAAAAGAGCAGTTAAGAAGGAATCCATTATTTACCCTCCGTCGGTAAGTGGTAAAGACCCATCGGATAGTGAGAGCAGGCTTCATTCTTGTCGATTTCAGTAATTGTTCGATTTACCACATAGATTTTATCGGCTTTATTAAATATATCCCCAACATAGTGCGTAATCATGACGATTGTACGCTTTCCTTTTGATTTCTCAATGAGTTTATAAAAAAAGTCGCTTGATTTCGTGTCTAAATTATTTACGGGCTCATCTAAAATTAAAATTTCAGGGTCAGACATTAAAGCTCGCATCAGAGTTGCTCGTTGCTTTTGTCCTCCTGAGAGAGAGCCAAAAGGGGAGTTGAAATATTTTCCGAGTTCAACTTCCTCAAGGAGTGAGAGCGCTTTTCTTTTTATTTCAGCTGGCCATTTTCCGTACCACGTTAATTTGCCAAGCGCGCCAAGTAGAATGAATTCACCAACGCTTATAGGGAATTGAGAGTCAAATTGAAGAGATTGCGGCACGTAACCAATTAAATGCCTGTTGTTTCTTGGAGCTTCGCTGTTGATTGTAATCTCACCAGATTTAGGTTTTAGGATGCCCATAAGAAGTTTGATTAAAGTAGTTTTCCCGCCGCCGTTAGGCCCAATTAAAAGACAAAAATCATTCTTTTTTATGGAAAGACTCACGTCATCTAAAATCTTAGAATCGGTGTAGCGAAATGAAATATTTTGCAAAGAAATATAGGGAGATTCATCTTCGTTCAAGTAGGATCTCCAGATGCAGCACTGTTAGAAATAATAGTTGTCAGAGTCGTGATTGTTTCTATGAAATTCTCTGCGTAAGGATCAACCATGTAAGTTGGAATGTTAAGGTCCTTTTCAAGGATTTTTGCTGCTTTATTCGTGTGTTGAGGTTGGATAAAAATTCCAATGATGCGCTTTTTTTCCTCTTTTAGGTTCTTCACAAGGTCTGTGATGTCGCGCATCCGGGGTTCTTTTCCGCTTGATGGCTCAATGACAATTTGTTCAATACCAAAGTCATGGCAATAATAAGTATACGCCCCGTGGGTTGTAACTAGGATGTCGCCATGGTAGGGAAGGAGGGCTTTTGCAGAGCTTGCGTCAAGTGCTTTAAGCTCAACTTCCAGTTTTTGTAGGTTGTCTCTATACACTTCATCATTCAGAGGGTCTTGGTCTTCAAGAATTTTTGTTACAAAACGAGATTGAGTAATAAGAAGTGATGGTGAAAGCCAAGTGTGCGTGTCAAATTCATGGTGGTGGCCTTCATGTGTGCTTGGATCTGCAAGAGTTTTGACTTGGTCGTTCAAATTAAAAATAATCAGCTTTGGATTCACTTCTCTAAGTTTCTTTTCAAGAGCTGGCTCAAATCCTTCCCCAATTGTAAACCAAACAGAGGCATTATTTAATTTATTCATGTCTTTATAGCTGGGTTCCCAATTGTGGGGATCGACTCCCGGGGGAACGACTGTAACAACATTGACATTGTCGTTTGCAATTCGATTAACCATGTATGCATAAGGTTCAATACTTACTAAAACAAGAGGCTTGCTATCGATGTCGGGTTGCTTTTTACCTGATATAAATGCTGCCAGAAATGTCCAAATAAATGTTAAGACAAGGGCAATGGCGATAAAAATAGCAGAGATAAATAGGGTTCGTTTCATAAGAAATGCTCCTGAAGATATTAGTAAGAAGCATATATGAGTGAAGAAAAAAAATCACGATTAAATTTAAAAGAATACTATCTTGTAAAAATTAACCTTTTAACTTTATGATCTCTTTAAAAACTCTCAAAGAGGTTATTTATGGAAATGTCAGCTATCTCAGCGTCTGAATGGGAGTTTAAAATTATGCTTGATGAACTAAGAAGGGCACTTTTATACGAAGATTACGAGCATAAATGGGAAGAGATAGAACTGAGAAATGATCTTGATTTGAGAGTCAAAGAAGCATTTTTTAATGCAATTTTTCGTTTGGAAATATCGACTCTTTCGTTAGTAAATCGAGCTTCTTTGCAGATTCGGGCTTCTAGAATGACAAATCAAGTAATTAGAGCAAATTTTCAAATGCGATTAATAAAAGAAGAGTTGAGAAAAAATATTTTGGACGAAGAATGGGCTATGAATTGCTTTAGTGAAGGAACAAAAGAGAGTGAACATGTAAATATTTTCATACGTGCACATCGAGTATTTAAAGAGCAGGTTAAAGAAGCTGAAGATGCAGTGCATCAAAAAGTGATTTTACAATTGAAGGAATTGTTGGAACAAGAAAAATTTGATGATGCAATGGGATTATACAATTCATATACTTTACTTTCACAAGTTCGTGAAAAAACTGAATTATTTATTCAAAGAGAGTTAGAGATGAAGAGCATGTTGGGAATTGGAGTGGCTATAGATGTGCAACTATAGATTTTTGTTCATAGACAAAAAAAATCACAAGTTTAGTTATAAAATAATTTTGAAAACCGAAGTTGATTATTAAAAAACTTTTGACTTGTCAAACAAACGCCCCTTATGTAGTCTATCGGCACCCTAAAGGTTGCGTATATATTGGAGGAGTGTCCGAGTGGCTTAAGGAGCACGCTTGGAAAGCGTGTAAACGTGAAAACGTTTCGGGGGTTCGAATCCCTTCTCCTCCGAAAAAAGGAAGCTGATAGCTTTCTTTTGAGACAGAGGGAAGAGGATTTGAAGTGAGGCGAAAGCTGAACCGGCCTCAAGCAGAACGGAAGTGATGCGTAGAGGGAACCCTTCTCCTCCGAAAAAAGGAAGCTGATAGCTTTCTTTTGAGACAGAGGGAAGAGGATTTGAAGTGAGGCGAAAGCTGAACCGGCCTCAAGCAGAACGGAAGTGATGCGTAGAGGGAACCCTTCTCCTCCGAAAAAAGGAAGCTGATAGCTTTCTTTTGAGATAGAGGGAAGCTAATGGCTTGTAAAGAAGTTGAAAATACGTTTCTAATATAGTAGAAGAACTAGTGGTGATTCAAAACAAACCAATCTTTTGAATACTGAGTGGTAAAATATGAAGTGTCCTTTTTGTGGAGATATGGAATCAAAAGTCACTGACTCTCGTGGTGCAAATGATTCTAATTCTATTAGACGAAGACGAGAGTGTTTAGCCTGCAATAAAAGATTTACAACCCGAGAAACAGTTGATCTAACTGTTCAAGTAAAAAAACGGGATGGAAAATATGAAGAATTTCGAGTAGAAAAATTAATCTCAGGTCTCGACGCTGCCTGTCGCCATACAAGAATTAGCCATGATCAGGTTGTAGCTATTGCTTCTGATATAGCAGGAGAAATTATGGAGAGGCAAGTAAGAGAAATAGAAACTGTTGAAATTGGCAAAATTGTCATGAATACACTAAAAAAACTTGACCCAGTGGCATATATTCGTTTTGCATGTGTTTATAGACGCTTTAAGGATAAAGATGAATTGATTCACGCAATTGACGAAGCGAAAGGAGAATATACATTATGACTCTAAAGAAACAAGAAATTGAAGCTTTCAAATCACAGCTAATAGCTTTAAGGCAATCACACCAAGCAGCTTTTACTGGAACTTCCAACGATGTTATGAAGCCAGACGAAGCAAGAGGTAATTCTCAGCATCACGCAGATGAGGGGACTGAAGATTTTAATCGTACGATCAGCATTGAAGTGACAGCAAAAGAATTAAAGACATTAAAGCAGATTGATCGTGCTTTGGAAAAAATTGAAGAGGGAACTTATGGACTTTGCGATGTAACGGGCGATGATATCCCTTATAAGCGTCTTGAAGCGATTCCGTATGCAACAATGACAAGAGATGCTCAAGATAAATTCGAGAAGGAGCTTGATCAAAATTGAAACTTAAGGTTGTAAAATGGACTCTTTCTCCTCTTTTGCATGGTGGGATTTTTTTAATCCTTCTAACATGTGATATTGTTCTCAAAGCATATGCTTCGGGATTTCTTGACTATCCAATCTCAATTCTTAAGTTGCCATTTGGGATTGAATTTTCATTAGAGCGTGTATTAAACCAAGGTGCGATGTGGGGAATGTTTGCTCAATACTCAACATTGCTGCTTTGTTTTCGTATTTGTGTAGTCATTGCTCTTTTGATTGCGCTATTCTTTTTTACAAAGCGCCGAGTTGCTTCTGTTTTTCTTACTCTAATTATTACTGGTGCTGTAGGGAATATAGCTGATACGCTAGCTTATGGATACGTTGTTGATATGTTGCATTTTACTTTTTCAGGACATTCTTACGGTATTTTTAACTTAGCAGATACATACATATTCATTGGGTGCATTGGTCTAATTCTATTAAGCTTTTTAAAAAGTGAGAAGAAATGTGATTCAAGCTCCGTATGAAGTTTCCAAATTTTTAACAATTCAAATGCTGCTTACGCCATCTGAGGTGGAGGCTTTTTTTACAGCTCTTGGTGATTTTGAACTGTTTGACAATAGTCGCGTTTTGCAAAATAAGACTCCTGTAACAAGAGAATACTTTTTAAACGAATACCAAAACTACTTCTACTCACTTAAAGATAAGTCTCATAAGACATTGGGTGCTTATGCAATGACTTGCGATCCTGATGCTATATTTGCTCTCAATGTTGGAGAAAAAAAAGTTCTTATTAAGCCAAAAGAACCTATTATTCAAATGAAAGAACATTTGTTTATCGTAGGAGAAGAGGGTGATTTTCACTCAGGCGTTCATGGAGAAAATGTTTTTCGCTGGGGATTTGAGATGAGTTTCCCGCAAATTTTTGTTGATCCTGATACAAGAGATGTACACCAAGTGATGAGAGAACAAAGATTTTTGAATGCTGAGTTATTTCGAAAAGGAATGAAATGGATGAGGCATAATACACGTCCTGCTCCTTTTATTATTGGAGGAGTTTTGAGGCGTGCATCGTTTAGATTGGGACTTGATTGTTTTGACTATGCAAGTGAAGTAGCAGATATGCAGAAATTTTCACTTTCGATAAGAAGGAGGCATAGATGAAGATTGGAATCTTAGCAATTGGAGATGAATTGCTCTCGGGAAGGGTTCAAGATACAAATAGCCGGACTCTTGCAAAGCTTTTCTTTAAAGAGGGTATGAGTGTTTCAATGTTTAGAGCTTGCTCTGATCTAGATATAGAAAAACATGTAAAAGAGTTAATGACTCAGTGTGATTTGGTTGTTACTTCTGGTGGATTAGGTCCAACTCATGATGATATGACCGCAGAGTCTGTTGCAAAAGCTTTTGGAGTTGGTCTTGAATCTTCTCAAGAAGTAATAAAAGATTTAACAATACGGCATACTGACCACTTTTTTGAAATAGAGGGAGTGGCACGTATTCCTCAAAATGCAAAGCCTTTACTGAATTTTGTAGGATCTGCACCTGGATTTATTATTGATGGCGATATGGGGCGTTGTTTGATTGCTCTGCCGGGTGTGCCTTACGAATTAGAAGCACTGGCAAAAGCGTATCTTCCTGCAATCATAAAGCAGCGGCGATCAAAAACAACCAATGTCTTTTCAAAAGCAATGCATTTTTGTCATGTAGGAGAAGATTCAATAGCTCCGACTGTAACAAACCTTACAATGGCTTTTCCAAATCTTGAGTTTGGAATTTATCCAGATATTAGCACCGTTTCAGTGACTTTTCGTGGAGAAGCAGAAAGCGAAGATGCGTTTAATCAGGAAACTCAAGAGGTTGTAGAGACTTTTTATGAGCAGTTCTCAACGTTAGTATACCCTTCAAATAAAGGTTCAGTGGTAGACGCAGTTTTGTCTGAACTTAAGAGACGGAAGAAAACAGTTGCCCTTGCAGAATCATGTACAGGCGGTGAAATGGCTGCTTCCTTAACTAAAATTCCCGGAGCTTCTGAGGTTTTTTTACTCGGTGTTGTTGCATATTCAGATGAGGCAAAACATCAAGTGCTACATGTCCCCAATAAAGTTCTTACGACTTACGGAGCTGTTTCAGAACAAGTTGTTATTGAAATGATTAATGGATTGTTCGAGATTTCTAAGGCTGATTTTGCAATTGCTGTTTCTGGCATCGCGGGACCTGATGGGGGAACTGTTGAAAAACCAGTTGGAACCGTTTGGGGAGCTCTTGCAATGAGAGGTGGAAAAATCTATACAGGATTGATTCCGAATCATCGAGGTATGACACGGGATGTGATCATAAAGAAAAGTACAAATTATTTGTTTGGTGCATTGTGGAGGCACATAGCATACGACATTTGCCCCTTTACCTAAAAGCAACCACTCTATCATCAACTATGATAACAAGTCGTCAAAATTTCCATTTCAAAGAGATCAAGCAATTGCAAAAAAAGCGAGTGCGAGATGAATTGTCTGTTTTTCTGGTAGAAGGTCAGCGAGAGATAGCGCGTGTCAATCCAGCTCTTATAGAAAGGCTTTACGTAACAAATAAAGACCTTTTTTCAGGTCTTCCCTGCGAAATTATTGAAATGGCACCTGAATTAATTGAAGAATTGACGTATCGCGGTGGAGATGCAATTGGTGTTGTAAAAATGAAGAGAGAAAAGCTTGAAAAGCTCTCTCTTTTTGTTGCAGCAGATGGGGTAGAAAAGCCAGGCAATTTAGGCGCTATGATGAGAACCGCGGATGGGGCAGGTTTTGAAGGGATTGTTTCTGTCGGTGGAGGAGTTGATCTTTATTCCCCTAATGTAATTCGTGCAAGCCTGGGAGCCTTTTTTACAAGAAAAGTCGTTGAAACGAATGCTAAAGATTTGATTGATTACTGCAACAAGAATGGAATTTCCTTATTTGCGGCTTCGCCAGAGGCTACACAATCAATCTATCAAACAAAATTCCCTCAAAAGATGTGCGTTGTTATCGGAAGCGAGGCATTTGGAATTTGCGAAGAAATCAAAAAAGCCTCAACATTGTTTAGTTTGCCGATGCTAGGAGAGATTGATTCTCTTAATGCAGCGACAGCTTTTGGAATTATTGCATATGAAGTTGTTAGACAAAGACATTTTACTTGAAGACAACCACCTTTTAGTTGTCAACAAACCATCAGGACTGCTCACTTTATCAACCAAAGAAGTTAATGACTCTGTTGTTGAAAGAGGTCGGGAATATCTAGTAGAAAAATACAATAAGAAAGGAAATGCCTTTTTACATCAAGCTCATCGTCTTGATCGCGCAGCCAGTGGAATCGTTGTTCTTGCAAAAACATCTAAGGCTTTATCACGATTGAATGAACAGATTCGCGAGGGTAAGTGGGAAAAAGAGTACATCTTAAGAGCCGATAAGTTGCCTAAAAACAAAGAAGGGGAACTTATTCATTTCATAGTAAAAGAGAGCTTTAGAGGAGTTGTTGCAGATGAAAAGACCCCCTTGGCAAAGCGTGCACATCTTTCTTATAAAGTAGAAGACGATGGTCTTATTCGAGTGAAATTGTATACTGGAAGATATCATCAAATCCGTATCCAATTTTCAGAGATTGGTTGTCCTATTTGCGGCGATAAAAAGTACGGATCAAGGGTGAAAGGAATACGTGAAGGAATTGACTTGCATCATACGAAGCTTACATTTATTCATCCGGTTTCAAAAGAGTCAATAACTATTAACGCAGGAACGGGAGGATTATGAAATTTAAACGTGTGATTTTTGTTTTGTGTATAGTAGTTGCCGGAATTTTGTTTTATGCAGGACAGTTTAAATCGCCGAAGTATTTATCAAGATATAATACAATGCTTGCCTGCGATTACACGTTATCTAATCAGTCAACGCCTCTTGAAATTGTAAAAAGAGCAATCACAAATTTAGGAAATCTTAGAGACAAAGACATTTTACACAAATTGTTGACAAATCTGCCTCACCTACAAAAAAAAATCAAAGATGGTGCGATTGTATATGTCTCATCAAACGATTTTGAAGAGTATTGTAAGGAGCTTGTTTTAAATGGCGATAAGAAAGTGATTTTGGTTGTAAAGGGAGATCAAACATTCCCTGATGAATACAGTTGCGTTAACAAAATTGAAGAGTTCATTAATTCTGAGAATCTGCTACATATGTTTGTCCAAAACAATAATTATCAGGGGCAATCAAAGAAAATTTCTTCATTTCCAGTTGGAATTGCCCATCCAAAAAAGTATAAGTTCCCGTTTCCAGCAAGAAGTTTTGATAAGAAAATTGATAAAATACTTTCTAGTCTAAAACCGACAAATCAGAGAAGTCTCAGGCCTTTGTGTGATTTTCACTTTGCTAATTCAAGCGCTAGACATTTAAATGAATTAGGAGAAGATAGATCTGCCATTGCCAAAATTCTTGAAAAAAACCAAGCTTGCGATTTTCTTGAAATTCGTATTCCGCAATTAGATTTATATAAAGCTAAAGGAGAAAGAGCCTTTGATGTCTCTCCAATAGGAAATGGTTTTGATTGTTATCGTACTTGGGAATCACTAATGCTTGGTTGTATTGTGATTGTGAAGTCATCGTTTTTAAATCCATTGTTTGAAGGTCTCCCTGTTGTCATTGTTGATGATTGGTCACAAGTAACTGAGGAAAACCTCACGAAATGGCTTTTGGAATATGGAGATGTATTTCATGATGAGAATGTTCGGAAAAAAATAACACATCAATATTGGATGGAAAAAGTCCGTGCTGTTCAAAGAGAATTTCGTGTTGCCACTAATGCATAACTTTCTGTATTCTCAAGAGTTAAATTTTATTTTTGTAGACATTTATAGGGATATTCATGACTAGTCGAGATTATTTTACGGCATGTCTATTTGCAATTGCGTCAATCTTTTCATTAGAGGCGCAAGAAAAAAAACGAACAGTAGAATTTACCTGCGGTGATTTTTTTGCCCTTTCAGATGGTTCAGTTTGGGAGCTTGAGCAGGAATTTGAGCTTTCCAAGGGAGATGAATTTATTGTTAGAGGAAATTACCGAAAAGAGTGGCAAAGAAGAATTAAATCAGACAAAGCAGAGATGCGATCTTATGAAATGTTTAAACATAAGCATCAAGCCCCCCTTTTTACAACAAAATTAATTGGTATCACAGATCTAATTGGTAAGAGGATTTCATCGATTTGTTTCCCTGAATACGACTTGACAATGCTTGAACTATTTACAAATTCAGAATCTGAAGAAATGACATATCTGATTGAGTTAGATGATGGAAAAATGTTCTCATCCCTTTCTCCAGAAGAGGGAGATTCAAAAGAATGGAAGGCATCAGACCAACTTCTCTATGTGAGATTTGATCTGAAGACATACTTTTTGCTCAATGTTGAAAGACAATCTGGAATAGTTGCACTTTTGCTTGGAACAGTGGATAAAGAAAAAAAACAAGCTTATGTAACATCTAGTACTGAATGGGACTTTAGATTTGGGAGCCTGGACAGATGGAAAAGACTTTCAGAACTTCCAAGTTTCCATTGGCAATTAGGGGATCAAGTCACAATGACATTTTTCAATCGGGTATATTCAACAACAAGGCCTGGCGACTTGATTCATGTGCATAATCAAGAACGGTACGCATTGATTTTAAATCATGTATTGAATGAAGTGGTGATTGTCAAAGAAGATCTAGACCGCTTGCCTGCCGCTCCTCACCCAACCGAGTGAAGCTTAGAAAAAACTAAAGCCTAAACTTTTGTTTTGCAAAGCATTTCATAGCAATTGAATGCAGTCAAAGCAGAACCGCGTAAAATTTGATCTCCACATATAAATAAGTCTAGAGTGTTTGGCATGCTTAGATCTTTTCGTACAGGCCCGTAAAATACGGTATTTTTCCCTTCAGCAAACTTTGGAGTGGGGCTTTCTAGAAAGCTTATTCCGTCTTGATCGTGTAGAATTTTTTGAGCAGTTTCTTCTGAAAAAGGTTTTTTAAAAGTAACATTTAATGACATTGAGTGTGCTCGGATGACTGGAACTCGTATCGAGCGAACATGGACAGAGTTTTTTGGGATGTTTAAAAGTTTTTCTGTCTCTGTTTTTATCTTTTCTTCTTCTTCAATGAAGTTTTCGTGAATAAAGAGGTTATGTTCGTACGGGTGTGGAAATATGGAAGGGGTTTTCTTCTCAAGAAGCTCAGAAAGGCCGTTTTTCCCTGCACCACTTGCTGCTTGGTATGTCGCCATGCAGATGCGTTGTATTGGATTGTATGCGTGAAGTGGGGCGAGTACAGAAAGCATTATAGAAACGATACAGTTTGGAATAGAAAAGAGGCGCGTATTTGTTAAATCTTGTTTTATGTTTGGGTGGTAGAGTTGTGCATTTGAAAAGAGGCGGTGAGCAGAGCTTAAGTCGATGACAATAGCTCCTTGTGAAAGAGCTAGAGGGGTTAATACTTTTGAAGTATCAGAAGGAGTGCATAAAAAGACTATGTCTGTATTATGAAAATCATATTTTTCATTCCGTGCGATCAGGCGTATCTTTTTTGGGGGTATGTTCGTTGTTTTGAGAAGATTTACCAGCTCAACACCAACTAGCCCTGAAGCCCCTACTACTGCGATTCTGTCCATATTTCTACATTATACTACTAGCTTTTAATTAACGAAATATTTAAAATCACGTTAATGAATTATTGTAGTGATAGAAATATTTCGAAAGATGGAGAAAACAGTATTTTTATATTATCCAGGCTCTCTAATTGGTTTATTCTTGTTTTATCAACCCGCCCTTAGTGGCAGTTTTTCTGTACCTCGTTTTGAGGTTTGATTCGGCTTCAGGATTTTAAAGATCGTAAATTAATCTCAAGGAGATATGGCTAGAGTTATAAGTAAAAAAGGCCCTTTTAGAAGGGAGCGATGGTTAAAAGAAACATTGGCAAGTAAAAAGAGATTTTCTTTTATGAAGCCATTTTTGTCTCTACTCTCTTACTACTATAAGCTCTATATTTTTCTGAGAAATGGGGCATATGACATAGGCCTTTTTCCTCAATCCCGTTCTTGCCTTCCTGTTGTAAGTATTGGCTCTATTACTTGTGGTGGAACAAGAAAAACGCCTTTAACAGCACATATTGCAGAAAAAATAAATCGACCTGTTGGAATTTTAACCAGTGGTTATGCGGCAAAAATGCAACATTGTGAAAAGAATGTTTCAATAGCAGCTCAAGGTGATGAGGCTTATCTACTTTCTCTAAAAGTACCCTTTGCTAAGGTGTATGCAAACAAAAAGCGAATTAAAAGTGTGAAATGTGCAGAGAGAGAGAATCTTGATTATTTGTTGATGGATAGTGGTCTTCAGCATCGTGCGCTTTATCGAGATATTGAGATTATTACAGTAAATGCGAAAAATCTTTTTAGCGGTGGGAATTACTTGCCAAGAGGTTTTTTACGCGACTTACCAAGTCGGCTCAAGAATGCTGATTGGGTTGTCATCATGGACTGTGAAAGTGAAAATGAATTTACTAAAACTTGTTTGGAATTGAAAAAGATCAACAAGAAAGGGGGCTTTATTGGTATGAACGCCTCTTTAAAAAAACCTGAGATGGTTCGACAGAAGAAAATCGGAGTGTTCTGTGGCATTGCGCAACCAGAATCTTTTATAGAAATGCTTAAGAAAGAGAAGTGTGATATAGTTAGCACGCTTATTTTAAGCGACCATGAGCCATTCGAGCAAGCATCAGAGTTTGTAGAAAAGAGCAAAAAAATGGGAGCTGAGTTCGTTGTGTGTACAGAAAAAGACTTTGTAAAATTACTTCCTGCAGATTGTGAGGGCATTCTTCCATTAGAATTGAACTTAGAAGTTAAATACGGAAATTTTGAATACAAAAAAATGATGACTGCGATTGATGCGAAGTGTGAAAGTTAAAAGAACTTTAGAAGCGTTATGCTTACCAAAGATTAAAACAAAAGGATTAACATGAAAGGTTGGGTCAAAATTCTAATCGGTCTTGCAAGTGGACTTGCATTCGGTTTGATCGTTGGAGAACAGTTCAAAATATTAGCTGTCACTGGGAAAATCTTTATTGACCTACTGAAGATGTTGGTTGGAATATTAGTCTTTTCTTCTATTGTTACAGGAATATGCCACATTAACGACCCTAAAAAATTAGGTAGGATTGGCCTTCGGGCGATTTCCTTCTATGTGATAACGACTTTAATTGCGATTTCTATTGGTATTGTATTTGCATATCTTATTAAACCAGGATCCGGATTACATCTTTTCCATGAGACATTTGGGGAAGGAGATGCAAGACGACTAGGTGCACTTGACTTTATTTCGTCCATGGTTCCTTCAAACCCTTTTGCCTCTCTTGTTGAGGGGAATGTATTACAAGTAATTGTGTTTGCTGTCTTTTTTGCTTTTGCGATTACTATTTGTGGGGAAAAAGCAAAGCCTGTCGCAACTTTCTTTGAATCGATCACAGAAGTCATGAATTCATTAACTCACATGATTATGAAATTTGCCCCTATAGGAGTGTTTGCATTGATGGCAACTTCGGTTGGAGAGTTAGGTATTGGGATTGTCTGGCCACTTGTTAAATTTTTAGGGTGCAATCTTTTTGCCTGTTTTATACAAGTGATCTGTATTTTTACTGTATCGATCCGCTTGCTTGCAAACGTGCCTGTTATGCCCTTTTTTAAAGGGATGAAAGATGCGATGGTTCTTGCTTTTACAACAAGCAGTAGTGCTGCAACGCTTCCTGTTACAATGGAATGTGCAAGAGAAGAACTAGGAATATCAGATGATATTTCAGGGTTTGTATTGGCACTTGGTTCTACTGTGAACATGAATGGAGCAGCGATTGGACAAGCCGTCTCATGTATCTTCATTGCACAGGCCTATGGAATTGAATTAACGATGTTCAAAATTTCAATCCTTATAATTACTTCTTTACTTTCTGCTATTGGTGCAGCAGGAATACCAGGTCAAGGGATTGTTATGTTATCAATTGTTCTGAATTCAATTGGTCTTCCACTTGAGGGGATAGCTCTTGTTGCCGGGGTTGATAGACTAAGAGAAATGATTTCAACAGTTGTTAATGTCTTGGGTGATGGTGTAGCGGCTCTATATGTGGCTAAAACAGAAAATCAATTAAATATGGATAAATATAGATCTGCACAATGGATGACCTCCCGAACATAGAGATAGATAATGAGTTGCACTGAAAATGTTGAAGAAGTTGAAGTTTTATTGCCAAAACTTGGTGAAAGTATCTACCAAGCAATTGTTGTAAAATGGATAAAGAAAGAGGGCGATTTAGTTCAAAGGGATGAGCCTGTTGTTGAAGTTTTAACAGACAAGGTTGCAAGTGAAATCCCTGCCCCCAAAAGCGGTATAATTACGAGGTGCTTGAAGCAAGAAAATCAAGAGTGTCAGGTAGGAGAGCTTTTATTTACAATCACTCCCGCACTCAAAAATCAGGAAAGTGTTGACCCACCTTCTTTTTCACCTTCAGTAATGCGAATTGCAAATGAAAAAGGTGTTTCATTGCATGAATTGAAGCAAATTAAAGGGTCAGGAGAGAATGATCGCCTGACAAAGAAGGATCTTTTAGCTTATCTTGAGAAAAACAGCCCATCGCCAATGGAAACGATTTTTGAGCAATTGAATTCTAAAGGTCATTTTGAAGTCAAAATGAGTGCTAGAAGGAAAGAGACGGCGCTTGCAATGCAGAAGTCAAACCAAGAAATCCCCACAGCTTATTTCATCTCAGAAGTTGATGTAACTCACGTTGTTGAAGTTGTTAAAGAATCGAAAAAAAATGGCAATAAACTCACTGTTACAAGTTTTGTTATTCGAGCAATCGCACTAGCTCTTGAGAAATACCCACACCTAAATGCAAGGTTGAAAGGGGATGTGATTGAAGTGTTAGAAGATATAAATTTAGGGATAGCTGTTTCTGTTGCAGATACCATAGCTGTTCCTGTAATTGAAAAATGTCAAGACTTAGACATCTCTCAAATCGCTAAAAGATTGAATCTACTTGTTGAAAAAGCACGGAATGGGAAATTAGCAAGTGAGGAAGTCTCTTCAGGAACGATAACCATGACAAATTTCGGAATGGCAAAAATGCAAATTGGCCTTCCTATTATTCGTCCTGGTGAGACAGCTATAATTGGTGTTGGTGTGATAGAGAGAAGGCTTGTTGTAAAGCCTGGCGATAATGTTCAAATTCGATCGATGATGAACATATCATTAGCGTTTGATCATAGAATAATTGATGGGATGTATGCAGCTTCATTTTTAAATCTTCTCAAGCAAGAACTTGAGAAGTAGATCAATCTTTGTGTGTAAGTAAAGAGTGTCTAAGTTGTTCTGCGACCTTATCTATAAATGAGTCTGTGTCTAAGTGGTGATCAATTTTAGCAAGTAGAGCCAGATCTTTTGTCATGTGCCCGCACTCGATTGTTTTTATGCAGGCTTTTTCAAGTTTAGCGCTAAAATCAATGACATCTTGAGATTTGTCCATTTGACCACGATGCTTAAGTGCATTCGACCAGGCAAAAATCGATGCAACGGGATTCGTTGAAGTTTTTTTCCCTTTTTCATATTGTCTAAAGTGTCTTGTAACTGTTCCATGTGCAGCTTCTGCTTCAATAGTTTTTCCATCAGGTGTCATTAAAACACTAGTCATCATACCAAGTGATCCGAAACCTTGCGCAATACTGTCAGACTGAACATCGCCGTCATAATTTTTGCAGGCCCAAACAAACCCACCCTCATTTTTCATAGCAAAAGCAACCATGTCATCAATAAGTCGGTGTTCGTAAGTTAAGCCCCTTTTTTCGAAATGACTTTTAAATTCATTCTGATAAATATCGGCAAAAATTTGAATGAAACGGCCATCATAGACTTTCAGAATTGTATTTTTTGTAGACATATAGAGGGGAATGTTTCTTTCAAGAGCATAGTTCATGCTAGATCGTGCAAAATCTTTGATAGAAGAGTCTAAATTATACATAGCCATGGCAATGCCCGGTTCCTTAAAGTCATAAACATCGTGAACGATGCTCTCACCATTAGTGCCGTGCCATGAGATAGTTAGCTTTCCTGGTCCTGGGACTTGGAAGTTTGTAGATTTATATTGGTCTCCAAATGCATGTCGTCCGATAATGATTGGCTTTTTCCAGCTTGTGACAAGTCTTGGGATGTTTTTGCATATGATAGGTTCTCTGAAAATTGTTCCGCCAAGAATATTTCGAATGGTCCCATTAGGAGAATGGTACATCTTCTTTAGTCCGAATTCTTTAACTCTTTTTTCGTCAGGAGTGATTGTGGCACACTTAACGCCAACGCCATGTTTTTTTATTGCGTGTGCAGCATCAATTGTAATTTGATCGTTAGTTTCGTCTCGCTTTTGAATCCCTAAGTCGTAGTAAATTAGCTCAATATCAAGATGGGGATAGATCAGAGCATCTTTTATTCTTTGCCAAATAACGCGAGTCATTTCATCGCCATCAAGTTCAACTATTGGTGTGTGGACTTTTATCTTGCTCATTGAGGCTCCTTGCTCTATTATCAGATTTATATGCTGAGAGATATCTTTACAAGTCAAAGACAATTCATCAATTACTTTTTTGATCATGTTAATCTTGATGATGCAGAAAAAGTAATGGCAAGCTTCTTGAGTTGCAAGGGGATAGTCATCTTCACGGGCGTTGGAAAAAGTGGAATAATTGCAGATAAATTAGCAAAAACTCTTCTTTCAACAGGAACGAAATCCCTTTATTTACCAGCCTCAAGTGCAATCCATGGCGATATTGGAATGGTGTCACAAGACGATCTAGTTGTGGTGCTTAGCAAAAGTGGAAAAAGCCCTGAGATTCTTGAATTAGCAAAAATTATGAAAAAACGCAAAATTGCAACAATGGCTTGGATTTCTGATGCGGGTTCATCATTAAGCCAGATTGTCGATGATGCTGTTACTTTGCCTTTGCAAAGCGAAATTTGTCCATTTGGCTTAGCTCCAACTACTTCAACTGCAGTTCAGCTTATTTTTGGGGATATCATAGCAGTTGCGTTGATGAAGGCCAAAAAGTTCAGTTTAGACCAGTATGCCCTCAATCATCCAGGGGGCGCTATCGGGAAGATGATAGCTCAGTCTGTGAGTGATGTGATGATAAAAGGGGATCAACTACCCATCTGCTATGAAGCAGATAAGATAAAAGATGTCTTAGTTGAGCTCTCAAATAAGCGGTGTGGCTGCTTATTGGTTTTAGATTCAAACAAAAAATTGAGCGGTATATTTACAGACGGTGACTTAAGACGTTTTATTGAAAAGGAAAAGGGGAAAGCTTTTTCAACAAAGATGAAAGACCTGATTACAAGGGAATTTCTTTTTACAACCCCTGATACTTTAACATCTCAAGCCTTAGAGCAAATGGAATCAGAGAAAAAAGTAATGGTTCTCCCTGTTCTAGAACAAGGCGAACTTGTTGGGTTAATTCATATTCATCATATTCTTTCTCCGATTTATCACTCTCAGAAGAAAGAAGTTCAATTTTTTAAATAGATCTAGCAATAAAAACTCAGACTTTTTATTAGGAAAGTATGGCTGGGCATGATAGGATGTCTGCTAAAAGTCTTATGGGGCAACATGCTAACAAATCTTTCTCTCTATCTAATTGTATTCACTTTTGCCGTTGGATATCTGGCAATCATATTTGAATTTTTTGTGAAAATTAATAAGACAGCAGTTGGGATTGCATTAGCAGGCCTTTGTTGGATGATTTATTTTCTCAGCGATCCCACAGCAGTTCATGAAACAACGGCTGAATTGGCTCACCATTTAGGAGATATTTCCCAGATCATTTTCTTTTTGCTCGGAGCTATGACACTTGTTGAATTGATTGACTCACACAAAGGTTTTGATACAATAGTTGGTTGGATCCATACAAAATCAAAAAGAAATCTTTTGATAATGGTTTCTTTCTTAGCATTTTTTCTCTCTGCAGTTCTTGACAACTTAACGACTACGATTTTAATGATTTCTATCCTAAGAAAGCTTGTGCCTAGCAGCAAAGAAAGGCTAATTCTCAATATAATGGTTGTCATTTCTGCAAATTCTGGTGGAGCATGGACTCCGATCGGTGATGTTACAACTACAATGCTTTGGATTAACAATCGCGTATCGACACTTATGGTAATGAAAGAAATCTTCCTTCCTTCTCTAATGTCGATGTTAGTTCCACTTGGGATTTTCCTTACCTCTGTTAAAGGAAATTATCCAAAGCCTAAAATTAACTACAAAGATACCGAAAAAGAACCAGGAGCAAAGCTTGTTTTTGTGATGGGTCTTTTATCTTTAATTTCTGTGCCTGTGATTAAATATCTTACAGGAATGCCACCGTTTATGGGCATGTTGATAGCTCTTGCAGTTCTTTGGATAATAACTGATGCTCTCCACTTTAAATATGATGATAGACAGCACTTGCGCGTTCCTTTTATTCTAACAAAGATTGATGTTTCAACAGTTCTGTTTTTCTTAGGTATCTTATTGTCAATCGACGCATTGGAATCGATTGGTATTTTGAAGACGCTAGCCTACGGACTTGATTCAACAATCAAAAGTCCGACTTTAATTGCTACGGCAATAGGGCTTATATCAGCAGTAATTGATAACGTTCCACTTGTTGCGGCTTCAATGGGTATGTATGATTTAGCAACCTATCCGCTTGATTCACAATTTTGGCTTTTAGTCGCCTACACAGCAGGAACAGGAGGGTCAATACTCTCTATTGGTTCTGCAGCAGGCGTTGCCTTGATGGGTATTGAAAAGGTAGACTTTATCACATACTGTAAGAAAGCAACTATACCTGCTTTTATTGGTTATGCAGCTGGAATCGGAGTCTACGTTCTAGTTCGGTAGGTTCTGTTTTCAATTCTTAGAATTGGTTCTAAGCTTAAGATGTATTTTTGGAATTCTCCATGCTTTGGAAGGCTAATAGGTTCCCTATTTCTTGCCTGAGATTCTGATTTAATTTTATGTTGAAACCTTGTCCCTGCGATTGTTTTCCAAAAATTGATAACAGTCGGCCCACGATGATCGCTTAGTTCATTTCCCAAGATAATAGTTGGGCCATAGTAAGCAATCAATGTTGGGGGATCTAGAGCTATTCTATAGGCGACCCCCTTTTGATCTTCTAGCCCTGAACAAGTTACTTGTTTGTTTAAATTGGAAAGAACAAGAAAGATGTCTAGTACGATTGTGTCAATGACAGGAAAATTAACTTCTCTCATCATCCATTTGATCTTAAGAACATCTTCGTTTGGGTCATTATTATTGAATATAATTGCAGCGGCGGGGAGGGTTCTTCCAAACATTTGGTGAGATAGGAAGTTTAGTTCTTGCTGGACATAAAGACTGGAAGAAGCGATTGTCTGAATTGAATTTGTAGAAGAAGACCTACGAAGGCATGAAAAAAAACACCAGCGCCTTTTTCTTTTTGGAGAAACTTTAGAAGAATCTTTTGTTTCTTGGTTTTCTTCAAGAGGTGGTAGATTAGCAAGGTCATCAGTAGAAGGCCAGGCTGTTCGTGCGTTACAAACATCTAACATTTTGTTCTCCTTTTTTAGTAAAATAAAAAGTTAACAAAATCTTTATAATATGTAAAGATTTTTAGATTGTTTTCTAAAAATTCGTGCGCAGTATTGAAAACGCTCAGTTGACACTTCTTCTCCTT
>CAYGJD010000018.1:0-23398 GCA_964350315.1 uncultured bacterium
ACCTAATTGAAAATGTCAAAGAGGCTGTTAAAGAGTATTTTCGATCAGAGGGTGGAATTTTTTTAACACATCATTTGGTATTTCAAATTAAGGAAGAGCAAGAATCTCGTCAGTTTTTTGCATGCATTGTAAATTCAGAAATGACACATGTTTTATTAAATAATTCATACTACCCCCCCAGAGGCAATTATGTTGGCGGCTGTCGGTAAAATATAAATTAACAACAACTTTACGAAAAAAATGCTTAAATGTCATAAACAACGTGAACACATTATTTTAATGCGATTAAGATTTGGTAAAAATACCAGTGTTTGCTACAATCAATGGCGCAATTAACATAAAAACTGAGAGGTTTACAGATGGCAGACGCAGTAGCAGCATCAACAGCAGCAGCAAAATTTTATACAGACGCAAAAGCGTTTGAAGGTTACAACCTTTACGCAGCAGCAACAGAAGAAGATGCAGCAGTAGAAGGTTTTAAAATTTCATATAACCAAACTTCAAGCGAAGAAAAAATTCATTCAGGTCTTTGTGCTTGGGTTAAAGCAGTAGCATCATATTTATTTGAATTGATTAAGTGTAACTGTAAAACAGCTGAAAACCCAGGAATGTTCTGGTCTAAGCATACAGTAACAGTAATTACAGCAGAAATTTCTAATACTGAAGCATACTTAAACGTAGAGCAAATCATTAATTCAGCTGGTAAAGCTCTTGGACAAGATTGGACAAAAGCTCCTGAAAAAGCAAAAGATGCAAAAGAAGAGCCAGTTGCTCCTTTAGCAGCTAAAGTTAAGACTTTTACTGATGCTTTTGAAGCTTCTAAAGTTGAAGGTAAAGCTGATGCAGGTCGTCTTGATTCAGTAAGAATTATTACTACTCAAATGGCTGGTAAAACAGTTTCAGTTACAGCTTCTTTCGTTGTAGCAGGTGATAAGGCTGATAAGGCTGAAGATAAAGACCGCGTTGCAGTTACTTTCAAAGCGTAGTTTTTGAGTATAAGATTTTAAAAGTATTAAGGCTTGCCGATTGGTGAGCCTTTTTTTTAGGCTTAGCTAAAGTAATTTTTAATGAAAAATTCTGGGAGGGGAGTGTGGTAGAAGGCGTTTGTTCGGCATTAAGGAAGTTTACTACTACAGATGGTCAGATTTTTCAACAAGATCCTTCTGGAGGCATTGAAAGTTCGTTAGAAGGGCTTGTTCGCACCAAAGTCTCAGAAAGAATTCCGGATCTAAATATAGAGGAACTGCTAGGAAGAATCAAAGTCTTGGTGGCAGAGCATCTCACATTGATGTCAGGTAAGATTCCTACAGGTCTTGAGCTAATGGTAGCAAAAGCGGGGGTTGTTTCCTTGTCCTTTTTTCATGGTTTAGATCGCTTTGAAATCGGGAATGGGGAATTTCTAGCTAGTAGTCGTTTTGAGTTTCAAGGAAGTGATAATTGCTGTGCATTTAAAATAGCGAGAATGGAAACATTAGCCCGACGTGAACTTAAGGTTCAGATGTCTTTGCGACGTATTTTTCTTTCTGAGAAGGATATTCAAGGTAATAGCAAATTTATATTAAACATGGTTGATCGTGTCGCCTCTAATTTGCTTGGTGCTTCGAGTGAGTTGTGGGTGAAGTTAAGAAAGGCAAGTGGATCACTCAAGGTTATAACATTTACTCCAATCTATTGTCTTACATTACCAGAGAGCATAAGACAGTTAAAGCAGAGTGAGCGTACGAACATTGAAAATGCTTCTGAAGGACCATTCTTAGGTAGTAAGGTGTCAATTCAAACTGACGCGAAAAATCATTGTGTTTTAGATGTAGTTTTTGAGGTTCCTGATGTTGTTTTATCAACTTCTCCAACTTTATTCCCCTTCAACTTGAATGAAGATTGGTGGGATAATGAAGCAACGAAATTTAATACTCATGAGCAAAGGTATTCAAGTTATTGCTCATTTGTTTTTGCATATCTAACCTGGGCTTTTAAGAAGATTTTTTGCTCGGCAGTAGAGAAGGCGCCTACTTATAATTATGTCGTTTCTCAGCGAATGCAATTTGCAGGGAAAGCAAATGGAAAAGCTCTTCCCACGGAGGAAATTGATAAATTATTAGAGTACGTAGAGAAGAAGACTTCATTTTCTTGGAAAGAGAAAAAGGAGGAATTGGTTTCTGCAATTTTAAATAAATTAGAGGATGGTCTTACATTTTCTATTGAGTATTCCGAATCAAAATGTAGTCTTCAAGTGATGGGCGCACTTGGAAACACAGTCTATTTCAGAGAGTTAAAAAAATAATTTAATTCTCTTGTAAAAAAATTTCTTTATATCATATGTTGTCTTACTGTAAAGATTGTGTTAACAATCGGTGTTTTAGGAGGGGCCAAACTTTCTACATATTAGTGATAGTAAAATAGCAGTAAAAATAAATAGAGTCTGACGTTGATTTAGGCTTATAAAATAATGATATAAAAAGGAGGAAAGTTATGCTTTCAACAACTATAGATGGCATCAGGCCAGTACTTGCAAATATGGCGAATCCAGAAATATTTTTTGAATTCCCCAATCCAGATTTGGAAAGGTTAGAAGTAGGAGATGCTGGGTTAATTGGTATAGATAATCCAGATGTCACAGAAAAAAAAATGTCAAAATTACAAATGGCTTTTTTCTTTCGAGGCGAAGAGACAAGAGATTTTACTCTTGTGAGACACACTCTTACAGATACTGCTACTGAGGAAGTACAAGTTGTTCCAACGAGTGGTATGATTAGATTGCCTGTTGTGGACAAAAAAGTTCTAACTGAAATATTCCGTGAAGTCTTTGTTGATAGATGTGTAGATTTTGATAATGTGAGTTTGATTGCAGAAGCACTTGCGCAAAATTGCATTGCTCAATTTAAAAGTGAAGATTCCGCTAGATTGTTTGGCGCGTTTAAAATGACAATAAACCGTGAAATGACACCAGAAGGGGTGACAGAATTTTCTCTTGTACTTTCAGCATTAAAATCACAGTTTGTAGGTTTGGAAGTTCTTGAAAAAGCATGTGATATTGAACTTTCTACTTCAACTAATGGAGAAAAACATAAAATTGAAGTTAAACCAAAACGTTTAAGAAGACCCTCTGTTTCGTATGATCGAGATGATATTTCGGCTGAGATTAAAAGCGTGTTTGATCAAGGTGGAAGTGTGATGATTCCTGAAAATGGAACAAGAAGGGAAGTGATTTGTGAAGAACTTTTGAAAAAAATGAAGTTTGAAGGAGTGGCTTTAAGAAGGCTGTTACCATGTCTTAATGCTGCAATCATTGAACTTGAACAAGAAGGGTATGCTTTTAATGGCAAAGGTGTTGTTGCATATACTGCGGCAGGACTTAGGCCAGAAGACCCGCATAAAATTTATTTAGTGGTTAAGCCTTTTTCATTAACATCAAAAGTAGATGAAAAGGAATTAAAAACACTGAAGCTAATATTTAATGCGGCTTTTCAAAAGGGAAGTCGTCTGGTTAGGATGGACCAACTATTTAAAGTCGACACTTTTGAAGCAGACAGTTATTACTTTGGGGCACACTCGGCTGTTGAGTTGGCGCTAAGGTGACTATAAATTGCTCTTGTATCTTCTTTTTGTTATATAGAAGTAGATGAGCGATAAGAAAATTGAGAATTTTATAACGTATTTGCGGGATGTGAGGGGATTTTCCCCTCACACTCTTCGCAATTATTCGATCGATTTAATTGAATATCAGAAACATTCAAATGGAAATATTTCTGAAAAAACAATTAGAAATTATCTACATGCTTTGACATTAGAAAGTAAAAGTAAGGCAACGATTGCTCGTAAACTTTCAGCAATACGTTCATTTGCAAAGTATCTTGTGAGAAATAAAGAATTAAAAGAAAATCCCGCAGCACTTATTGCAACTCCAAAACAAAAAAAACGTCTCCCAAAGGCTTTGACATTAGAAGATATTGCGGCATTCATTGCACTATGCGATGTAACGTCTTATCTTGGGTTTCGTGATAGAACGATAATGGAAGTTCTTTACTCTTCTGGTATTCGAGTTGCTGAATTATGTGGTTTGGATAAAAAGGATTTTAGTTATGCAGACCGTACGATTAAAGTTATGGGAAAGGGAAAAAAAATGCGCATTGCTTATCTTACAAAGGATGCAGCAAACTGGCTTTTTAAATACCTTAATCATCCGTTGCGACATTTAGATTCAGAAAAGCATCAAAAAGAAAAAGATTTAAGAGCTGTATTTCTTAATAGGTTTGGAGTGCGTCTTACATCGCGGTCTGTAGATCGCATCTTTTCATTAATCTGCAAAAACAATGGGCTGAGTGGGCATATTACTCCGCATACATTTAGGCACTCTATTGCAACTCACTTGCTCGAAAATGGACTTGATTTGAAGACAATACAAGAATTGTTAGGACATGCTTCTCTAAAGACGACAACAATCTATACAGCTGTTTCAACAAAGTTAAAGCGGAAAACTTATGATGAAGCACACCCATTAATGAAGATCGGTTCATCAAAATCATAATCTTTGTTAATGGGTTGTTTTGCCGCTTGTCCTTTACGAAAGACTCTTTATGCGCCCAAACATCTTTCAGGTGGTACATATTGATAGCCGAGGTCTGTTGCAACGTGTTGATTTGTTACTTTTCCACGATAGATATTGAGCCCTGCCCTAAATAAGGCGTCGTCTTTTAGAGCTTTAACATATCCTTCGTTGGCAATGCGAATTGCATACGGGTAGGTTGCGTTCGTTAAGGCTTGTGTTGCAGTTCTTGCGCAGGCACCCGGCATATTTGCAACACAGTAGTGTACTACATCGTCAACGATATATGTGGGCTTTTCATGAGTTGTTGCACGAGATGTTTCAAAGCAACCGCCTTGATCGATAGATACATCAACTATGACAGAACCTGGTTGCATATTAGAAATCATTTCACGACTTACAAGTTTTGGTGCGATTTTTCCTGGAATTAAAACTGCACCGATCACAAGGTCTGCGTGGCTAGTAAGTTTTGCAACAATTTGTGGTGTTGAGTATAACGTATTCAGTCTGCCTTGATAGAGTGCATCAAGCTCGCGAAGACGGCTAAGATTTTGGTCAAGTATTGTGACTCGAGCGCCAAGACCCATTGCCATCTGGGCTGCGTTTATTCCAACAATTCCGCCACCTAGAATAACAACTTCAGCTGCGAGTACTCCTGGAACGCCTCCAAGCAAAACTCCTCTTCCGCCACCGGCCATTTGCAAGCAAAATGCACCCGCTTGAACAGAGATTCTTCCTGCAATTTCACTCATTGGAGTTAGAAGGGGAAGTCTTCCAGCTGCATCGATGACAGTTTCATAGGCAATTGCGATTACACCTCTTTCAAGAAGCTGTCTTGTTTGATTTGGATCTGGTGCTAGATGTAAATAACAAAAAAGAATTTGACCTTCGTGCATTAACGGGAATTCTTCATCTTGAGGCTCTTTAACCTTGATGATCATATCTGCTTCCCAAACACGTTGTGCTGTAGGCACAATTGTTGCGCCGGCTTTTTCATACATATCATCAGGATAGCCAATTCGTTCTCCTGCGTTTGTCTCAACGAGAACTTTATGCCCAGCATCACAAAACCCTTGTATCATTGTTGGTGTCGCCCCAACTCGGTATTCCATGTTTTTAACTTCTTTCGGAATTCCAATTTTTATTTTTTTTATGCTCATGACGACTCCAGTGTTATTTCGTGGGTTTTAATGGATAAAGCTTTTTTTGGGAGTAAAATTTCCTTCGTAGACAAATTTCGCCGGGCCAAGCATCCAGAGGATCTTGGAGCTATCAAACGCAAAAACAGTTTCTTCGTTTTTTGAGGAAATGATTCGTATGCGGTTTTGATTTTTTAAGTGTTTATATGCAATGGCAGTGGCAGCGCCACCTGTCCCACATGAGAGAGTCTCTTTTTCAACGCCTTTTTCAAAAGTTCTAACGTGTATAAGGTCGTTTTCTTTTACCTGCGCAAAATTTACATTTACACCATAAGGGTGAAACATTTCGTGGTGTCTATATAAAGATGCAAGAGGAAGAAACTGTTCTTGTGTAATGTCATCAACAAATACAACAAGGTGTTCTGTTCCTGAAAAAACTAAATACCCTTCCATGTCCATTGGAAGTGGAATAGAAGTTTCTATGATTTCTGCGATCGGCAAAGATGCTCGGACTAGCTCTCCGTGCATCTCAGCTAAACAAATCCCCGAATTAGTCTCAACAGTGCAGGATTTGTTTAAATGTTTTGCAATGCAACGAAGTCCATTTCCACACATTTTTGCTTCTGCGCCATCGGGATTAAAGATGCGCATTTTTGCATCAGAAAGGATAGATTGCTGAATGAGCAAAACGCCATCTGCCCCAACTCCATAGTTTCGATTACAGATGGCTTCAATTTTATTTCGAAAGTTCGCAAGAAATGTATTCGAATAGTCTTCTATTAGAATAAAGTCGTTTCCACAGCCTTGATACTTAAAAAATTTAATCGAGTCCAATTTCTTTATAGCTCGTTACGATTTTATCGATAAGTCCAAAAGCAATTGCTTCTTCTGCTGAGAGCCAAGTGTCTCTATCGAGAGCCTTCTCAATTCTCTTTCTTTCTTGTCCTGTTTTTTCTTTATAAATATCAATCAAGAGTTCTCTTGTTTTGATGATTTCTTTTGCTTGAATTTCAAGGTCTGTTGCTTGCCCTTGAATTACGCCAGAGATAAGAGGTTGGTGTATCATGATGCGAGCGTGATGTGAGGCAAATCTAAATCCTTTTACTCCAGCAAGACTCAAGATTGATCCCATTGATGCGGCAAGACCAGAGACTAGAGTATATACAGGGGCATTGATCATTTGGATTTGATCCCAAATCGCCATGCCAGAATCAACTGATCCACCAGGAGAATTGATAATAAGTAAAATAGGTTTTGTAGAATCTAGATGTTCAAGGTACCAAAGTTTTCCGATTACTGCTTGTGCTGTTTTTTCATCGACCTGAGATGAGAAGAAAATTCTTCTTTGCTTCATCATCATTTCGTTGATTTTTTGGTCGAAATCGACGCCCTTTTTTTCTTCTGTACAAGTATCATTTTGTGGCATATTTCTTAGGTCTCCTTGAAAGTTTCGGCAAATTATTGATCGACACAAATTTCTGGATAGAGAGGGAAGTTTAATAACATTTCCTCAATCGTTTCCTTTGTGTCTTTCAGAACAGCCTCATCTGTAGTGCTTTTTGATCTGCTGACATTGCCAGTTTTTGTATCAATGCCGGGTTTTGTCTTCTTAAGCAAATTGTATATCAAGTCTCCAATTATTTCCATATCCTTTACATTCATTCCGCGGGTTGTCAAGGCTGGAGTGCCGAGGCGAATTCCTGATGTAAACCATGCACCATTTTTGTCATTTGGAACTGTGTTTCGGTTGATAGTGATGCCACACTCAGCAAGTGTGTTTTCTGCTTGCCTTCCTGTTAAGCCAAAAGATTTTTCAACATCTACAACCATCAAGTGATTGTCTGTTCCGTCAGTAAGAATTTTTGCCCCATTTCGCATAAGAGATGATGCAAGAGAATGTGAATTTTCAATGACTTGACTTGCCCAAGTTTTAAACTCAGGTTTCATAGCTTCTTTAAAGGCAACAAGCTTTGCTGCCATAACGTGCGGTAGTGGTCCGCCTAGAACATGGGGACATCCTTTGTTTATGACTTCTGAAAATTCTTTTTTGCAAAGGATCAGGCCTCCTCGAGGTCCGCGTAAAGTTTTATGTGTTGTTGAAGTTACGATATCAGCATAAGGCACTGGATCATATTTGCCAGTGATTGCTTTTCCTGCAACAAGTCCTGCAAAATGAGCCATATCGACCATCAAAGTAGCTCCACACTTGTGAGCGATTTCTTTCATGATTGAAAAGTCGATTAATCTTGAATATGCAGAGTATCCAGCCACAAGAACAGTCGGCTTCTCACGCATTGCTATCGTTTCGATTTCTTTGTAGTTAAGAAGTTGTGATTTTGGGTCGACTCCATATGAGATCGCCTGAAACATTTTAGATGAGAGGTTAACGCGGCTGCCATGAGTTAGGTGGCCTCCAGCGCTTAAGTCCATTCCTAAAAGCTTTTGCTGGCCAAACTTCTTCCTTATTGTTTCGTATTCTGCGTCAGTAAGGTCCATTACTGATTTTTTGCCTAATTTCTCAAGTTCTGGTGCTTCATATTTTTTAATAAGGATGCCCCAGTAGGCTACTAAATTAGCGTCTGCCCCAGAGTGAGGCTGGACGTAGGCGTGTTCTGCTCCAAAGAGCTCTTTTAAGGCCTCTACAGCAGAAGATTCAATGGTATCTACGTTCTCACAACCAGCGTAAAAGCGATGAAAGGGGTGCCCTTCTGCATATTTGTCTGTGAGTAAATTCGCCATTGCTAGCTGAGTTGTTAGGGAAGAGTAGTTTTCAGAAGCGATAAGCTTTAGAGAAGAGCGCTGTTTTTTCAGCTCTGAGATAATCCCTTGGGCGACTTCAGGGCAATTTTTAGTTAGGTTATCTAAGATGGCCAGAAAAGCTACAGTCTCTTCTTTCCCGTCTATTTTACTGATATCCAATGTGCTAAGAAAACGCTTTAAGTGTCCCATTCTGCTTCCTTTGAGAGGTGTGTTGTAAAAGCAACAGAGGATACAATTCTTTGGCATAAAAATCAAATAGACCCGAATTTAAGGTTTTTGCCCGAATTTTCTCATAAGAGGTTTTATCAGCCATTAATACAAAGGTAAGGAGGCTAAAACGGGAGTGTGGGCTATGCGGGAGCGACCTAAGTAGCACAATCTGAGAGCTTTCAGCGCCTTGGAGAAAGTAGTTGGGTCCTTAGGGATTGAAAAGAAATATTTAATTATGATATAATTATGCATTAAAGTTTAAAATACAGGTGTTATTATGGACGTTCAAGCCCCAACTAGATCGCCAATTCGATTTGATAATCCAAGAAATTGGGAGTTTATTCCGAGCAAGGAAACGACAACAGTTGTAAGAATTAATCTCTATAAAGACCAGGGTTTCTTAGCAGTAGTGGGATATATTTTTTCAATGGCTGCATGGGCAATTTCTGCAATTTTTTCTCATGCGAATAATGAAAGTAAGCCTAAGTGGGAAGTAGAACATGTGACCACAACTATTGTTGAACGGTATCGTTCTAAAGAGAAAAACAAGGTTTTGACTGATTCTGAGGGTGCGAGTATTCTCCGTCGATTTGATCAAGAGGGTGAATCTAAAGTGTCTATAAAAGATTTAAGGTCAGCGTCAGAATTTAACTCTCCTTTGATATTCAGTGGGGGGACAACGACTCACTATAGATCCCCGATGTATAAAATTTCTAAAGTTTTTGAAGATGGAAAATTAGTTTCTTCGAAACTGGGAGTTTTTACAAGGCCAAAAATAGAAGATCAGGGAGCGGGGAGAAGAGCAGAAACTAGTAAGATATTACGAGAATATACCCTCATAAATGACCCAAATAAAACGCCTACAAGGAGAATTGAACGTAATAAAGCAAGAAAAAGTAGTTTTATGTCAGATCTTGGGCCAGATGGTAAGATTCTTGATGTTGTTGTAAAGGGGATAAAAAAAGAAGTTGGGCTGACAAAAGATCATTTACTAAATGTGATTAAATATTTTAATGGCGATAAAGTTACAGTAGATGGGGCGCAGAATCCAGGCCGCCTTCGCGCGTCTTTATTTTCTGAAAAAATCGGAAAAGTTAGCGCATTATTTTCAGAAACACAGAAGGATGTCCAATCTGGTGTTGCAATAGAGTTTGGTCGTCTTCCTGGTTTTAAAGAGGGAAGTCATCTGAAATTACAAGAAAAATTGGAAACAACATATCTGCATAAACTAAGAGACACGTTATTTTTAGGAGTGGGTGTATCACTGTTTTTTGATGTTTCTGAAACAGGAGAAATGACTCTTAAGATATTAGATGATGATCATACAATCCCTTTCTGGGAGAATCGATTAAATATTGGCTATACTCAGCTCTTAGACACCTATTTGCCGGAAAGTCTTTTTACAGTAGCAGGCGCTACCACAGCTACGTTAGAGAACTTTATTAAAATTTATAAAAAAGTTCAAGAATGTTTAAAAGATGGGCTTGTTACGATAAAGACGGATTTTTCTGATAGAGATTCAAAAATTGGATTTACATATGAATTTGGAAAAAGAAGTAATGAAGAATTTGATGCACTAAGAGAGTCTTTGAGTGAGTTGGGTTGTCCAGGGTTAAGAATGACTGTTATAAAAGATATGGAAACAGAAGTTGTCCGAGTGAGGGTTGTAAATTTAAACTTGGAGTCAAAAGCTCGAAGTAAAAAAAGAACAAACCCTCAAATGTTAGGCCTGGGCAACGTTAGATCAGTGAAAACAGCAAATGCTGTTAATCGAAGAGAAGAGGCAAGGCGTTTTTTAGACTTGGCTGGAGTACCAAATCATTCAGCAAAACTTGAATTGCCAGGCGATGGTATATAGTATTATTTTAAAAAGCTCTTGTATCAAGAGCTTTTTTTTCTCTCGGCTTGAGTTTTATTTCCTTCTGGGGTAAAATCCCCACATTATTCCATGTGAACAAAGAGTAGAGTTTATGCAAGAGTCTTTGAAGCCCATTCTTACGATTCAAGAATTTGATGTTAAGATGGTCCGATTGATGCGTTTAAAGCATCAACGAAATAATGAATTGAAGCAGATTGAGTCGTTGAGAAGCGAATTGATTTCCCAACTTGATGAGAAAGAAGAAGAAATCAAGAATCTTAATGATGAATGTAGTCAGTACGAGTTAAAGATTGCAGAGCATAAAGAAAGAATCAAAAAGCTTGAGTCGCAACAAGTATCGATCAAAAAGATTGATGAATTTAATGCTTTAACAAAAGAGATTACTCTTTTGGAGAGGGAAAGATCGTCATCAGAGCAGACATTGTCAAATTTAGTTGATAAGAAAAGTACAGAAGAAGAAGTGTATGAAAAAACAAAATTAACTTTGTCTGAATCAGACAAGAGTAGTACTGATCTTGAGCAAGAAATTAAAGAGACGATCCAAAAGATAAATCAAGAAGGATCTCTTCTTAAGAAAGAACGTGATACAGTTGCAAAAAATGCGAATCCAGAGATTTTATCAATTTATGAAAGATTGTTCTCGAATAAGAAAGATCGTGTAATCGTCCCTCTGGAAAATAGAAATTGCACAGGGTGCCATATTGCTTTAACTGCACAACATGAAAACTTGGTTCGAAAAGGACAAAAGCTTGTTTTTTGTGAGCACTGTTCAAGAGTTCATTTTTGGTCAGAACCAAAAGAAAGCGATGGCGATGACGCACCATCTACGAAGAAACGCCGCAGAAGAGCAACTCTTACGACGTAATACTTCGGCTATGACTTTGTGAAGGGAAGCGAGACAATCGCTGCGAGAATGCTTTGGTATTCTTGTGGAGGAAAGTCTGGACTTCGCAGGAGAGGATACCAGAGAAAGTCTGGGGGCCGTAAGGCTACGGAAAGTGCAACAGAAAACACTCCGTCAAGCATTTATGTTTGAACAGGTTGAAAATCCAGGCTTTAGGAGTCTGGCGTATTTGTAGAAATGCAGATAATGATGCAAACCCTATCCGAAGCAAGAAGAGAGAATGCATATGGGTGCTCCGCCCGTTTCTTTCAATGAGCGCATGAGTATGTCAGTGATGGCATACCCAGATGAATGATTGTCCTATGACAGAATCCGGCTTATTGCTTCCCTTCCACTTTTTTCATAAATTTCGTTCATTTCCTCCATGTTTTTTATTTTTTTCTTATTTCGTTTTATCTTTTTTATTTTTTTAAAATCCACTAAGTCTCTCAGAATCTGGTTATATTCCTCTTTGAATGTAAATTTTTGTTAAAAAAAGGTTGCGTGCAAGAGCGAAAACGAGGCATGCTGAAGAGATTCAGAGGACGTAGTGCATATGCAGTTAGATGTTGGTCTAACATTTACCGAAGAAGACAAAAAATGTGGGCATGCTCTTGTTGAGCAGGGGCGAGTTCGTCATGTCATTTTTTCTGTTGGAACCTATCAAATTGAAGTGATTGATGAGACAGAGTATTGGATTTTTCTTCAGGTAAACGAAGAGGGTCGGGTAAGCGATCAGTTTTGCACGTGCGAGGCTGCATCGAATAGAAAAACTTGTCCTCACTTGGCAGCTGGTGTAGAAGTTATTTTCGGTAAGCACAAAGAGCCTATTCATGTGAGATTTCGCAGTTCTCTCTGGAACGCTCTTTTTCAAATTGCTGCAAGGCGACATGGTTATGAAACATCGGTGATTCAGAAGATTGATGATGAATATGCATGTTTTGGAGAGTCAGGAGAGAAGCATTTCTTGTTAAAACCTCTGACACAAGAAGCTAAAGCTCTTGTTTGTGAATGGATAGATGATCGGAAGGAAGAGACGGAGGAGACTTCTTTGAAGTTTTCAAACCTTGATCCTCGTGAGCTTGAGCAGTGGAGAAGGGGATTTCCGAGTCATCAGTTAAAGTATGAATTATCGTTCTGGTCAGATTTGGCTAAGTGGCTAATGATTATTGAAGATCGGGGGATTTCTCCAAAGATTACTTTTGATAGTAATACAGAGGAACTTCCGCGAAAAGTTTTGATCGACATTCAGGATGTATGTGTAGAAGTGACTGTTACAGAGGCGAATTTCTCAGAATTGATTGAACCTCTATCGGTTTATGAAACGGAATTGAAGATTTTTGAGTTTGATGGTCTTGAAATTGAAAAAATCTCATACGATAGTAAATCAAGAACTTTTTCAATTGATTCAAACCCAATCTCTTTAGATCAGAAAGTTGGAGAGGTGATTGATCTTGGAAAATGGATTTTTCGCAAAGGGGTTGGTTTCTTCTCAAAAGAGACGGATTCAAGTTTGAAGAAAAAGAAAATTCCTGAAAAAGAAGTGAATCAATTCCTCAAAAAACATAGTAAAATGTTGGAAAAGTATCTCGTTTCAGATGAAATTACCTTAAAATCTGTTTCTTGTTCCTACCACCTTGAATTTGACAATCAGAGTAATCTTCATATTGTAGGCTATGTTTTTGAGCCAGGGGATTTAACAAAGCCGTTGTCGTTCTTTTTTGATCCGTGGGCCTATGTCGATGGAAGAGGATTTGTTCGTCTTACAGGTCTTCTTTTTGACGGTGTGGAAAAAGTTGTTCCTAAAGAGTTTATTCCAGAGTTTATTGAGAAAAATCGACACTGGCTGAATAAATATGATGAATTTCAGATACATCTAACGAATATAGAAGCGAAGCTCTCCTACAGAATGGAAGGGGATCGTTTGATTATTGATCACGATGAGTCTCATTTTGATACGGCATCTGATGTCATAGATTTTGGTGCTTGGCTCTATATCAAAGGGCAAGGATTTTATTCTCGTGGAAAAGGGCAGTCTAATCGTGAGATTTTATTGCCACAATCTGTTGAAAAACATGAAATCTCTATGTTTATTCAACATAATCGCGAAGAATTAGAACAAATCCGGGGATTTTTTCATGCAGATCCTGGTTTAGAAAAAACTGGATTGATAGTGGGTCTGTCAGATGAGAATCAAATATTGATCGAGCCTCGCTACACTTTTAAAGAGTGGGCAAAAGAGAGGCATCCAAAAATATTTGGAGACTTTGTCTTCATTCCTGAAAAAGGTTTTGCAGAAATTGCTGATACGATGAAAATTCCAGCAAAATTTTCTCACAGGCAATCTATTTTAGCAGATCAAATTCCTTATTTTCTGAAACATGAGTTGAAACGAATAAAGCCCTATATTCTCCATATGGACTCAAGGTTGATGGAGCCACATAAGTTAAGACTTAAGGTTAAATCAATCAAGCAGGTGGGGAAAAAATGGTCGATGAATCTTGTTTATGCCTCCTCGTTTGGAGAGGTGGATCTTTTTCAGATTCATAAAGCGTTATCGCTCTTTTCTCCTTTTGTTTTATCAAAAGCTGGAATGATCACTCTTAAGGAGAAACGATTCCAGTGGATTATGAGATTGCCGAAGAATAGTTTTGATCCTCAAACTTTAGCGATAGAATTAACAACTCTTGACTGGATTCGCCTCTCTATTTTTGAAGAAGTAGAGCTTTTTACTCCTACCAATGAAGAAGAAAGTAAGATGGTTGAAGTGTTGTCCTCTTTACAGGGGGTGCACATGTCAGAGATGCCGAATATCAAAGGATTAAAGTCAAAGCTTAGACCATATCAAGAGATTGGTGTTAGATGGCTCTGGTTTCTTTATACTTATGGATTGTCCGGGTTTCTTTGTGATGAGATGGGACTTGGTAAGACTCACCAGGCGATGGGTCTCTTAGCGGCCGTATTAAACAATAAAAAGAAAGCAGATCGTCAAAAATTTCTTGTTGTTTGTCCTACATCAGTAATCTATCACTGGCAAGAACTGCTTGAAAACTTTTTGCCAAAAGTACGAGTTCATCTCTATCATGGCCCTTTTAGAAGTCCCAAAAAACTGAAGTTGAAGTTTGATGTTATTTTGACAACATATGGCATCATGCGATCTGACAAAGAGTTGTTTAATAAAATGGCTTTTGAAGTTGCCATCTTTGATGAGATGCAAGTAGCAAAGAATCGTAAGTCCCAAATTCACGCTACACTTATGCAAACAAAGTCTGAGATGAAGCTGGCGCTTACAGGAACGCCTCTTGAAAACTATTTAAGTGAATTGAAGGCCCTATTTGATGTAGTACTGCCTGGTTTTATGCCTACATCACAGGAATTTAAAGAAGAGTATGTTCTTCCTATTGAAAAAAATGGGGATAAGGATAAACAAAAAGCTCTGCAATCGCTTATCAGTCCTTTTATCTTAAGAAGAAAAAAACAAGATGTTCTAGATGATCTGCCCGAAAAGATTGAAGAGATTGTGTACATTGACCTGTCTGAAGAACAGAAGCAGATTTATGATGAGATAGCAACAAGATCAAAAGACATCCTTGATCGAGAAGGGGGTGAATTTTATATACATGTGTTTGCTCTGTTAAATCACCTCAAACAAGTTTGTGATCACCCTGCGCTGTTTAAAAAAGATGCTAAAAACTACAAGCAATACCAAAGTGGAAAATGGGATTTCTTTGTTGAGTTGATTGAAGAGGCAAGGCAGAGCAAACAGAAAATTGTAGTCTTTTCTCAGTATCTTGGTATGCTTGATATCATGGAAGATTATCTGAAGGAAAATAACATTAAGTACGCCACTATCAGAGGTTCCACAAGAGATAGGCGAGAACAGATGAAGTACTTCCAAGAAGATCCGACTTGTGAAGTGTTTATTGGATCTCTTCAGGCGGCTGGTGTGGGTATTGATTTAACTGCAGCATCTGTTGTTGTTCATTATGACCGTTGGTGGAATCCTGCAAAGGAAAACCAGGCAACAGACCGGGTCCATCGTATCGGGCAAAATCGTGGTGTTTCTGTCTTTAAGCTTGTTTGTAAGAATTCTATTGAAGAGCATATTCACGCCCTGATCGAAAGAAAAAAAGATTTGATTTCAAGTATTGTTGGTTTTGATTCTGAAAATGAGATGAAGAAACTAGATAAAGATGAATTGAAACGTTTACTGGCTCAAATTATTTCTGAGGTTCTTTAAGAACCGGGCTCTTACCCTTCTTGAAATTATTGATGGGTAAAATTGATTCCTGTTTTACTTTATTCACATCTCCACTATCATGTCTTGCATTATGGGATCTTTATATAAAGTAGCTATCGTCGGTAGGCCTAATGTAGGCAAATCGGCTCTGTTTAATCGTATTTCGGGAAAACGACGTGCGATTGTCGAGGATTATGAAGGAGTCACAAGAGACCGCCTTGTAGAGAAGGTTGAAGCATTTGGTAAAACATTTTCTTTAATCGATACAGGTGGAATCGATTCGACCTCCTCAATCCAATTTGCAAAAGAAATTCGAGCACAAACGATGCTTGCGATTGAAGAGGCTGATGCCTTAATTTTTGTTGTCGATGGAACATCACAAATCACGATTCAAGATGAAGAAGTAGCGAAAGTATTATTTAAAACTCAGAAGCCTGTACATCTTGCTGTGAATAAAGTTGATTCCCAAATGGGAGAAAACTCAGCCACAGAATTCTTTTCCCTCGGATTTGAACATTCTTATTTTGTTTCTGCTGTTCATGGACGTGGTGTTGCTGATTTGCTTGAAGGTGTCATTCTTCATATTGAGAACTCAGAAGAAGAAGTTCAAGAAAGTCCTAGAGTTGCGATTGTTGGAAGAGCGAACGTAGGAAAATCAACACTATTGAACTATTTGATGGGAGAGGATCGCTGCCTTGTTAGTGATATTCCTGGCACAACGCGCGATACAATTGATGTCGAGTTAGGTGGATGTATTTTCATTGATACAGCTGGTATTAGAAAGAAGAAAGCAGAGAAAGAAACCGTTGATAAGTTTGCTGCTGTTAGAACGCAAAATGTAATTTCAAGATGTGATATTTGTGTGGTTTTGATTGATGTTCGAGAAGGAATTACTTCACATGAAAAAAACATCATCGCAGAGATTCAAGAGCAAGGCAAAGGGTGTATCCTTTTTGTCAATAAATGGGATTGCATGCACGATGTTCGTATGGAACACGTAAAAGAGCACATTATTGGAAGAAATCACTTTCTAACTCATGTACCAATTATCGTTGGTTCTGCGAAAGAGGGGAGAAATGTTGATGTTCTATTCCCAAATATTTTTGAAGTTTTTGAAAATTTAACTAAGCGTATTACAACGGGTCAATTGAATGTCTTCCTAGAGCGTGCGATTCAAAAAAATCACCCTCCGATGATCAAGGGAAAACGCTTAAGAATTTATTATATGACACAAGTCTCAACAAATCCTCCAACATTTGTTCTCTTTGTCAATTATCCTGAGCTTCTAATTGAATCGTATCGACGCTATTTGTTAAATACGTTTTGTGAAACTTATCAATTCACTGGATGTCCAATCCGAATTAAAGTGAAGAAAAAGAGTAATACAAAAACGGTTTCTGAGCTTCATCACGTAAACAAATAGAAATAAATCTATTAGAGCGGCACTCACCGCTTTATTGACGTAATCTTAATATTCGTGTAAGATTGCTTTTACAATTCAAGGAGAACAAATGTCAGAAGTTACGGGACGGGGACTGCCAGATCCAGGGGCACATTTTGCATTACAACAAGCTATAAATCGTACAGTAACTTCATGGCCAAGAGTCGGGGGTGAGTATAGGCAACTTCAGCCTGCAGGGCAAGCCGAGTGTTGCTGCGCTCAAGACAGTTGTAGTAAGAAAGCGGTAAAGATTGCTTTATGGGCAACAACTGCAATTTGCTTTGGGGCTGGATTTGCTCTTATCATGAAAGCGTCGCAGGCAACTGTAAATGGTGATGATACCAAAAAATATCAAGAAGAATATATTGGTTGTTTTGCAGCGGGTGCTATTTCCAGTATTTCTGCAATGATTCTCCAATGTTGTGGAGCTTCTTGTTGTAAAAGAGATTACTATGAATTGCCACGATAGAGTAGTTTAGTAGGTGGGATCGAATTTGTATTTTTTGTGATCGATAGTGATTGTTCTGTAGACCCACGGGTCATCGTTTTCTCGTAGAAGGCGATCGCACCCTTTTAAATACCCTTTGAGAAATCCATGTCGGCGCATTGCAAGAAGCATATATCTTGCTGATGTCGGCCTGAAATGTGACCTCGGACCATCGGCAGGACTTAGCACGTTTTGATGGAAGAGAATTAGCGCTTCAGCAGCTTGGTTCAGTGGGTTATATCTTTTGGGGGGTGTGGACAGGGTCAAATCGTTAATTGAGAGATTTTTATCCTTTCCCCAAGGTTCAAAATACCCAGCAGCAGCGCCTGCATGGTTGGTTGCCAAAAAGCTTGCTAGAATGATGTATGTGAGTGGTTTAAAAGCCATGATTCAACATTAAAATTGGGTAGAGTTTATGGTCTCGCATCCTTACATGACTCTCATTTTCAAAGAGTCGTTCGTTGTATAAAACAGCATTTTCTTTAGCTCCAACAATTCCGCCAAAATACCAACCAGATTCAAATCCTAATGTGATTATGGCTGCTGGAATATTTCCTTGTTTAAAGAAATAGGTAGCTGTTCCTATAAAGAGGCTATTGAGCCAAAATGAGGTGAATGCAGTTTGCTTTTGTCCTAGATAGAGATATCCTAGTCCTGGAAAGAGGTTGAGTGATGCAGCAAGAGCGGGGCTCTTCTTTTTCATTGCATAATTGCTGACAATTTCACTTGTTGCTTCTTTGCATTGTGTGTAAGTTTTGAGTTCTTCAAGTTCAAGTTGTTCTTCAAAAGTTAGAGCAGACTCAAGGAGGCTCTCTTTTGCGTTCAATGAAACATGCATGGTTTTTTCAAGACCTTGATCTTCTTCTTCTTCAAAAAAGATCTCACTGGTTCCTTTTAAACGGGAGCTTAGTTCGGCAAGTCTTACTTCATGTTCTCCAAAAGTAGAAATTCTTTTCATTTCGTCTAGATCAGCACGTTGAATAGAGGATGTTAGATGAAGTTTTTTCGCATCTGAGGGAAAATATCTCTCTAGAGCTGTAACCATTCGTTCAGCACGCTCATGATCATCTTCATACATGTAAGAATCAAATAGGATGATCAATAAATCACGAAAAGCAACAAATGTTCGGTCAGTGCTCGCAAGGGTTGATTCTTCAAAAGATTCAATAGCATCAGCATATCTTTTCCCGAGATAATAACAGTTAACAATCTGGTATTCAATTTCAGACTTTCTCTGATGTAGTGTTGGATCAATAAGAATAGAGGCTCTCTTAAAACAAGTGATCGCGCGATAGAGGTCTAGACTTTTTGCAAAAGCAAGACCTAAAGCATATTCTTGTCCCCATCTGGTTTCTGCCTCACTCTCTGAGAGAGGGTCAAAAATAGAGTGGAGACTTTTCAGATACTTATCTTGCACTGAGTATGAGAGGTGTGGAGAAATCTGAGACTTTGTTTGAACGCAACCAGTAAGTAAGAAAACTAGAATAGATGAGAGAATAATTCTACTCGTCTTCGTAATCCTCATCATCAGGTGAGCGGATAAGTTCAAGTCCGTGGTGAAAGTCAGCAACATTTGATTGTTGAGCGCTTCCGTAGATTTCTTCTTGTTGATCTGTGATTTCTGCATAAACTTCATTTGATGTGATTATGTGAGGTTTAACAAACATAATTACATTTCGATTATTTGTCAGCTTCTTTGTTTCTGAGAATGCAGCACCAACAAGGGGGAGTCCGCCTAGGCAAGGTATTCCAGAAACTGAGCGTGTGGTAGAAGTTCTCATGGTTCCGCTTAGAACTAAGAAGTGTTTGTCTGGCATGTTTACGCGAGTTGTCATTGTTGTTCTTGAAGTACGAATACCATTAACCGTATTTGTTTGACCCCCAGAGGATGAACCATCACTGCTTCCTGAGTTTGTCTCTTCAGATATTTCGTGATCAATGTCTAATGTAATAACGCCATTATCTCCGATGATTGGAGTTAAGTTAACGGTTACACCAATGTTTCTGTATTCAAGGTTGGCATTTGTTGTTTGTGTCAAACCACTTGTTGTGACAAGAGAGCCTGTAAATGGCACGTTATCACCAGAAAAGATTTTAGCATTTTGATTGTCTTGGCAAATAATTTTTTGTGCTAAAACAATCGTTGTATCACCATCTGTTTTTAATGCATTGATCATAGAGCCGATAGATGCATAGGATTTTCCTTTATGCCAAACAATATCACCAATTACTCCGAAGAAGCCGCCAGCAAGAGGGGGAATGTCAGATCCTGAAGGAGTTCTTGTGCCTGTGATTTGATTGATTCCTTTTGTGAAACCACCGCCACCGCCACTGCTACCATCACTGAGGGGATAGTTTCCAGTGCCCCAAGCAAATTTGTCAGATTCAGCACCTTGTGAGCCCCATCTAAGGCCAAAGTCAAGCTCTTTGTCCATTGTTGTTTCAACAACAAGGATTTCAATAAAGACTTGTTTTAGAGGGCGGTCAATACTTTGTAGTAACTCTCGCAGTTTTGTTAGAACCTTTGGTTGACCTGTTGCCATCAAAGTATTTGTGATTTGAATATATTGGACAGACTTAATCGCTTCAATTAGGGGTTGATTTTTCTTTTGGTTGTCTTGTTGTCCAAGGTCTTGGCTGATGAGTTGTAATGCATTAACTAACCCTTCTCCATTTTGATACTGAAGTTTGTATAGTAGAAAACCTGTGTCATCAATAGTTTCGATGTTTCCTTCACCTGCATGACCAGTACCAGAAGCTGTTTCCTGATTATCAAATTCTCGGAGTAGGTTTAAAACTTCTTCTGTTTCTTTTGGAGCGCCGGATACAATAATAGTGTTTGTGCGAGCAATATAACTGACATGATCTATGACTTCTGAAAGAGATTGATTTGTAATCCCTGAAGATACGAGGTGATCTTCGAAGTTTTTTAACATTTGAACAAGTTGGGCTCCTGGAACAAACTCAGGTCGATAAAGTTTGTATCCTTCAGCATTTCTCCAAGGACTTGCAGGACCAGCCTCATTCGAATCAAGTTTTTCAAGTAGATTGTTGATCTTGTCTAAAGCTGTTTTGTCCCCAGAAAAGATCAAAGAGTTGGATTCTTTTGCATATCGGCCACTATTAACAGCATGGATTAAATCTGTATCGTGGCTCGCCATCGGGGAGTCTTTAGTAAGTTGTTTTAAGTGGTCAAGTAACTCACTTGGATTTCCGTGTTTGATTGAATAAACAAGGAAATTGGCCCCAAGATGCTTTTTGACTTTTGAGCTTGCATTTTCTGGAGTGTCAAGAATCGTGATCACTTCTTTAATTTTTGCAATTACACCAGGAGGGCCTACAAATTGAACTGCATCAGATTGTGGGATTGTACGCATTGAACTAATTGTTTGTAGAAGCGTAGTTGTTGCTTCGCCAGGACTACTTGTATGAGCATGGTCTGCAATCCCTTCTAATGCTTGTTTTAGCTCTGCTGGCGTTATATATTTGAGCTTGTAAACGTAAACTTCTGATGCTTGTTTTGCAGAGTATGGTTGATCATCACTTTCTATTAATTCTTTTACGCGTTGTAGATCTTCTGGCGATCCAGATACAATGATTGTGTTAGAATTTGTCATTGACTGAGCGTTTTCTAATGTATTGATCAATTCAGTTGGTGGTGGTTCAGATCTTTTTAATTTTGCAGCTGTCTCATGCAGAATTTTGACAATGTCAGTGCCTTGTCTATGTTGTAAATGTATAAAATCAACTCTTGATCCAGCTGATTTTGATGCATCTCCAAGGTCTGTTAGATTGATGACTTCTTTAACTCTTTTTAGAGCTTCTTGAGGGCCACGGAAGACAACTGTATTTGAGTCGGGTAGGTAATGCATTGTCTCAATCATTTTTCGAATCATGTCACCTTTCGGAAGGTCTTTAGCCATATTGTCGAGAGCATTTTTTATACGGCTGTAACTAACGTGATTTAAATGGATGAAGAACGGGCCTTCTCTTAGTGAGTCGAGTACATCTGCTTGATCAAGCTCTGTTAATACAGAACTCAGTTTAGTAAGAGAGTCTGCATCTCCAGTAAAAATCAATTGATCAGATGAGGGGAGCATACGAACGCTTTCGAGTGTTTTCAATAAAGCGGGATCAGAAAGGTCTGCTGATTTTAAATTTTGCGCAGTAGATTCAACAGCTCTCATTAAATATTCTGATGAGACATGTTTTGGAGAGTAGATAATAAATTCAGTGCTTGGTGGAATTTGATGTAAAGTGCTTCTAGAATTCGAAGGAGAAATATCAAATGTTGGCAGGATCTCTGAAAGTTCACCTAAAGCTTTTGCTGTACCTGTAAACATCAACGAGTTTGTTGTTTTAACCCATCGCATTGAATCAATAGCACGAATCAATGGTTCATTAGGAAGATTGTTTGATTCAAGGTAGTCTGCTAAGTGATTTAAAGATTTTCTAATCTGTTCTTCATGAGCTTCTTTAATGTTGTATATAAGAAACTTAGATCCACCTGATTTCTTATAGTCTTCGTTGTATGAAGATTCAACAGAAGAAAGAAGGCTTTTAATTTCTGTAATGGTTTCGGGATTGCCCGTAAAAAGGATTGAGTCAATCGGTTCAATGATCTGTGAATTTGAAAGAGATGTAATTACTGACGGGTGTGTATAGCCTGATTTTTTGAGGTGGCCTGTTATTTCAGTTAATACTTTTTGAGTTTCACTAGCAGACATGCTGCCTGGCTCATAGAGAAAAAAGGAGGAATTATCCATTCCAGCATTTGGTCCGCTCGGTGAATCGATGCTTTTAAGGAATGTGTTAATGATTTTTAAGTCTGTTGGTGGCCCGAGGAACATAATAGAATTTGTCGCTTCAATGTATTTCCCGTGTTCGATAGTAGCAATAAGAGAGGGAGACTTAAATCCTTGGTCATTTGCTTCTGAAGCAATGCGTTTCAGTGAGCTTTCAACATCAGCTTTGCTTTTAAACTGAAGTTTGTAGATGAGGACGTTTTCCCCAGTAAGATTTTTCTTAGAAGAAATAAGGGATTCTTTGTCGATGTCCTTTAGAACGTCAATTGTGCGCTGGATAAGAAAAGGTGTTGAAACAATGTATATTGTTTGTGTGTCTGGTTGAACAACAAGTTCTAAGGTTGTGTTTTGTGTGATTGGCCCAAGAATCTTTTTTGCGATTGGAGCGAGTTCTTCAACACTAAGAAATTGAGCAGAGTATGTTTCTACATCGTAGGGTGTTTCTGGTGCATCAAGGCTTAAAAGAAGATCTTGAATGGTTGCAAGACTGCTTGTGACATCGGTGATAATTAGTTGACGAGTCTCCATTGAAACTTCTACAAGAGCATCTCTTGATAACATCGGCGTTATTAGTGCTGCAATGTGGGAAGGGTTTCCTTTTTCAATGCGAAAAACTTTAGTGATAATCGCTGGTGTAGTTTTTGTTGTAATAGGATTTTCACTTGAGACAACAGTTGGAATTTGTTTAACATTTTCGTTTCTGTGTATAAGAAGGTTTTGCTCTTCTTCAATCAGTGTTAATCCGTTGATTCGAAGAACTTGTATTAAAGCACTCATTACGTTTTGAAGATTTGTTTCCTCTTCTGAGACAATCGTTACGTTAAAATTAAGATCTTCTTCATTGTAAATCACATTGATTTTAGCAATCTTACTTACAAATTTCAAAAACTCTTGGATTGGGACGTTATCAAAATTGATTGTATATCCTGCTTCTTCTTTTTTTGATGAGGACTTGGCAGCATCAAGCGTCAAGGGCGCTAAAAAAGATAGACTGATAAAGAGAGATAGTAT
>CAYGJD010000019.1:0-18808 GCA_964350315.1 uncultured bacterium
TCGATCTAATGAGACCATTGCTTTTTCATTTTCTGTTAGTAGATCTAGTGTCTTGCATATTTCTTCAAGTGTTTCCATAACTATCCCGTGTTCTCCGATGTAAATTCCCTCTATATACAAAAGTGATCATTTGTGAAAAGTTTTTTTTAATCAAGTTTTCCACAATGGTCAGAATTTGATCTAATAGAGGGTAAAATAATAGGGCGATCAAGAGTAACAGCAAGTTTCTCTGGAGATCGACTTGGGTGTTGAAAAGTTCTAGTAGGTGTTTGAATAGTGCATAGATGTGATGAGAGAGAGAAAAGTAAATTTGGTTGAAAAAGCTCAAAAGGCAGAACAAGTTCAATGATGTTGCTGCTAATAGGAAGAGCTCTTTTAAGAAGGTCTTCTGTAACATTCATCCAATGTGGAAATATGATTACAAAGAAAGGCTCTAATGGATGCAGTTGTTGTATTCCTGACATTTCAATTAAAAAACTCTCCCAGACAGAAGGTACACGTGTCGGAATGGAATTCTCTATCTTCCATTTTTCAACGATGGTTCTAGTAAGACTAAAAACACCTGATTCGATTTCTGGAACACAGTGTCGGTGATAGTTTTCCTGCCAAAAATCGGCCTTACACTGTCGCCAATATTTATCATTAAATTGGCAGACATTTCCCTGAGAAAAGACGCAAATATTATGGCTTTTTAAAACTAGTTCGTTGATCGCAGCTATTGCTTTTACAGTAAGTTCAGCGGAAAATCCTTCAGTAAAAATGACTCTTAGTTCTGTGATATATTCATCTTTGCTGTGCCGAAAAAACATTCTATCTTGATCGATTAGATGTAAACTTGTTAACAACACTTCAAAGGCGATCTCATCTGTTCCAGATTTTTTTAAGTAATGCCTAGCAACTTGTGTTAGCGTTCCATTTAAAAGGCTTTTCTCAATGTTTTCAGGCATTGAAAGGTCTGGATCAATAATAGAATCTGCATGAAATTGTGAGCCAAGAATGCAAAGTAAAGCTGTTTCCATAGTATTATTTTTTTTCTACCTCTTGTTGAAAATAGGGGATTGTTTTTTGCAATCCTTCGTTGAGCTGAATTTTTGGTCTCCAGTCAAGAAGGGTCTCAGCTTTTTCTATGTTAGGGCGCCGGAGTTTTGGGTCATCTTCAGGAAGATTACAATAAACAACGTTTTTGCTTGAGGGGATCATCATGCAAATCAGATCAGCAAGTTCTGTGATTGTGAATTCGTTTGGATTGCCTAAGTTAATAGGGCCTGTTATTTGATCGTCACTATTAGAAAATTGAATGATTGCGTTAACAAGGTCATCAACATAGCAAAAAGAACGGGTCTGAGAGCCATCGCCATACACAGTAATCGGTTCATTTTTCAGAGCTTGTGAGATGAAGTTTGAAACAACTCTGCCATCTTCTATAGACATGTTAGGACCGTATGTATTGAAGATTCTTCCGACTTTGATTTTTACGTTATAGAGTCTTGAGTATTCAAAACAAACTGTTTCAGCTAATCGCTTTCCTTCATCATAACAGGCTCTTGGTCCAATAGGATTTACATTTCCATGATATTCTTCTGTTTGAGGGTGAATAAGAGGATCGCCATAGATCTCACTTGTTGAGGCTTGAAAAAACACAGCACCATCTCTTTTTGCAATTTCTAAAAGATTAAGAGCACCTAATACAGAGGTTTTTATCGTAAATATTGGTCTATTTTGATAGTGAATTGGGGAAGCGGGGCAGGCTAAATTAAAAACTTTTGCAAATGTTACCTTCAAATCAATTGGATTGATTACATCATGCTCAATCACAAAAAAAGAAGGGTTTTCTAAATAAGGAGTGAGATTTTCTTTTCTGCCGGTATAAAAATTGTCGATACAATAGACATTGTAATTGCTATTTAGAAGCTTGCCACACAAATGAGAACCAATAAAACCTGCTCCTCCTGCGACAAGAACATTTTCCTTTTCTGTTGCAAAAAGGCTAGAAACAAAAAAAAGCACGATAAAAGCAATATTTTTCATAAGTTAAATCCAAAATTAAATGAGACAAGATGTTATAGGAAAAGAGGTATAAGAAAAAGCTTTTTGAAGGGTATACTCATAAGATAGAGTAAAATAAAGGAGAGAGAAGTGAAAGGTTTTTGTCCACTTGCATCAGGATCGTCAGGAAATTCGATTTATATAGGAACAGAAAATGCTAAAATATTGATTGATTGTGGAGTAAGTTACAAGAATTTGCAAGAGCGTCTTTCAAAAATTCATGTCGGAATTGATCAAATTGATGCAGTATTGATCACGCATGAGCATGCAGATCATATTAAAGGACTTGAAATGATTGTCAAAAAACTAGGAATTCCTGTTTTTTGTAATAGCGATACTGCAAAAGCAATTTGTCAAACGATTAATGTGAGACCAAAGTTTAAGATTTTTTGTACGGGAGAAGATTTTACTTTTTCAGATATCAAAGTCCATCCCTTCTCTATTCAGCATGACACCGTAGATCCAGTTGGATTCACGTTTGAATTTGATCACAAGAAGATTGGGGTCTGTGCAGATCTTGGATTTGCAACAAAACTTGTGGCGATGCACCTTAAAGATTGCGACTATCTATATTTAGAGGCAAATCATGATGAAGAAATGGTTCATGCTTGCCCGCGTCCGCTTCTATATAAGCAGCGCGTTTTATCAAGACAGGGGCATTTATCCAATACAGGTGCTGGCGAACTTTTAGTCCAGGTGTATAACGAAAAACTTAAGCACGTCTATCTAGCTCACCTATCTTCTGAATGTAATTCCAAAGTGCAAGCGCTTGAAACAGTTACCTCAATTTTATTGAAAAATAACATTGAATTATCCCTTTCGATTGCCTTAGCAGAAGATGTCTCAGAGGCAATTTTGTTCAAAGACGAGAAAATTCCAGGTTAGTGAAAAAGAGGCTGGATTAAGAAATTCGGCATTATGGGTGGAGAGTCTCTTCCCATTCAGGAAAGAAAATAGGAGGAGGTACTTCATATGATGTGACAATTCTCATCGATGGAAGATCTCCAAGTTCGGTAGATCGACCTTGAAGTGTTTGAAGTTCTTTTTCCCAGGAAAAAAGCGCAGGACCAGTTCCTGGTTCAAAAGGGTTTAGTTCAATGACTTTTGGGGTGCCATCTTCTGTAATCCCAAAGTCAATGATGTAGCTTCTCTTGCCCAATTCTTTTGCGATATTTTCATAAAAGAACGTTGTAAGCTTTATCTGGATTTTTTCTGCTGCGCCCTTTTCATTAAGCTCAGAGAAGTAGATGCGATGATCATACTGTGAAATTGCCGTTAATTTACCATTGTATACAAACGCTCTAAATTCATTATGGTAGGGGATAGGATGAAAATCGCGTAATATAACTTGCATATCCCATAGTTTTGGAAATTCAAGTGCCTGGTTGAGGTCACGGTAAGTTCGTTCACTATTTGTAAATAGATCGATAGCTTCTGATGCTTTAGTAATAGCTAACGCCCGCACAGATAAGGAGGCAAGAGCTGCTTGCCTTTTATGTTCTTTAACCATTTCAGGATCTATTGAGGCCTTAATTTGAATCGCTGCTCTTCTTACTTGATCTAATAACAAAGTGTATTGTGGAATGCCTGGATAGAGAACAGCATCTTTTGGAGATCTAGGATTAAGACGAATGAAATATTTTCCTGTTTCAGAGGGATGTGTCTTCATTTGCTTTTCAATGAATTTAGCAAATCGATTCAAAGTTTGAACTTCTTGGTCAGAAAGCTTTCTGCCATTTAAAACCCTATTGCGATAAGCAGCTATAAGAGCTTTTGCATCTAATAGAGAAAGCGGAAATGAGCGAGTAGGAAAAGTAAGGTGGTGGGGGACTTTGTCAAGCCATTCTGTACAATCCTCTGTGCTAGAGAATTGCCACTCAATAAAACGTTTTCGGCTAGCTGGGCTTTTTTCTGAACCTGAATGTTGAAATTGGGATTCTAATGAGGGCCATGGAAGAGGTGAGTTTACTAAGTCTTCTACAGCTAAATTATCAAATCTCACCGCTGCAAAAGCAGCAATAAAGGCAGCCTTTTCTTCAATAGGTAAAGGTAGCAATGAAGATTTGGGTATTGAATGTGGGGTAAATAAATTTTTAAAGTAGGTAAAAATAGAGGATCTAGGGATCGCTCCAGATAGAGAAATGGTTTCTGTGGATGGCGGATTTTCTATCAAAGGGTCCATGTTTCTCCAAAATAAGGAGTCTATTATACCATGAATTGAAATATTCTTAAAGCCAATAAAAATAGGGCGCAGCCTTAGCTACGCCCCTCAATTAGAGAAGATTAGTGGTGTTTCTTTATTCCGTACGTTGGAATTGACTCGCAGCAAGTAAAATTGGACGAATCTCGTCTCTTTCTTCCTCTGTTTGAAGAACTTTAGGATAGACCCATACTCGAACTTCTCTTGCTGTTCTGTCTCCAGCAACAAATATGAGGTGATTTCCAACATTTTGAGCTCTTTCATAGCGTACTAAGAACTCAGGAACGCGCTCTGTTGTACTACGGATATCTTCATCAGGGTCATCTAAGCCTTCAACTAGGTGAGTGCCTCCCATAAACCCAACGCCTATGTGTTGGATTCTTGAATGGGCTAACTCATCACATTTTATAGCCGTTTGACGAGCAAAGTTTTTATCTCGTTCGTGCATTTGGTGTTTAGAGATCACTCTCTTTCTTGCTTCTGGAGTTTTAGTTGTTTGAAAGTCTTTCCACATGTGATCGATTTTTGCACGAGGAACGCCTATAGAGCTGCATATTTCGTAAAAACTTTCTTTATTGGTTGGGAGTCCTGGCATTTCTTTAGGATCTAGGCCTTCGTATCTATCTAGGGTTTTGAGCATTATAGGAGCTTCTACATCGGCTTCTGTTTCAAATCCAGGTATGCCTGCTAAGGCCTTGCTTCCTGTTTGACCTTCTGAAAACGCTTGATAATTCCCCTTTGCAACGTTACTTCTTGTAAAGATAGCTTCTTTTGAACCGTGAGCTTCAGGTACAAGTAAGACTTTTTTACCAGGATATGCAATAAATTCTCTCATTGCCAATGAATGTAGAGGATCCTGATCTTCGGGAAGAGGAATTGTTCTTAAGGGTGGCATTGGAGTATCTTCAGAATAACGTGTTGGAGTAACAACAGCCAAGCTTAATAAAGATCTAAAACCATTCATAAACGATGCAGCTTTACTTGGAGCGGGAAAAGAAACTAATTCACCAGGGGGGAACTCAAGAGATTTATCGGCGCTTATAAATCGTACAATCTCACGACTTTTTAAGTGAGCTTCTGACTCTTTTGGTCCTGAAGCATTATGCTGAAGAGTGTGATCTACAAGAGCAGCTGCTGCTGAAGCTGTACCATCAAGGTTGTGTAGGGGCGCTGGAACAATAGGCGATAAATCGTCACTAGGTAACTTTGCTGCACCTCCATCAATAGGCATAGCTATATCTAAACTTGTTCTTGAAGGCTCCATAATTAACTCCCACTTATAATTATTATACTTATAATTATAACATATATAGACTTAATTTTAAATGACTTGCTGGCTTGTCAGTTTTTACGTGAATCGCAAGTTGCTTATAGTGTGTTGCTAACGCACATGAAGTTCTTACAAGTTAATGGTGATTATTTTAGAATTGCATGGTTTTTGAGTGATTTTTGATCAAAATCGTTGATTGTCAGTTTTTAAAGGTTTGGCGACGGGGGGGAACAGGACTAGAAATCTTCTGAGGATTTAGCGATGGGGGAGAACTGTACTAGAAGACTATGAGGATTTCGCGAGGGCGGGAGCCGAGTTGGGGGCCTATTATGCCGTTGTCTTCGAGCTCATCCATTAGAGAGGCTGCTCTGGCGTAGCCTATTTTTAGCTTTCTTTGTAGGAAGGTTGTGGAGGCTGTTTTATGGTCTTTGACGGTTTGGAGGGCCTTTTGGTAAAGTGGGTCCCTGGCTGTATCATCATCACCACCAAGTCCTAGGTCTTCTGGTTCCATTGAGTCAAAGGAGTTAAAGAGGTAGTTTGTTGGGTAGGAGTCTGTAATGTGTTCTACAACCTTATTAATGTCTTCATCTCGAATAAAGACTCCTTGGCATCGAATTAGTTGTGATGTGCCTGGGGGTAAAAAGAGCATGTCTCCATTGCCGAGGAGCGATTCTGCTCCATTCTCATCAAGGATGATCTGGCTGTTAATTCGGCTTGAGACTTTAAATGAGATACGTGTTGGAAAGTTGGCTTTGATCAGTCCTGTGATAACTTCGCGAGAGGGGCGCTGTGTTGCTAAGATAAGGTGAATACCTACGGCTCTTGCCATTTGAGCTATTCGTGCAATTGGGGTCTCTAAATCGGCGCTAGAGGTCATCATTAGATCGGCAAACTCATCGATAATGCATACGATAAAGGTGAATTTTTCTGGAACTTCACACTCAAGGCTCTCTTCAAATTCTAAATCAATTTTTCGCTTATTAAATGCTGTGATATTTCTCACGCCAATCCGTTTTAACACTTCATAGCGGTATTGCATCTCTTTAACAATCCATTGCAACGCAGCATAGGCTCCTGCAGGCTCTGTAATAACAGGGGCGATTAGGTGAGGAAGTTTAGAGAAAAAAGTGAGTTCAACTTTTTTGGGGTCGATAAGAATGAGTTTCACTTCATCAGGCGATAAATTCATTAGGATCGACATAATGATTGTATTGATACAAACAGATTTACCAGATCCTGTTGCCCCTGCGATGATACAGTGAGGCATCTTAGTCAAATCACACATGACATCGTCACCGCTGACAGTTTTTCCTAATAAGATCGGAATGTGAAATTTGACATCTGATCGACGGTATGTCATGAGCATCTCTTTAAAGCCGACTTCTTGTGGATAAAGAGAGGGAATTTCAACACCAACGGCAGCTTTTCCGGGGATGGGCGCAATTATGCGAATCGATTGGGCCTGTAAATTCAAAGCGATGTCATTTTCAAGGGCTTTGATTTTTTGGACTTTTACACCGATTGCAGGATGAACTTCAAATGATGTGATTGTAGGGCCAGAATAAATATGGCCAACTTTTGCTTCAATTCCAAAGCTATACAAAGTCTCTTCAAGAATTTCGGCACGTCGTTTGAGTTCTTTTTTTAAGCCTGTTTGATCGACTTGTTTTGCATCGGTTAGAATAGAGAAAGGGGGAGGGGCGTAGAGGTTGTTTTTCTTTGCTTTTTTTAGGGTTCTTGTTTCGATAAAATCATCGATCACCATTTTGTTTTTAGCAGTGGATTTCATGGTGATTTGTAAAGAGTCTACTTCTTCAACGATTGCGTCTTCAACTTCGGTATAATTTTGAAGGTCTTCAAAAGGGGTAATCCTTGCTTTTCTCTTTGGCTCAGGAGGATATTCTCGAGTTGCTCTAGTTTCACGAGTTTCTCGGGTTTGCCTTTCTCTACTATTATATGGAGGAGGATGGCCAATAATGTTTTTGCGACTTCTTGTTGCAATTGAAGGGTAAGCTTCGTTTGCTTCAACGGGGGTAGAAGGGAGGAAATATCGAAGAAGAGCGAGAATTTTTTTCAGTCCTATCACGGTAAAATCAAAAATTATTGGGAAGATGCGCATCAGACGGCGAACTCCCAGAGAAAAACTTAAATCGGTTAAAAGAATTAGGGAAAAACAGAGAATGCTTGAGAATAGAATAAGTACGCCAACGTTCGATAAAAGCATTTGTAGATTTACATGGGGGAGATCTCGAAATAAATAATAAAAAGGAACACCCCCTATATTGTAACGAACATAACGTACAGGAGTAGGCGTGTAGAGAATGGCAGTTTCTGAATAGACGCGAGAGTAGAGCATAGACATGTCAAACCATTTGGTCTCAGCAAGTAAATTCAATAAAATGCAAAATGAGGAGAGGGCAAACATAAAGTAAAATGTCTTTACCATTACGCCATCATATGAGCGAATGCGAACAAGACGCCAGCCCAACCAACAAAGAAAAAGAGCGATTGCATACGAACCTAAACCAAAAACATAGTGAAAGCCATAAGCGACAGCATGACCTAAAAGACCAAGCCAATTTTGTTCATGATGACCATCAACAAAGCTAAAAAAACAAATAGACAAAATGAAAGCAGAGCCAATAAATAAAAGGCCTTTAGCTTCAGGGTGGTGGTGAGTCTTTGGCTTCTTTTTTCGGTTTTTTTTCTTCATGACCCAGGGCAACACAAACTCCTACTAGGGTAAAACCGCATCATACCGAGCAAGGATAAAAAAAACAATGAATGATAATGAGAAAAAATGGGCGATAGAACGGGATCGAACCGTCGGCCTCATGAACCACAATCATGCGCTCTAACCAACTGAGCTACTACCGCCACATAAAAGTGTCGACATTTTACCCTCCCTCCTAAATTCTCGTCAACTCATATCTGCGTTGTGAGAGGAACAACCCAATAGAGATAATTCCCATGACGAACCATGCCACACTCCACGATGGAATCACCCAGGTCAATTTCTCTCCTTGTCCGCTTATTCCCCAATAAATCATCTCGAGGAGTTGTCTTGAATACCATGCATTCACAGCTAATACAAAGGGGCCAATTATAGGCAGAAGTCCTATGAATATTCCTAGTAATGAGAGAGTGATCGCAAGAGGGAAAAATAAATTGAACAATAGGCCTGTTAAAGAAAAAAAATCAAAGTAGTACAAGACCATCACGAAGGTTGAGAGGTTGATTACAAGGGTTAGTACTAAAATTCGGCGAATAATCCCCGCTAGTCTTGCAATGATTTGATCAATGAAGGGCAATTCCGCCATTTCGAAATGATTTCTTTGGGGGAGGATTTTTCTAGCCCACATCTCAATAGTCGGGTAGATGGCTAGAATGGAGAATGTTGCTAGATAGCTTAATTGATAACCGATGCTAAATAAGGTGTTTGGATCTAATCCTAATGATATTGCGGTTGCAAGTCCCAATGAGTTTAATCCGTTTGCTTTATTTGTAATGAGCATGCTGAAGCAAAAAATTGTAGAAGCAAGCCATGCTCTTTTTAACGATGGAGACTCACCAATGAAAAAAAAGTATGCAGTGATAAGTATGATGAGCACGATGGGTGTCCCTCTCCCTGGAAAGAAAACAGATGTTATTCCCCATAATGCAATCAATAGCCACGTGTAATGAAATCCTGAGATGGCAAGGGTGTGACTTAAGCCTGCTCTACTAAACAAAATGCCTAGCACTTGATTTTCGATTTCCCCTGTGCCAAGGGAGGAAAAAAAGCTGTATGTCAGACGGTCCTTCACGTGGTGTTTTAAATACCTTCGCATGCGATCCTTCAAGCAAAGTCTGAGTTCAGCAACTGAATATGTTCGTTTGACGGGATGCCATTCATCGACAACCATACGATAAAGCCCATGTTCAATGTATTTTAGCTTCCCATTGATAACGTAGTCACAGTTTCCAAGCGGTCGATGAATGTTGTCTGGGACTGTGATGTAGCAGGGGAGGTTGAAATACTCTTTTTCCCCTGATTTATAGTAACTAAGCTCCCCTTGATAGTTAAAAAATCCGTGTCTAGTGGCGATTGATCTACGGATTTTATTTACTGAATAATATCCAGTTCCTTTGGTGTACGTTCCCGGAAGTTCAGGATCAACTGAGACATTTGTGTTGAGATAGGATAAAAAGGCAATGAGATAAAAACCAAAAATTGAAATGCGGTTTTTTCCTGTTATTCCAAGTAGAAGTGGGTAGGGAAAGCAAAAATAGAAGCTCACGCCGCTAAGGATTGCTACTCCGTAAAAAACGCCTGGTATGCGCATCCAAAGTTGTTTCATGGGAAGGAATTTTAACTCAAAGCGTGACTTTTTCGATACAAGGTTGTATGTATTATTTTATGGGTGAAGCAAAAACAGATGATGGGACTCTCTATTTTGAGATATGTGGAGAGGGGAAACCTCTTGTATTGATCTGTGGCTTAACAGGTAGTGTTGATTACTATTGGCATACGCTAATTGTTGATTTAAGCGCTCATTTTCAAGTGATCATGTTTGATGCACGTGGTGTTGGTAAGACAAAATATTCTCAAAATGGGTTTTTAATAGAGCATATAGCCGAAGATGTGGCGCATTTACTTGACCATTTAGGGATTGAAAAAGCGACTATCTTTGGTCATTCTATGGGGTCAGCAGTTGCGCAAGAGTTTGCTCGTAAATTCCCTAATAGACTTGATGGCATGATCTTGTGTAATACTTTTGCTAAGTTGAATTCACGCGATTGTATTGTAATAGAAGGAATTCTGTCTCTTTTAGAAGAAAAAATCCCAATGAAGAAAATCTTTTGGTCTTTGATGCCTTGGATCTATTCAGATAAACATTTAGACAATGATGATAGAAAACAAAAACTAAAGCAGTTTTATGAGCAAAGAGTGATCAGCTCACTGGGATTTAAGCACCAGATAGAGGCGCTCCTTGTTTTTGATTCAAATGAATGGTTAAATAAAATCGATTCAAAAACGATGGTCATTTCGTCAAAAGAAGATATCATGATTCCTCCACATTTAGGGGAGGAGTTGGCAGAAAAAATTAAAAACACCAAGTATGTCTTGATTGATGGTGGGCATGCAGCTCATATTGAACAACCAGAACTTGTGATTTCATTGATCAAGGATTTTATAGGGAATTCGTAGTCTTTTCCTTAGAATCTTCCTTTTTATAAAGAGTTTCATCAAATGATTCCTCTCTTTTGGGAAGGTTTTCATCAATTGTTCCATGAATGATACGAGCAGATCTTGCGCCTGTCAGGTGGTGAATCACCCACTCAAAAACAACACTTAGTCGGTTTCTGAATCCAATTAGATAGGCAACGTGAACAAATCCCCAAATAAGCCAAGCAAAGAGGCCAGTGAAACGAAACCCTCTCATGCTTCCTACAGCTTTGAATGAACCGATCGTAGCCAAGCTTCCTTTGTCAAAGTATTTAAATTGAGTTGTGCGAGGTGTTGGTATGCCACCTTTTTTAATTTCTTTTTTTAAGAGCTTTCCTAAAAAACGGCCTTGTTGAATAGCAACAGTAGCAACGCCAGGCAAGATTTTCCCTTTATCGGTTTTAAAGTGTGCAGCATCACCAATTACAAAGATTTCAGGATGGTTTGGAATTGATAAGTCTTTTTCAACGAGTATGCGTCCTTGCCGATCTTGTTCAGCATCGAGAGTGTTTATGACAGCTGGAATTGTATTTCCTGCAGCCCAAATGACGTTACGAGCCTCTATAAATGTATCCCCAACCTCAACACCTTTTTCTGTAATGTTTGTCACAACACGATTTGTCAAAACTGTGACACCCATTTTTTCAAGGTCTTTTTTTGTTCTCGCAGAGAGTTTTGGATGAAATGGGGGAAGGAGACGATCTGACCCTTCGATTAAAAAGACTCGTGCTCTTTCTGTTCGGATTCGTCTAAAATTTTTCCTCATTGTTTTTCGAATTAACTCTGCAATTGTCCCAGCAAATTCTACTCCAGTAGGGCCTCCACCAACGATGACAAAGGTGAGGAATTTATACGATTCTGAAATTGAATCAAGCCTTTCAGCTTTCTCAAAGGAAGTAAGAATATGCTCACGAATTTTTAAGGCATCTTTCAGGGTTTTTATTCCAGGTGCTATTTCTGACCACTGGTCATTTCCGAAATATGAGTGTCTAGATCCGATAGCTACAATAAGGTAGTCATATTCAAATTTATCTCCATTTCCCAAGATAACGCGTTTCTTCTTTTTGTCGATTTGAACGACTTCTCCCATCACGACAGTTGCGTTTGCTTGGCCAGCGCAGATTTCTCTTAGAGGAAGGGAGATGTCTCTTGGAGAGAGAGTTGCTGTAGAAACCTGATATAGAAGAGGTTGGAATAGATAGTGGTTTTTTTTGTCGATTAATACAATTTCGCATTTTGCATGTTTTAATGATAAACATACATTGATGCCACCGAATCCACCGCCAATGATTATAAGTCTTTTGAGATTCATTAGATACAAGGCCTCCCCTCGATATAAATATATACATTAAGCAGATCCTTGTGTAAAGTGATTATTCTGCCGTCTGTCTTGGAGAAGAGGATGCTTGAGGTAAGAGATTTTTACCAAAAATATCGCGAAGAGCTTAAACTTGATCTTTGTGCTGGCGATGAGGGACTTAGAAGAACTATTCGTGTCCCAGAAATAGAAAGGCCTGGATTATCTTTAACAGGTTTTTTAAAAGGACATTCTCCCAAAAGAATCTTAGTTTTTGGCCGCGTTGAAATGGAATACATGCGCAAGCTGAGCGAAGGGGTCAGAAAACGTCGTTTATCAAACATACTTTCGGCTCAACTCCCATTAATCATGGTCTCTCGAAGATTAAAGCCTTATAATGAGATGGTTGAACTTTGTGTTAGAGAGAAGATTCCTCTTTTTCGAACAAGTCTAACAACCTCCCAGATCCTTCAGAAATTAACGGTAGCTCTGAGTGAGGAATTTGCTCCTTCAATATCATGTCATGGTACTTTGGTTGATGCTTTTGGACTTGGTGTGTTAATTCAAGGAGATTCATCGGTTGGAAAGAGTGAAACAGCTCTTGGTTTGATAGAAAGAGGGCATAGACTTATCTCAGATGATGTTGTGATCGTTAGAAAGCAAGAGGGTGCAAGGCTTGAAGGAAGTGGACCAGAGCTGACCAGGCACATGCTTGAGATTCGTGGTATTGGAATCATTAATGTTGCTCACCTCTATGGTGCAGTTTGTATAAGTGAAAAGGCGCGTATTGATATCGCAGTTAAATTAGAAGTGTGGGATGATAAACATTTTTATGATCGGGTTGGCTTGGAAGAAAAGTATCTAGATATTTTAGGAGTAAAACTACCTTATTGTATTATGCCTGTAAAACCAGGGCGTGACGTTGTTCTGCTTTTGGAAACAGTTGTATTAAATTATCGTCTAAAAGGGATGGGGTATAATTCTGCAAAAGAGTTTAACGTGAAGTTATTAGAGACCATTGCAAGAAGACAAAAAAGTAGCCAGAAAAAAATATCTAGTCAAATATAGCCTACTCACATAGACTAGTTCGACTGAGAAAACTCAAGAGTTGAGGAAGTGACAAAAACAATAGAAGAGATAAGAGTTCAGGGAACAGCTGTAAGTACAGGTGTTGCGATTGGCTCTCTATATGTTTTAAAGAATAATGAATCTTGCACGATTCCAGAATTTTCTATTTCATCGGCTCAAATCCAACAAGAAATTGCAAGATACAGACGAGCACTGATCTGTAGCAGAAAAGAACTCGAAAAGTTAGTGTCTTGTTTGAATGATGAAGGTTCTTTTGAAGCGGTATCTATTCTTGATGCTCATATCCACATGTTAAATGATCCAGCGCTGACAGATGGAATTGAGGAAAAGATTTCGATCTCTTTAAAAAACACAGAAAGCGTCTTTGTACAAGAAATGGAGATCTATAAAAAAGCATTTCTTGAATCAAGCGACCTGAATGTTAAACAACGTTATATTGATATAAAAGATTTGCTCACGAGAGTGCTCAGACATTTACTGCCTAGTGCGGCATTAACTACTGATGATATTCCATCTCATTCGATTGTGTGTTCTACAGAAATTTTTCCATCACAGACAGCAGAAGCTTCTCCCAATCAAATTCGTGCTTTTGTAACCGAGTTTGGTGGACCGACATCACACGCTGCTTTAATTGCAAAAGCGAAGGGAATTCCCTACATCTCAAACATAGACATTTCTAAATTGAGTGAATTTGCAAGCGTAAAAACCATTGTTGATGGACATCAGGGGATTGTAATTATTAATCCATCTGTAGAAAGCATGGAAGAATATAGTGAGATTAAAGCGACAAGATATGCCTATATTGTGAATCAGAGCGATTCTTTTGAAGATGTTGATAAAACTTTAGATGGAAAGATTATTGAAGTTCAGGCGAATCTTGAAGATTTACACGATCTCTATTTGTTGAAAGAGTTAAAGACGAAGACGATTGGCTTAATCCGTTCTGAATTCCTCTATTTAAAGGAAAATATTGAGTTGTTTTGCGAAGAGGAACAATTTGAGTTATATAAAAAATTGATGCAACTGTCAGGCAACATGGATGTGACATTCAGAGTTTTTGATATTGGATCAGACAAAAAATACTTAATTAATGATCGATATGAGCCAAATCCTGCTTTAGGTTGCAGATCTATTCGATTTCTTATCAGTCATCCGAAAGTCTTTTCAACACAAATTAGATCAATTCTAAGAGCGGCTAAATTTGGAAAAATGAAGTTGCTTCTTCCTTTGATCAGTGATGTTGATGAGCTAAGAGAAGCAAAAGCCTTTATCGAAAACGTGAAATCCGAGTTAGATCAAGAAGGAATTGATTTTTGTAGAGATATACAAATCGGTTGTATGGTTGAAGTGCCAGCTTTTGTAATCATGTGTGATCAATTAGTTAAAGAGTGTGATTTTTTATCGATTGGTACGAATGATTTAGTTCAGTATGCTTTTGCTGCAGACAGAACAAATCCGAGCACTTGTGAAAGATATAGCTATGGTCACCCCGCGCTCGTGCGTATGATTAAAACTGTTGTTCAAGAGGGAAATAAAGCTGGAATTGATGTGAGTGTCTGTGGAGAAATCGCATCTGATCCAAATTTTACAGAACTATTGATTGGATTAGGAGTGACAAAGCTTTCTTGTGCACCACGTTTTATTCCAGCGATAAAAGAAGCAATAAGCCAAATCGATTCGAAAAATGCTGTTGATAAAGCTTCTAAAAAGTATGACTTTTAGTTCATAATCCATTTCTTTAAGTCATTGAGAAAATCAGACGGCACTTCTACATCGACTTTTCCTTCAACCCAGCTAGTTAACGCTATGATAGTGTTCTCTATATCGTTCTCAATTTTGCCGTGAGTTTTAGGATGAGGATCAAAAAGGGCGTGTTGGATAATTGATTTAGATTTTTCTGCATCTTTAAGAAAGTGGATAAGACGTTTGGCTGAAGCATAACTTAAATTTTCGAAAAATTCTTTGTGGAGAGAAAAAAATTCATGGAGAACATGTGATCTATCTGCAGTTTCAGGATTGAATTGGATTTTTTTCTTCATGATTTTTTTTGAACTCCGGATATTTAACTCGAAGATGGTTTGTCGCTTTAATCATTTCAACAAGTTTTTCTTTGATGGTAAATAATTCTCTAAATGTCAGTGGGCAACTATCAAATTGTCCATCGTTAATTTTTTCAGAGATAATGTTTTCAACAAGGCCTCGAATAGCTTCTTCGGAATTATCTTCAAGTGATCGAGAGGCTGCTTCAGAAGAGTCAGCTAACATGATAATTGCACTTTCTTTTGTTTGAGGCTTTGGTCCCGGATATCTGAAAGCATTTTCATCAACATCTGCTTCATTTCCACCCATTTCTTCAATTTGTTTTACATAAAAATATCTGATAAGAGTTGTGCCATGGTGTTGTTGAATGACGTCTATGAAAGGCTGAGGGAGTTTGTTTTGTTTTGCTAGGGCAACTCCATCTTGAACGTGCGATTTGATAATATAAGCTGACTCTGTTGGAGTTAGCAGTTGATGGATATTGAAGGGTTTTCCGCCACTAAGCTTCTGATTTTCTGTGTAGTAGTGTGGGGTGTTAAGTTTTCCTACATCGTGGTAAAGAGTTGTGATTCTACAAAAGAGACCGTTGGCACCAATAGAATTCGCGACATATTCAGCAATATGACCGATAGATAGAGAGTGTTGATATGTGCCTGGTGCTTCTATTGCTAATCTTTTTAGGAGTTCGTTTGTTGGATCCATGTACTCCATCAATGTCATATCAGTCATCACATTAAATAGAGACTCCAGAATTGGCATTAAGCCAATGAGAAGAATAGCTATGATCATAAAGTTGATTAATGTGGCTGCAAGATCTACTAACATAAGGGAGGTGAAAATGGTATTGAAAGAAAGATTGTAGGCAAAAACGACAAAAGCAGAGGCAGTCCATATTTTTGTACATACTACAAAGACTTCTTTTCGTTTTTTCATGTTTTTTGCAGTTACAACAGATGTAATCCCAGTCACCAAATTCATGAAAAGAAAAAGACTATGTTCAAAAGCAAGAGTTATTCCCATCATGATTGTAAGAGAAAAGGTCGTGAATAGAGAAATTTCTTCGTTAAGAAGGATGCAAAGAAAAATAGAGGCAAGGGGAACTATAATTGGGTAACGTACATATTCAATCCATTGAGAGGTTGTGTGCAGAAGAAGCAGTTCAGTCACTTTTGCAAAAAGTAGTACGATAATAATTATTGTTAAAAAGAGGAGAAGTTGTCTGACGGACTTGATGAATTTTGGTTGCCTCATAGAAAAATAAAATCCACCAGTGAACACAATAAGTGAAGAATAAACAAGAGAGCCAATGATTGTGTGGATATTCCATAAATTTCTCGAATCTCTAAGAGAGCTTTGCATCGCGGTTAACATCGCCACATGCCTTGAAGTTACTTTCTCGCCTTGGTCGATGATTCGGTTTCCAGCTTTTACTTGCGTGAACTTTTCTGGAATTTCGTTTTGTACAGCTTGCTTAAAAATTCGGCTAGCATCGACATCGTGATAGACTTTCCACCTTGAACCTTTAAAATAATCAATAATAAATTGTACTGATTGAGAAGGAAATCCATACCGACCTACAATTTTCTGGCGAATCTGCACCCAAAAGCTTTCTGGTAAAGTGTTTAATCGATCTCCCTCTAGATTTGTTGTCACATAGTAATCTGCTGTTGATTGTTTCAGCTCTTCTCGTTTTTTTAGAGTCCGACTATCAGTGATTTTTGCCTCCTGCAGAGTTTCACAGGTGGCATCAAGTGCATTATACATTTCTTCAAAAGTAGCATTTACTTGCTTTCGCCAATTCGGGTGGTGGATGAGGTAATTTTCAAATGTTTTTCTAACTCGTTTTATTTCAGGGTCACTGAGGCGGTAAATACGACCAACGTCTCTAAGGGCCTCTTGACGAAGCACTAAAGTGGCATCAGGGTCAGGAAATTGAAAATCTACTTGAGCGACAACATACCCTTTTGCCAAACTGTCAACTTCAAGAAATTCCATACGAACATCTCGAAAGTGAATAAAAGCTGCAATAATTAGGGTTAGGCAAAGCGCAATAGAAAGGCGTGTTCCTAGCCTTTCTTTGTCCTTGAGATCACGTGATCTCTTAGCAGTTCTTTTATTTTTTTGTCCGCTTGCCATGATTTTTCGTCTTTCCTTCTTGATACATGAATATCATTTAATATAGAATACGCAATTTGGGTGATATAGTGCAAATGATCGATTACAAAGCTATTGCAAGACGGTTTAGACCTCAGTTATTTTCTGAAGTTACAGGTCAAGATGTCATTGTAAAGACCTTAATTAATGCGATTAAGATGAATAAAGTTTCCCATGCATACCTTTTTTGCGGTATCAGGGGAACGGGGAAAACAACCCTTGCAAGACTTTTTGCAAAATCATTGAATTGTCAAAAACGAACCGAAACATGTGAGCCATGCAATGAGTGTAACTCATGCAGGGAAATTGCTTCTGGGCAATCCTTGGAAGTAATTGAGATTGATGGCGCTTCCAATCGAGGCATTGATGATATTCGTAATATTAATGATACCTTAGGATATGCCTCAACTTCAGGGTATTATAAGATTTTCATTATCGATGAAGTACACATGTTGACAAAAGAAGCGTTTAACGCGCTATTGAAGTCACTTGAAGAACCACCCAAACGCGTAAAGTTCTTTTTTGCAACAACTGAACCACAAAAAGTTTTGCCAACGATCGTCTCACGTTGTCAACGGTTTGATTTAAGACGAATCGAAAGAGCTGAAATCATTAAAAAACTTAGATCTATCGCAAAAGAACTAGAAGTAGAAGTTACAGACGATGCTTTTGCGTTGATTTCGAGACTAAGTGAGGGATCCTTAAGAGATAGTGAATCTCTTTTTGATCAATTAATTTCACTTGGAACATTCCCAATATCTGCAACTCTCATTGAAGAGAGCTTAGGATTTGCCACAAGATCAGAACTTTTTGAGTTTGATGAGGCTTATGAATCTGGCGATATGACTTTTGCGTTTGATCTTGCAAAAAGACTCTTTACTTCAGGAAGAGACTTTTTCTTTTTCATTGAAAATCTTCTAGAACATTATAGAAATATAGCATTGATTAATTTTCAGAAACTTTCGATCAATGCCGAGCATTTTACAGAAGAAGAGACACAAGGGTATGAAAAGGCAATAAAAATATATGAATGTGAAAAATTGCTCTATGTTATTGACTACCTAGCAGATTTACTCGCTGCAAAAAATCGACTTTCATTTAAAAAAGTCCATCTTGAAATGACACTACTGCATATTCTTCAATCAAAGAATCGCGTTTCAATCGATCAAATTGTATTAAAACTCGCAGATTTAGAAGAGCAATTTTCTAACGGGGCACCACCGCAAAAAGAGACTCAAGAATCAGTAGTGCAGAGTGTTCGCGTTGAAAAGATAAAGCAAACTGTACAATCATCGAATGAAGTCCAAGTAAATACACAACAGCAAGTAATTCACCAAACGGTAGTTCAAAATCCTCCTGTTGAGGGGAAAAAGGCTCCAGAAACAGTGGCGCAAAACCTTCCTGTTGAAGAGAGGGTGATTCAGCAAGCGGTAGTTCAAAACGTCACGGTCCAAGAGAAAGAGACGCAAGAAGTTTTAGCTCAAAGTGTGTCTGTCCAAGAGA
>CAYGJD010000020.1:0-10858 GCA_964350315.1 uncultured bacterium
GTTTCTGTGTTTAGTGTTGGAAGAGATGGTGTAGTAAAAGAACTTGAAGCAATTCAAGCACAATTGCAAACAGCTAGGCCGGTAGTACCTGATTTACCTCAATTTCCACCTAATTGGCGTGATATTAGAAATCCTCTCCCAGAAATGAAAAGTGTCTCACCTGAAGATGCAAAGAGATATTTAGAATCTAATCCTCAATCTCATATAAAAATAAATTTTAAAGATTTTACGCATATAAATTGTGATGACTCTTTACAAGGAACAGGTCTTGAAGGGGGAAGTCCAGAGAGAAATGCAGCGTTGTTAGGGAGCTATTTGGAACGGGCTGATCTTTGGGACACAAAAGTTGATCCCGTTAATCTTGATAGAGCAAAAAAGTTGCTTCTGAGTTTGGAAGATAAAAGGAATGGTGAGGCTACTAATCAGAGACAAATTAGCGATTTAGCACAGGAGTATGGTCAAAAAATTGATCATTTGCAAGTAGGTGAATCATTAGCGATTCCAGGTGGATTTATGTTAGATTCAATGGGACACGCAATGGTGTATTTGATTACTAGAGATCAGGATGGAGATTATTCTTTTAGAACAATCAATACAGGTGATGGGATACGGTTTCATGCTTCAATCGAAGTTGGCGAAAAAACAAAGTATAGTCCAGCTCTTTGCTTCTTAAGTCTAAAAAGAGAGTTTATAACCCGCGTCTTTTTAGAGAATCTTATACAAGTAAACTCAAAGTTCAAAAGTGATGCCTTCGGATTTGATACTCTATATCAACTGATTTCAATGCATTTAAGAGGGGCACCAGTTCAAAAAGATTTTGAATTGGCAGATTTTATTACAGCGCAACGTTCAGGAACGTGCGCGATTAAGGCAAACTTAGCTCTTATTCGAATGATTATTGGTGAGTCATCCTATAAAAAACTCATTTACTTTATGAGTATAGATTCTGCAAATGCTTGCTTAACAGATGATTTCAACGATTCGTTGATAGGAAGTTCTCAACATTCTCATAAGTGCAGAACTCTTGCTTTAGCTGCAGCAAGAAATTTGATGCATAAGGCAACAAAGCTTGCCGAAAAAGCGAGGGGGGATCTCTCAGTGCACCAACATGGAATACTTGTTGCATCCGCATTGATGTATAAAGTGAAGGGGGCAGAGGATGCTGCAAGGATTGACCTTGGACGTGATGTTGTGCTTGAAGATCCATTAAATACAACTACTGAAGCTAAAAGATCACAATATCTTCCTGGAATTGAAGTAGAACGAAGAGCTCTAGCAAAAGACTTTCCTGTGATACCAGAGTTTATGAAAATAAGATCAGGAGATGAACTTTCAGATGCTGTTTTTGAGGGAATTACAAGAGATTTGCAAAAGTTTGGCACTGAGACTGGGGGAAAACGTGCTTTAATTGAGATGTTTGTTAGATCTTTATCATGTGAAGATTGCTGGCAAGTAGATGGTAAAAGAGCGTTCGAATTAATTCCACGCTTTATAGAGTTGATGAACAATTACGTTGATCTAATGCCTAGGAATGGGGTTCGAGTTGGGCGTCATAGAAATACAATACAAGCTCTTTACGTAGTAGTTCATATTCTTTGCAAAAAATGTGATCCAGATTTGGCCGCTCAGTTTGGAGTAAACGGTTTGATACCAGAGCGTCATGCAGGTCAACTTTTTTCTGATGAGGTCGAGTTTCAAAGGCATAAAGAAATAAGACGTTATATAGAGCAGCATTTACAAAAACCATTTGAATCAGAGTGGAGTTGTAATCATAAGCGTTTTGAACCAGAAAAGCTGCAGGGAGTGCTAGGATATTTTTATACGAAGATTTATAGCGATCCGATAAAACAAGAGGCTATGACAACTTATGGAGATCAGAATTTAAAGTTAGTTGACGAAAGAAGAGATGGACCAATAGGGTATGATTTGAGTTATGCTTTCACTCATTTTCTAGATGAAAAAGAAGATCCAATGGATGCTCCTCTTTTTCGAAGAATGCAAAATGCGGCGCTTTTGCTACATAACTTTGAACTATCACAAGGTGCTTATTTACGAACTGGAATGCAGCTTTGGCCTAATTTTGATAAGACTGCACTAAATCTGTACTATATGAATCAAAGAGCTACTCCACATGTTACAGCTCTGAGCCTTAAATATCTTGATCAGCCTTATTCTTCTAGAACTAGCAGACTTGAGGGAAACAGGTATCCTGAAGTAGTACGAGAAGATAGAGATGCGATTAAGGGATCTCCAATAAGAGAGACTTTTCAAAGCATTCTTTTAAAACAGCAATATGTTAGTCATACATTAAGACCAACTTGTTTAATCTCTTTTGCAAGAAGAGCATTCATTGAGTTTTCCTCACCAGAAATACGATCATATTTTGAACATCACTTTTTTAGAGCCCCAATGGATCGATTTGAGAGTTTTTGTGATGCATTTCTTAATGAGCATTTCAAAGTGGAGGTCTTGAAATTCTTACATGAGCAGAGAAAATCTTTGGAACACAATATTACTGATGCAAATATTGACACAAACATTTTCCTTATCCGAATAGCGATACAACTGTTATCTTTTATGCCTTCTTCTCTCTCAGAACATGGGGAATTCATTGCAGAATTAAGGGAGTACGCAAATTCATATTTGGAACAACTTCCTTTAGGTAAGTTGCAAGTTGAGAATCAGGCGAATATTTGTCTACATAGAGCATTGTTTCAATCAGTGCTATTGCTTAGAAATGAATATGATCCCCTTGAAGTCCTTGATTCTTGGCTGACACATTTACATAACCCTCTGACATCAGAGTCAATGAAATCAGAGATTGGTTACCTCGTATTCCTTCTTGAAGAGAGAATTATTCCTCATCTTTCGCAGCTTTGCCCGTCATCTTTAGAAGGGATGCAGAAATTATCTGTGAAGCTTTTTGATAAGCCTTGTGATTCTTATCAAGTATGTGATCTTAAAGTTGTTTTTAAAGCCGAGCCTGAACCTGCTGCAGACGTCGAGCTTACTGCGACAATTTGTCTTTTAAGAGGAGATCTTTTTACCTATGGAAGTCAATCTAAGACTCCTTTCCCTCTACAATTACTACATGAAAATAAGGATTTTTGTGCAATTATTGATCCTAAACATGAATCGTATTCATCAAGATTCGGTCCAGCCTATCTGTATATTGAAAACAATAAAGGTAGTTATAGAGTTTCCTACTCTGATAAAAGAACAAGAATTTTTCTAATTGAAAAGAGACTGTCAGATGGAACATGGGCTCTTCAGATTCGAAGAGATGATGTTTTTAGAGTCTATCAAGTATTAATCAATGAAGATAACGTCAAATCTGATGTTCCTTTGCCGATAATAGATGCGTGCGATGTTTGGGCAGCTCCTGATAATCGAGTTATTTTTACTTCCTGCGAAACAGGCAGGGAGGAGTATGTTGATGTTAAGGGTCGACAATTACTGACAACTGAAGGAAAGAAAGTACATTGCTCAACAGGGATGAGTTTAGTTAAAGCGATTGAGCACCCATCATTTTCTTATGTTGAAACTGATGAGGACGGAAATGCTGTTCTTACTTTACCAAGATATAACTCACTGAAATTTGAGAAAAAAAGAGGGGATGACAAATGGCGCTACTCCAGCGATCCAACTTACAGTATTCAATTAGAAACAAAAAGAGAATTGGGATATCTTCAGCAGTTTTTAGTTCTGGTTTCAGATAGTGGGCACGTTGTCGTTTTACTCCCTGATCTTCTATATACGAAACAAGAAGGAGAGATGTGTCTTGATTTAGTTCGCATGCCAGAAGAGTACAATTTTCAAGATAGGGCTAAAAAAGCTCTCCCACGAACTGCTTTAGGGGAAGTAGGTTTTAATATAGTTCCTGTGAGTCAACAAAAATTGTCTCCGGCATCAAAAGAACAGGCTCTTATTTGTGCTTATTTTGTATTAGGCATGAGAGAATATGAATCTGCAAGAGAATTTCTTGAGACAGTGTCTCAAGCTGATATAGTAAATTCACCTACTTGTAAGAGAAATCTGAATAAGTTGATTGGTTTAATAAGTAAGTATATTAAGGTGCCAGAAGGCTCTGCGTTGCGTACCAAAGCCTCTTATCTTTTAGCAAGATGTGATCAGTCTGGATTAGCTAGTTTAGACTTAATTTATCATGAATATCTCAACCAATTGGGAAATATCCCAATTCAATATAGGCTGTCACAGCAGGAAGAGCTGTGGATCTTAACGGCTTTAAAAAAACTTTCAGAGGAAGAGGTTGAGGAAGGTGAAAAATTTAAATATCGATCTTCTTTCGCATTTAGAATGATGCTATTAGAAAGGCAAACAATTGATCTTAGATCTCTTGTTCTCTCGCATAAAACGTTTGTTGAGGATTTCAAGGTATCGTTGCCAAAAGATTTTAATGGTCTAACCGATCAACAAAATGACATAAATTTAGATCCACGTACTCTTCAATATGATCAATATCTACTACTTATGAGAGATTTTAATCTTAATTTAAAAGCACTATATAACTGTTGCATTGATGCAAAAAAAGATCGACGTATACGGCATGAAGTTGAATCGATTATTTCAGCTGCAATCCTATTGAATCCAAGAGTTCGTGAAAATTCGGCATTTCTTTTAGGAGTTTTACGAAGTAGCAATACAGTTAGATTTTCTCCTCCAATCAAAGAGACAAGATACTATGAATATTATAACACTATTGGATGGAGGCAATCAATGCTTGTTTGCCATAGCCTTGGTGCAGGAGAGATTGCTCTTGATTTTGGGCGATTGGATCCAAGCCCAGCACGTGTAAGAGAGTCTAGAGGTGCGCAAGCTCTTGAGCTTAGGCGATTAACTGCTCCTTCAAAACAGCCGGTAATACTTACTCCGGATTCTTTTACTGTTGATCCTTCTCGAGTAGGAATCGCATCATTTACGCTTTTCTTATTTGAAAAAAGAGCAGCACTTTTAAAAATGTGTACACAGTCAGTTCGATATAAAAACGAAAAAGATCATTTTGCGGATCCAACAGTTTTGGAGATTCGTGAGCCATCAAAATGGGAGAGTGCTGAGAGGATTGCAAGAGAAGAATTTTTAGAAGGATATAAGTTAACTTTTGAGAAAAGAGCGCAGAGAAGAGTACCTTCAATGTCACTTGTTGAAATTCTTCAAATAAAAGAAGAGATTGAAACGAGGCAAGATGAGAGAGAACAAGAAGTCAGTGAATTAGAAAGATCTCTTTTATTGCTAGCAAACCATTGCTCACAAGAGAATTTATACAGTGGCGATGTTGCTTATTTAGGTGGACTTGAAAGACCTCTTAATATCACAGATCTTCTGTATCTATTCTTTTTTGCTCAACCAGGAGCCTATAAAAAAGCCAACCCAAACCTTTCTGATGACGATATACAAACACTTTTTCATTTGTCGGCCCAGTTTTTTAGAACGTCAAATGAAAACCGGCAGTTAAATCGTATAGGTCAAACTCTTGAAAAACTTCAAACAATAATGATAACTGAGTTACAGATTGATCACACAAGAGATGCTTTTGATGAGCAAAATGTTGGAAAACACCCTAATTTCACAGAGCTTCTCTATCAACTTTTAGAACTGACAAGTCAAAATAGCCAGGCAGATTTAGTAGCTCAACCAGAGAGGGTTGTTTTTGAGTTTGCAATGGGTTTTATGTTGAGAGTCGATCCAGATCAAATTTCATCACTTCAATTTTTGTTAGGGGCGATTGAAAAGGGAGAAAATTCTACTATTCAATTTAGAATGGGAGGGGGAAAGACGTCTGTATTTATGGTCTATCTTTTGGCTCTTGTTGCTCTTAAACAGGGAAATATACCGATTTTAATGACTCCTTTATTTCAGCTTGAAGCTGTTGAAGGAATGCTACGAGAAAATTTGAAAAAAACATTCAATGTAGAATTAAGGACTTTAAAATTACATAGAAGAGATTTAAGCATTGAAAATCTTCAAGAAGTCGAACTGACATTAAATGAAGTTCAAGATGGAATGATTTATCTTTCTCCAAAAGTTCTTATCCTTTGCCCCTCAAGTATTCAATCTATGGAACTTGAATTTTATGATTGTCTTGATGAGTTACAAAGGCTTGATGAATCAACAGAGGAAGGCAAAGAAGAACTAAAAGAGAAAATTAAAAAAATAGCACTTCTAAAGTCGATTCTAGTTAAGTTAAAAGAGCATGGGGTTGTTTTAGCAGATGAAACACACATTTTGCTTAATATCAACGAAGAGCTTAACTTCCCAATGGGGGATCCTGAGAATGTAGATGAAGCTGTTATCGACCTTGTTATTGAGATTGGAAAAGTGCTTTCTCATCCAGGAATTAGAGATGTTCTAAAATTAAGCACAAATGAACAAGCCAAGTACTTTAATCTTAGAACGTATCAGGAAGATATTTTACCCAAAATTGCAGAGTTGATATCAAAGTATAAAGGTCTCTTTTTGGATGATGAAGAGCAAAGAGAGGTCTTATTACGTTATATAACGGGGAGAATTCGCCCTGATTTACAGCGTAAGCTAAGTGAACAAAGTCCTAAGATTGAGCCATTAGAGAACGATGATTTTAGATTTCTTCAATATCTATTTGCTCTTGCAAAATCAGATCGTGAAGATGAAAGACAAGCAGCATCTATGATTGCATTGACAAAACATATATTGAACTCGCTTTTGCCCTATCTTCTTTCAAAAAAGACAGCGAACTTTCACTTTGGAAGGACTCGAAATAAGGAAAGAGCGGGTGAGACAGTTCCCTTCATTACAGCAGATACCCCATCTGCAAATAAATTCGGAAATGAAATTGAAGAGTTGGTGCTGGGGTGCCTTACAACAGTGATTTATGGAGTTGAGGAAGCTCAAATAGCAGCTGTTTTTGCAAAGTTTGCTTTAGATACAAAATTTATGACAGAGGAGCTCGGGGTAGCATATGAAGATGCATCGCCAGTGAAAGAATGTCGTGAAAAATTTGGATATGCCCCGGATGAATTCGAATTAAAAAGAGAAGAAATCGTTCTCAAAATACAACAATCAACACAGTTGAAATTTCTTGTACAAAAAATGACATTTGTTGAATTTTTAGAAAAATATGAATTACGGCTCAATTCAAATGCTATGTCTATTGTGTCTCTCTTTAAGCAATTTATTGCGATGAGCGGAACGCCGCCAGTCGGTCTTTTTCACCACTCTTTACAAAATCAAGTGCAGCTTGATAAAACAGTGAATTCTGATGTAATGCATTCGTGGATGTCTAAAGCAGAGCCAATCATAGTAGTTGATACAAGAGATCCCGCAGTTTTCTTAGATGAGATAATATTAGAAGGGAAAAAATCGCCTACATTTACTGGACTCCTTGATTTAGGTGGCGTTTTTAAAGACATGTCCAACGATGAAGTTGCTAAGAGGACACTTGAAGGGTTGCCAGAAAACATTAGAGCTATCGTTTATTTCACTTCATTTGGAAAAGAAACCTCCGACTTCCCGTGTGTACTTTTACGTGGGGAAGAAGAACCAAAACGATTGATGTCACTTGAACCACAAGAGTTGAAAGAAAAACATGAATTAGAGCCAGGAAACTTTTTTTTACTACTCGATAAGAGGCACTGTGTAGGGATCGATGCTCCTGCACTCCCAGATGCAAAATTTGCGACTACGTGGGAAGTTGGAATCACGATGAGCGATGAGTGTCAAGGTTTGGCTCGCCTTAGGAAATTAGATAATGGGCAAAATGCACAAGCATTTATGATGCAAAATGAGGTTGCGCTTTTTCCGAAATTTGAAGACATGCAATTTAAACAATTAGATCTTGAAAGTCAGTACAAAGTATTGCAAAAGCAAGCGCTAAAAATGCAGGGGCATGAAAATGCTCAAATGAAACTAAAAGCATTTAGAAAGATGTTAGTCAATGCCGTCGTGTGTGCAATGCGAGAAGATATTTTCCAAATAGAAGTAATTGAACAAAATTCAGCTGAATTAAAAAGACGTATTGCTTGTTATCGTGAATATATTTTTATTCAAGAGAAGGATGGATTATTTGCTCTTTATGGAAGTCTTGAAGAAGAGATTTCAACTTTAGAAACGTTACTGAATGAACAACGAATATTAATGATGCGGCTTATGACCGAAGCGAAAGAAGGAAAGATCTCTTCAGATGTGCTTAGTCGTATAGAGGCAGAACATGCATTAATTTTAGTCCTTGCACAAAGATCAAGAGACGAATTTACAACAACAACACCAAAATCTGTTGCTCAGCAAGAAAGACTAGAAGATGGGCATGGTGTGGAAGTTGAAAGGGTCATGCAAGAAGAGCGTGTTGTTGAACAAGTCTTAGAAGTGAATGAAGAAATAGAGCAAGAGATTGCGTCAATGCAAGGGGTTCAATATTTAACTGAAAGTTCAGATTGGAACTTTGATCCAAAGCTTTTTATTGATACTCAACGTCTAAAATTCAATGTGATCAATCATTACTCAAAAGATATGAGGCAGGTGTTTGAAGAGAGTGAAATCAAATATAGTAGACGCTATCAAGGGGCATTTTCAAAAGAACTTGAAATTTCAACAAAATGTATGAAGCCATATCTACAGAATATCTCAATTTTTGATCGAAGAAGACCCTATTTTAATTACATGGTGATCATCAAAGAGCCAAATTCAATCCGATATAAAGGAGTCATTGTTTCTCGGTTCGAAGCAGAAAATCTTCAGGCATATCTAGGTGCGCATAAAGAGATCAACGATGTTTGGCTGGTTCTTCCAAATCAAGAGTTTCTTGAAGGGAATAGAGAATCATTTCCATATGAAAATGAAGCTGTAAAATTCTTGTTGATGGAATTTAATATTCTTGTAGGAAACCTTAACTACTGCTTCAAAAATCTGCCACTTTACTTATTATGGCTTAGCCAGGAGTCAGAAGAATTCGACGAAGCTGAGACCTTAAAAGAAAGGTTTGTAAATCTTATTTACCATTTAAGACGTTCTCTTTATGGAAGACACCACCTACTTCTTACAGAAAAGGATAAAGTGGAACAACTCGTATATAAAGAAGATTATTCAGATTTGATAGAGGCAGCGCGTTCTATCGACCCTAAAGAAATTCATGAATGGAATGAAAGTCATTCTAAACAAGTGCGATTTTTAAGTCTTTCTGATCAAATACTAGCATTGCCTGATGGCTTGGTGAAATTTCTGGAAGCAGAACAGATGGAATTAATTTCACCTATGCAAGCACGTTTGATTACAAATATACGCTGTATTAAAAGGCTGCCAGAGAGGATTATATCACGTCTTGAGATAACAAAACTTCCACACGGAATGGTTGGAAAGTTTTCAAGAAAGCAACTAGGTTTCGTAACAGATCCAGAAATTTTTAAACTAATTCCTAAAGAACAGTGGAAATATGTTCATCAAGACGCCGTTAACAAAGCAGATGCTAGTGTGTTAAAAAAAGAAAATTTTAGCCACTTTTCTCATCATCAGATTGTGCATATTTCTCAAGAGGTCTTTATAAAGCTCCGTTTACAAACATATGAGTGGAGAGGGAGAATTAGAGAAATGGCGGATGATCAAAAATCACTTTTGTACATGTTACAACATAACAAAGATGGTTTTTTGTCGCCTGATTCCCGTGATGGGAGGAATGATCTTATGTATATGATCACAGATCCTACAGCAGTATCATATCTTGAAGGGGATGAAATTTTTCGTCTTAGCACAGATGTGATTGTGGAAGCCATCAAAGTACCGAGGTATACTCCAAAATTTCAGGCGATCAGAAATAAGAATCATATAGGAACCCTTATTTCAAATGGTTTTAAAGAGTTGTTGCCAGAGCAGGTTGTCTTAATTGATAATCTAGGAATAATAGCCCGAATTCCTGATGAATTCTTAACACACCTGCAACCTGTAAATGCCAAACATATTGAGGCTCCTCGATTGACAGACGAGTTGATAATACAATTTCATCCTCAGATAGCTATAGACAAGGTGCTACGGTTTACTGACATTCAATTGAAAATCTATGTAAATCAGATCTCTGACGAACAGAGTGTTCTAAATCCTTTAAGGACGGTTAGAGACCAAGCCCTTTTGTCTCGGCTTTTAGATCAGGGGTATGGCAAGCATATGACATCAGAACAAATCGGTTTTTTGGGAAATCAGATTGATATAGCCAAATTGCCAGATGAAAAACTAACTAGATTAAACACAAGGCAAGTAGGTTTAATTAAAGATTCTGCTTTAGTCAAAAGACTTCCGGAGAGATTTTTTATGCATCTTCCTAAAGAGGTAGTGCAGCATATACCAGTTGAGAAAATAACTCGAGATTCTATCCCATATATCCGTAGTCATCTAATAAGGGATCAAGTAGAGAGTTTTGATCAAAGTCAATTGAGAGCTTATTTAGAAGGGATGCGGGAAGCAAATGATGTTTTAATCCCTATTGAAGATCTGACATTTCTTCAAAGATTAGAAGCATTGGATTATAGACACTTTACCCCAGAGCAAAACGCAATTCTTTATCCACCGCGCACGCCATCACCGGTTCTACCACCACCACCGCACATGCCAACTCCAGAGGAACCGCGAGTGGAATCTCCAGCGGTACCCCAACTAAGAACGCCAACTCCAGAGGAACCGCGAGTGGAATCTCCAGCAGATACTGAAGAGGAATGGGAAGCGGCACCCCAACCAAGAAAGTCAACGCCAGTGGAATCGCTAGCAGATACTGAAGAGGAATCTCAAGCAGCATCCCCACCAAGAACAGCAACGCCAGTGGAATCGCCAGCAGATACTGAAGAGGAATGGGAAGCGGCACCCCAACCAAGAAAGTCAACGC
>CAYGJD010000020.1:10958-13271 GCA_964350315.1 uncultured bacterium
CAGTGAATCCTCATTTTGTGCGGAGATCTGATGATTCTCCTGTAGAAGAAAGACCAGTTATTAGGAGGCCTTCTCAACGTGCAGAAATGGATTATTGTTTTGCCTATGATGAACAACCAAATATATTTGGTTTTACGGTTGATGAAATGGCAAATTTTATTAAAGGGAATAAGAACCATAAGGAATGGCTCAATGGGGTTGATGATATTGATACAATCTCAGTGATGCTTTCTGCTGGTTTTACAGATTTAGTAGATTGCCAAGTTCGAATGATCCAAAGTGAGAAAGATTTATTGAAGCTTCCAGAAGCAAAGCTTTCTCTTTTAACAAAGGATCAAGTGAAGGGATTAAAAGGGGAGAAGTTGATTGGTAAGCTTGGTCCGGATCAAGCATCCCATGTCAAACCTGAGTATGCAAAGTACCTTTCTAAGACGGCTGTTGCTGGTATTGAAAATAAAGAGGTGTTTAGAGCGCTTCGTTATTCTCAGTTGAGATTAGCAAAGTGTGAACAAATGAAATTGGCATCTGTTGTACAATCTGTTGCTTATTCAGTGATCACGTTAGCAAATGCGTTCTTCAGTATGATGATCTTTCCAATTGTTGAGACTCTTTATTGGACAACCCATGTTTGTTGTTTTCATGGATTTGATACGGCACATAAGTATGTAAAAGGATCGATCGGTCGACAACTTTCGCTTAGTTGGTATGTAATGAAGCAAACTTTATTCTGCGGTATGTGCTATAGCGATAAAAAAGCTGTGAAGAAGCTACAGAGGGTAGTGAGTTAAATTAGGGGCGTGCTTTACAGCATGCCCCCACTTATTCTTTTCAGCTTAAATTAGTCAACGTGCTTGCTGATTAATTTTACCATTTGGAACATGTTGATTGTTTTTTTGCTGCCGAATACTTTTGCAAGTTTTTCGTCTGGAACAATATTTCTCATGTTCTTTGGGTCTTGTAGTTTGTTTTTCTTTATGTAAACCCAGATTTTCTTAGTCACTTCTGTTCTTGGAAGTGGTCCTTTTCCAACTACAGCTTCGAGTTGTTCTGAAAGTGCTAAAGGTCTCATAAATGCAGAGGAGGCTTTTTTCTTTGTTGTGACTTTTTTCGTTGCAACTTTTTTCGTTACAACTTTTTTTGTAGCCAATTTTTTTGTAGCCATTTGTTTTCTCCTTAAATTACAGTAGTGCCCTTGGGGCTATGTTCATCAATAAAACTTTTTTTTGCCTGAGTGGAATTAAGTTGTCAATCTTCTATAGAGAAAAAGTGTTGTTTTTTCTCTTAAAATTCTAAATAATGCCGCCATGGATAATCGCGTGTCTAGCTTATGTAGTCGTTCTTTTCGTTTGGAAGATTCTCGCGTAGAACTCTTTAAAAGAAATCACCTTGAGGTATACCAACTAATTTGTTCTCTTACACAGCAGAGGCAAAAAATATTATTTATTGTGATCGCTCTTGGACAAGGAAAAGCACTTGAACTGTATAAAGAGAAGAAAAAATTAAACGAATTGGCGGATGTTTTATGTGAAATGGATGAATTTTACGCTTCTTTAGGTGGGGTAATTGGATATCAAAGTTTCATAGAAGAGTTAATCTCAACAAATTCTCAAGCGCAAGTGTTTGATGTAGAAGCTCCAACTCCTATTGACTTGAGGGATGGGAATAACCAACTAGATAGATATGTTCTTGAAGGCATTAAGAGACAGAAGGATATATGTGAAATCCTGCCTTGTGGTGGAGCGGCAGATAGGTTAGCTCTTATAGATGAAAAAGAAGGGAAAGAATATCCGGCAGCTTGCTTTTCATTCAATGAGATCTCACTGCTGGAAAGAATTATTCGTGATTTAGTGGGGCGAGAGTACTTGCATGAAAAGTGTTTTCACTCTGTTATAGAGACTCCTATTGTAATCATGACATCTCATGAGAAAAATAACACAACAGAAATCGAGGCAATGTGTAAGAAAAAAAACTGGTTTGGAAGATCTCCAGATTCTATTCATATTGTTGTTCAACCTTCTGTGCCTATGTTTGATAAAGATGGAAGATGGGTCTGTAGTGAAGAGGGTGAAATGATTATGAGACCCGGAGGGCATGGAGTGCTTTGGCGTCTTCTTCAAAAAAGCGGCGTTTATGCAGACTTAAAATCTAAAGGGATTGAAAAAGGTGTCGTTCGCCAGATCAATAACCCAGCTGCTGGGATCGATACCGGTATTCTTGCTTTGGTGGGGATAGGCTATTTGAAGAAAAAGAAGTTTGGCTTTACTTCGTGTCCACGGATTTTGAGGATGAAGGAAGGGGTGAACGTAATAAAGC